>DASZPQ010000048.1:0-31183 GCA_035550275.1 Gaiellaceae bacterium | reverse complement strand
CAGCCCGGAAGGTCGACGAGGATCAGCTGGGCCTCGTCACTCGTCCAGACACCCCGGATCCGGTGCCGGGTCGTATGCGGGATGCGCGAGACGATCGCGACCTTCTCGCCGGTCAACGCATTGACGAGAGTCGACTTGCCGACGTTCGGGCGGCCTGCGACCGCGACGAACCCCGACCTCATTCGGGGAGGTTCCACGTGTCCGGCAGGAGGTCGGCGGGCGTGACGGTGCGGATCTCGCCGTCGTCGCCGCGATAGCTCACCTCGCCGATTCGGAACTCGTGGAGCCACTGCCTACAGCCGCCGCACGGTGAGGCCGTGATCCCGATCGCCTCGAGATCGCCCGGACGGCAGCCTGCGACGACGGCCGCGGCGATCGCAGTCTTTTCGGCGCAGATCCCGAGCGGGTACGCCGCGTTCTCGACGTTCACGCCGGTGAACTCACGGCCGTCGCGCGCTCGAACGACCGCGCCGACGAGGTAGTTGGAGTAGGGCGCGTAGGCCCGGGCGGCAGCCGCGACCGCCTTCTCGACGAGATCGCTCATCCGGCCAGCTGGAAGAGAGCGAGAGTGGTCAACGTGCCGAGCATGGCGCCGAGCAGAACCTCGAACACCGAGTGCACACCCGACTCGACCCTGGTCTGGGCAACGAGCAGTGCGAGCAAGAGCACGACGGACGAGACGAGGAAGCGATGCTGGGATCCGGCGATGTAGGTCGCGGCGATCCAGCCTGCGAACGCAATCGCGGCGTGCCCAGACGGGAGGCCGCCCCGTAGTGGAGTGCCGCGGCCGCTCCACGCCTTCGTTCCAATCACGCCTGCGATCGTGACGACGAGCGCGAAGATCGTCAGCTCGGCCGGAGCGTCGCGGAGCCGGTCGAGCAGTCGCGCCGAGCGAGTGGCGACACGTGCCGAGAAGACGAGATAGCCGACTGCGACCGCGTTCAGGCTGGCGATCAGCACGGCGCCTGCGGCAACGTCTTTTGCCAGCTTCGCGAGCGGATCGAAGCTCGTCGTTGCGACGTCGATCGCACCCTCGATCGCGGAGTTGATCATCTCCGCGATCAGCACGAAGGTGATCGAGATCAGCAGCGCGATCAGCTCGATCCTCGACACGGCGACCGTGAGCGCGAGCACGATCACGGCGATCGCGACGACGAAGTGGATCCGCATGTTTCGCTGTGTGCGAAGCACGTGGATGATTCCTTCGAACGCGTAGTTGAAGGAGTCGAAGATGGTGGGCGGGCGCCAGGAGCTCACGAGGCGTGGGCCTGCTCGCGCGCTTCCATCGCCGCTCCGTGGTCGTAGCCGAGCAGGTGGAGCAGCCCGTGCGTGAGCGGCGCCCGCCACGCCTCTCCGACAACTTGCGGGCAGAGGATCACGTCACCGAGCGCCCGGGGCATGCCCTCTGGCAGCTCGTCGCGTCCGTCGATCGGGAACGAGAGGACGTCGGTCGCCTCGTCGATTCCGAGGTGATCGCGCTTCAGCTCGCGCATCTCTTCCGGGCCGACGAACGCCAGGCCGAGCTCGCCCGCATCGACGCCCTCGGCACCCAGGACCGCGGCGGCAAGCTCCACGGCTGCCGCCTGGTCGACCTCGACGCCGCTGCGGTTGTCGACCTCGATCGAGACCATTACCGCTTCCGTTCGGTGCCGGTGTCCTCGGCGTGCTGTCGGTAGGCCTCGACGATCCGCTGCACGAGCTTGTGGCGCACGACGTCCTGGTTGCCGAAGCGGATGAACGAGATCCCGTCGACCGCGCCCAGGATGTCCTGGACCTGGATCAGGCCGGAGGCCTGGTCGCGCGGCAGATCGACCTGGGTGACGTCGCCCGTGACCACGACCTTCGATCCGAAACCGAGCCTCGTGAGGAACATCTGCATCTGCTCGGGCGAGGTGTTCTGCGCTTCGTCCAGGATGATGAAGCTGTCGTTCAGCGTGCGGCCGCGCATGAAGGCGAGCGGGGCGACCTCGATCGTGCCGCGCTCCAGATACGTGTTCGCCTTCTCGGTTTCCATCATGTCGTAGAGCGCGTCGAACAGCGGCCGCAGGTAGGGATCGACCTTGGCGAGCATGTCGCCAGGAAGGAAGCCGAGCCGCTCTCCGGCTTCGACCGCTGGTCGAGTGAGGATGATCCGGGCGACCTGGCGCTCCTGGAGCGCCGCGACGGCGAGCGCCATCGCGAGGTAGGTCTTTCCCGTTCCGGCAGGGCCGATCCCGAAGGTGATCGTCTGGTTGCGAATCGCATCGACGTATGCCTTCTGCGTGACCGTCTTCGGCGCGATCTTCTTGCCTCGATGCCTCCAGACGACGTCGTCGAGGACATCGCGGACGCTCTGCTCGCTCCCCCGCGCCCCGAGCACGGCGTCGACGGTGTGTGGCCCGATCTGATGGCCGCCCTCGACCAGATCGACGAGCTCGTCGATCGCCTCCCGCGCAGAGGCGACGTCGGCGTCATCTCCGTCGAGCGTCAGCTGGTTGCCGCGCAGGTGGATCGTGCAGTTGAGGCGATCCCGGAGCGTTTCGAGCACACCGTCGCCGAGCCCGGCAAGCTCGACTGCGACAGCGTTTGAGACATCCAGAACTTCATGCACAGCCTCAGTGTAGGTCTGCGCACAGTTCGTCACACATTCGGCGCGCTTCCGGCACAGACACGGCACTTAATTCGCGATAGCGTGATTTCAGGGGCCCGCGTGCCCCTTGGGGGCCGTTGGAGCGACCGCGAATCGAGATTCGAGGCTCGAATCTCTAGGCGAGCTTTTCGCGCACGAGCTGACCGACGGCGGACCCATCGGCCCGGCCTGCGATCTGGGGCATCACGTCGGCCATCACTCGGCCCATATCACGGATGTTCGTCGCGCCTGTCTCGGCGATTGCGTCATCGACGATCCGTTCGAGCTCCTCCTCCGAGACGGGCTCGGGCATGAATTCCTGGAGGATCGCCAGCTCGGCCTCCTCACCGTCTGCCTGCTGGTCGCGGCCGGCAGCACGAAACGCCTCGGCGGCCTCTTGCCGGCGCTTTCGCTCGCGCTGAAGAACCTGAAGCTCCTCGTCGTTCGTCAGCGGCCGCTGGAGGTCCTTCTCGGCCGAGCGCAGGCTCGAGAGGATCAGGCGCAGCGCGTCGCGACGGTCCCCATCGCGCGCGAGCATCGACTCCTTGACGTCCGCTTCGATCTGGGCGATCAGGCTCATGGCTCGGTCACCGCCGTCGCCATCGATGCGGGAAGCTGCTCGTGAACCGCGCCGCCGCCAAGGATGTGCCAGTGCAGATGGAACACGGTCTGCCCGGCGCTCGGCCCGACATTCACGATCACGCGGTAGTCGGCCAGGCCTGCTTCCCGCGCCGTATCCGCGATGAAGTCGAGCATCCGCTTGTCCTGCTTGGCAGTGAACTCGGAGATGTCACGGAAGGTGTCGACGTGATCTTCGGGGATGATCAGGATGTGCACCTCGGCCTGCGGGTTGATGTCGTTGATCGCGACGAATCCCTTCGTCTTCGCCACGTACGTTCCCCGGCGCACGATGTCGCAAAACAGGCAGTCATCACGCTGCGACGGCAAGGATGCCCTCCTCGGTGACTGCCTGCGCGCGTACTCGCACGAGCTCACCGACGGGCGCGTCGACCAGAAACGGCGAGTAATCGTCGCCGTATCCGCGGCCGGGCCGATCGACGAGCACGATGTCGTCCCGGCCGAGCTTCGTCTGCCAGCGTCGCTGCTCGAGCTCGCGCGAGAGCGCCCGGAGCCGCGCACCACGTTCCTTCTTCTCGGCCGGGGAAACCGTGTCTTCCTCCGCCGTTGCGGTTCCCGGGCGTGGCGAGTAGGGAAAGACGTGCACTTTCGTGATCCCGGCTCGCTCGATCGATCGCAGCGTGTTCGCGAAAGCGGTCTCGCTCTCGGCCGGGAAGCCGACGATCACGTCACTCGTCAGATTGAACTCGCTTGCCAGCCGTTCGAGCCGCCCGACGAATGCGCCGGCCGTGTAGCGGCGCCCCATTGCTCGCAGCACCTGGTCGTCGCCCGACTGAAGCGGGACGTGGAGATGACGAGCCACCGTCGGTGTCTCACGCAGTGCGGAGATCAGGCTGTCGCTGACGTGATTGATCTCGATCGAGCTGAGCCGCAACCGATCGAGCCCGGGGATCGCTCCTGCCTCGCGAATAAGAAGCGGCAGGTCGTATCCCGCCGCCCGGTCGCGAAAGCAGCCAAGGTTGATCCCGGTCAGCACGACCTCGCGGTGACCCTGACCGACCCTGCGCCGGATCTCGCCCAGGACCGCTTCGGCTGTGCGACTTCGCGTGGCACCGCGCACGAGCGGGATCACGCAGAACGCGCACGAGAACGAGCAGCCGTCCTGGATCTTCACAAACGCGCGAACGCGATCCACGCCCGTGTCAGCCTGGGCGCAGCCGATGGCGCCGAGATCGTCGGCGACAAAGGCTGACGTTTCCTCCGCCCGCTTCGCGACGACCACGACATTTGCCGGCAGCCCGGCAAACGACTGGTGGTTGAGGTTCGCACCGCAGCCGGTCAGGTAGACACGATGATGCGTGCGCGCAGCTCGAGCCGCGGCCTTCCTGCTCTTGGCCAGAGCCTCGTTCGTGACGCAGCACGTGCTGATCACCGCCACATCGGCGCTGCCTTCGGTCACATGGGTGTGACCGTCCGCGAGCAGCCGCTCACGGATCTCGTGCGCATCGACATGCGAGACCTTGCAGCCAAGGAAATCGACTTGAAAACGTGCCATCAAGCGGATGCTACTGACGCGCGCCGCCAAAGGCGTCGCGGCTTTCTCAGCCGTGTCCGCGCGTCACATCACGCGTTCCCCCATGGGGGCCTCGAGCCCCCTTCTGGCACGTTAGCCGCCGGAATACGAGGCAGGTGTGCCAACTCTGTGCAAATCAGGCCCGCAGGTAGAGGTCTGCAGCCCAGCCGTCGAGCTCGCGACGGTCAGCATGTACGAAGGCGGCGATCGTCGGATCGTCTCGCACGAGGTAGCCAGACGTGATCAAGCGATCGACCACGAGACGCGGGGCGAGCGCTTCGACGGCAACGAGCGCGATGTTCGCCACTGCCGTCTCGGCGGTTGGCAGATCCCCGCTCAGTGCGTCAAGTTGCGCTGTTTCGAGCGAAACGCCGTTCGCGGCTGCGTTCGTTCTGGTCGCTTCGACAGCAGCGACATCCGAATCCACTGCCGTCACCGGCGCGAATCCGAGCTTGGTCGCAGCAATCGAAAGGACACCCGAGCCGCAACCGACGTCGAGCAGGCTTCCCGGTGACAGTTCCAGCAGCAGTTCGAGGCAAAGCCGCGTGGTCGCGTGCGCACCCGTTCCGAATGCGCGGCCCGGGTCGATCACGACGGCAAGCGTCCCCGAACCTGCCTGCTCCCACGGTGGGCCGATCCAGAGCGGGCCGACCTGGACGGGCCGATGGAACTCCCGCCACCGCTCCTCCCAGCCGATTTCGACTTCGGTCACAGCCGCGCTCGGAAACGCATCGCGAACACGCTCACCCGCCTCCCCGTAGGCAGCGAGCTCAACCGCATCCGCCTGCTCGATCTCCTCGAACCCTTGCGGCGCAAGCTCGACGAATCGCGCCCGTGCCTCTTCCGCCGCCTCGCGCGGAACCGTGACCGAAGCCCGGATCAGCGGAAGGCGCTCTTCAGCTTGTCGAAGAAGCCTTCGTCAGGCCTGTAGGTGTCGTCGTTACTCGCCTGCTCGAATTCTTCCAGCAGACGCCGTTGCTCATCCGTCAGCCGGCGGGGAACCATGACGTTGATCAGAACCCGGTGATCGCCGCGCCCGAAGCCCTGGAGCACTGGCATGCCGCGACCGCGGAGCGCCTTGACCTCGCCCGGCTGGGTGCCTGGATCGAGCTCGAGCTCGACCGGGCCGTCGAGCGTCTCGACTGACACTTTTGCGCCCATCGCGGCCTGACCGATTGTGAGATCCACCTGCGAGAAGATGTCGTTCCCCTCGCGCACGAAGCGCTCGTCCGGACGAACACGGACGCCGACGTAGAGATCTCCCGCACGCCCACCGAGCACGCCGGCGTGGCCTTCTCCGGTGACCCGGATGCGCTGCCCGTCGTGAATCCCCTCCGGAATGTCGACTTCGAGCTCGCGCTCCTCGACGACCCGGCCGGCGCCGTGGCAGATCTCGCAGGGATGCGTCGCGACCCTGCCGCTCCCACTGCAGTCGGGACAGGCGGTGGCGCGAACGAACTCACCGAAGACGCTGCGCGAAACCTGCTGCAGGCGACCCGCCCCGTTGCAACGCTTACACGTCACGACCTCGGTCCCGGGCTCAGCCCCATCTCCGGCACACGCGCGACACGTCGCCGCGGTCTCGAGGGACACGGTCACTTTCGTCCCACGCGCCGCTTCGACGAGATCGATGTGAACTTCGGCGGCTACGTCCGCGCCGTGAGCCCTCCCGCCACCGCGTCCACCGAAGAGATCGTCCCCGAAGAACGTCGAGAAGAGGTCGCCAAGGTCGCCGAGGTTGAAATGCGTCGGGGTAAACCCGCCGGAGCGGAGCCCGGCATGCCCGTAGCGGTCGTACAGCTGGCGCGTCTCCGGGTTCGAAAGTACCTCGTAGGCCTCTGACACTTCGCGGAACCGAACTTCCGCCTCGGGCTCCTCGGAAACGTCAGGGTGAAGCCGCCGCGCAAGCTGCCGGAAGGCCTTCTTGATCTCCTGCTCGTCGGCGTCACGGGAGACGCCGAGCAGCTCGTAGTAATCGCGCTCGGTTGCGGACATCAGCCACATGGTGCCAGGGCTGGCCACGCGACTCACTCACTCGTCGGCGTAGACCTCTTCCACGAACCGCGAAAGCTCGCGCGCCGCGGAGCGGACTGTTCGCAATGCGAGGTCGTAATCCATCCGGAGCGGGCCGAGCAGGCTCACCGCGCCGAGCGTCTGGTTCGCCAAACCGTAGGTCGCGCCAACGAGCGCAAGCTCGCGAAGCCCGGAAGGCTCGAGCTCGTCCCCGACGCGCACGAAGGGGCGGCGGAGGTCGATCGACTGCGCGAGCACGGCGAGGAGCGCGGCCCGCTTCTCGAGCGCATCGATCAGGCTCCGATAGGCGCCGATCTCCTCGACCCGCAGGTCGTCGAGCAGGCTCGCGGCGCCTCCGACGTACAGCTGCCGATCCTCCTCCACGGCGTCGAAGGCGCCACGGATCGCTTCGAGAAACGCGCGCTCACGAGCCGAAAGCCCCGGTTCCTCGAAGGCACGGCGAAGCAGGCGCGACCGCAGCCGAACGCCGGTCAGGCGCTCGCCGAGGTAGTCGCCGGCCCAGGTGACGAGTCCCGGATCAACAGGTGTTGGGTAGGCATACCGTTGCTTCGAGACGCCTCCCGTCGACGTGATCACGACAACCATCACGACGTTCGGCTGCAACGGCAGCACCTCGATATGGCGGACGGTGGCGGATTCGAGTGGTGGCGCCGAAACCAGGGCGAGCAGTCTCGTCAGTCGCGAAAGCATTTCGGTGGTTGTCTGGAGCGCCTCCTCGACCTCGGCGCGCGCCGATGCCAACCCGAGCGGAAACTCCTCCGGGCGGGGCTCAGGGCGTGCGAGCAACTGGTCGCGGTAGACCCGATATCCAGCCTCGGTCGGAATCCGGCCCGCCGAAGTATGCGGATGGGTCAAGAGGCCCAACCGCTCGAGCTCGGCCAGCTCCGCTCGCACCGTCGATGACGACGCGTCGAGCCCGGTGCGCTCGACCAGCGCTTTCGAGCCAACGGGTTGACTCGTCGCGACGTACTCCTCGACGATCCGGCCGAGGATCTCGCGCTGCCGATCGGTCAGAGGCAGGTCCACGTGCTCATGGTACGACGCGCTGGCTACGCGAGCAGCGACGCTGTCACGCCGTCGCCGAGGAAGCGGCCGCGTGCGGTCAACGAGAGCGTCTCCGCCCCTCGCTCGGCCAGGCCGAGGCGCTCGAGCCGGGCGACGCCGTCGGCGTCGATCGCATGCTCGAGGCCTGCGAGCGGAAGCGGCTGGTCGAGGCGGAGTGCGAGCATGATCCGCTCGCTCTCCCGCACCTCGCCCGAGAGCTCCTCGAGCTCACGCTTTGGCCTCTCACCGGCGGCGAGCGCCTTGCAGTAGCCAGCGAGCGACGGAGCGTTCCGCCACCGCCGACCCTCAATTGTGCTGACTGCTCCCACGCCGAGTCCGAGGTAGTCATGCCCGAGCCAGTAGCCCAGGTTATGACGCGATCGCAGCTCACGACCGGCGGCAAACTTCCCGGCTCGGCAGAAATTTGCCGTTTCGTACCACCGGTAACCGGCGCGCGTCAGCGTCTGGACGACCAGCTCGAAATAGGACTCCATCGACTCCGCCTGCCGCTCGAGCTCGCTTCCGTGGGCGTGCGTGAAGCGCGTGCCCGGCTTTGCCTCCAGCTCGTAGGCGGAGATGTGCTCGGGCTCGAGCGCCAGAGCTTCGGCGAGGTCGCATTCGAGCTCGGAGGCGCTCTGGCCCGGAATCCCGTAGATGAGATCGAGCGAGATGTTGTCAAATTCGGCATCGCGAAGAAGATAGACCGCGCGGCGGACGTCGTCTGGGCCGGCAACACGATCGAGCACGTCCAGCAACGGCCTGTGGAAGCTCTGCGCACCAATCGACACACGATTGACACGATTTCGGCGCAAGAGCTGCGCCAGCTCAGGCGTGACGGTTTCGGGGTTTGCCTCGATCGTCACCTCGTCAGCGTCGGGCAGTGCAGCCAGGAGGCGCTCGAGGGAGGCCGGCTCGGTAAACGTCGGAGTCCCACCCCCGAGGAAGATCGACTCGAGCCGGGGCGAGAGCGAGTGGCCCTCGAGCCCGAGCTCGGAAACAAGCGCCTCGACGTAGCGTCCGTGGTCGGCCAGACGACCGACGGCCGTGACGAAGTCGCAATACCCACAGCGATGGGCACAGAACGGCAGGTGGACGTAGAGATGCGGCGCACCGGTGCGCGGGACGCTCATTTCCGAGACGCCGAGCCTGTGTTGTTCAGGTTCAGCACGGCGAGGAACGCCTCCTGCGGCACCTCGACGGCCCCCACGCGCTTCATGCGCTTCTTGCCTTCCTTCTGCTTCTCGATCAGCTTCCGCTTGCGCGTGATGTCGCCGCCGTAGCACTTCGCGATCACGTCCTTGCGCTTCGCCTTCACCGTCTCGCGCGCAATCACGCGCGAGCCGATCGCTGCCTGGATCGCGACGTCGAACATCTGGCGTGGGATCTCCTGGCGCAGCTTGTCGACCAGCAAGCGTCCGCGGTCGTAGGCGAAGTCACGATGCGCGATCAGCGACAGCGCGTCAACCGAGTCACCGCCGACCAGCACGTCCACGCGCACAAGGTTCCCGGGCCTGAAGCCGATGAAGTCGTAGTCGAAACTGGCGTAGCCCCTTGTCCGCGATTTCAGCTGGTCGTAGAAGTCGAGCACGATGTCGGCGAGCGGCTGCTCGAAGATCAGGTGGACGCGCTCTTCGGAGAGGTATTCCATGTGGTCGAAACGGCCGCGCCGCTCGTTGCACAGCTCCATCACCGAGCCGACGTACTCCTTCGGGACGATGATCGAGGCCTTGATGTACGGCTCTTCGACCTCGTCGAGGGCATCCGGCATGTCCGAAGGGGTATGCACCTCCTTCCACTCGGTGTCGTTCTGCGCGCGCACGCGGTAGGCCACGTTGGGCGCTGTCACGAGCAGATCGAGGTCGAATTCGCGCTCCAGCCGCTCCCGCACGATCTCCATGTGCAGCAGCCCGAGAAAGCCGCAGCGAAAGCCGAAGCCGAGCGCAAGCGACGTCTCGGGTTCGTAGAAGAGCGCCGCGTCATTCAGCTTCAGCTTCTCGAGCGCGTCGCGCAGCTCCGGGTAGTCGTCGGAGTCCGTCGGGAAGAGCCCGGCAAACACCATCGGCTTGACCTCTTTGTAGCCCGGCAACGGCTCGGTGGCCCCGTCCCGCTCGGCCGTCAGCGTGTCGCCGACGCGGAGCTCCGAGACCTCCTTCAGCCCGGTAATCACGTAGCCGACCTCGCCGGCGGAGAGCTTCTCGACCGGACGCATGACCGGCGACATGACTCCGATCTCCTGCGCCTCGAATCGCGTTCCGAGCGCCATCGCGAGCAGATCGTCTCGGGCCCGGAACTCGCCGTCGACGACGCGCACGAACGCGACGACGCCGCGGAACTGGTCGTAGGACGAGTCGAAGATCAATGCCCGCGGCGGTGCGGCGAGATCGCCGACGGGTGGCGGGATCCGCTCGATGATCGCGTCGAGCACCGCCTCGACGCCTTGGCCGGTCTTCGCAGAGATGCGCAGGACGTCCTCGGGAGAGCCGCCGATCAGCTCGGAGACCTGACGCGATGCATTCTCCGGATCGGCCTGCGGCAGGTCGATCTTGTTCACGACCGGGACGATCTCGAGGTTGTTCTCGATCGCGAGATAGGCATTCGCAAGCGTCTGCGCCTCGATCCCCTGGGCAGCGTCGACGACGAGCAAGGCTCCTTCACAGGCCTGGAGCGAGCGCGAGACCTCGTACGTGAAGTCCACGTGACCGGGCGTATCGATCAGATTCAGCTGATGGCCCTTCCATTCGACCCGCACCGCCTGGGCCTTGATCGTGATTCCCCGCTCGCGCTCGAGATCCATCGAGTCGAGCACCTGCGCGCGCATGTCGCGCTTCGAGACGGCGTGCGTCAGCTCGAGAATGCGATCGGCGAGCGTCGACTTGCCATGGTCGATGTGCGCGATGATCGAGAAGTTGCGGATCTGCTTCTGGTCCATGACTCTGGACGATCGTAGATCGCCGCCGGGCCATCCCGGGCGGCTCAGCGCCGCGTTAGCCCACGCACCATCGAAAGCAGCGGGCCGAGCTCGCGCACGCCGAGCGCCCGGCTCGCGGCCAGGTAGGCGAGCAATGCTGCGGCGAGCGAGGGAATGAGCGCACCGAACTGGCCTGGCAGCGAGTGGCCGAGCGCCGAGTCGAGTGGCTTCCACACGCCATAGGCAACGGCTGCGAGGGCCGCGGACGCCATCACGATCCGGGAGACGGCGAGCGCCGTCTTCGTGCCTTCGATCCCACCGAGCCGGCGGCGCATCAGAACCACTAGCGCGCCCGTTCCGACGATGTTGACGACCGCGGTCGCGAGCGGGATTCCCCACGTTCCAAGGCGGTAGAACGCAAGGTCGAGCAGGGCGTTCAAGAACAGGTTCCCGAGCGCGACGACTGTCGGGATCCAGTTCGACTGGAGGCTGAAGAACGCACGGTTCAGCATCAGCATCGCGCCGTTGAAGACAAGGCCCGCGCTGAAGGCGGCGAGGCAGGCGGCGACCCGCGGCGTCTGATCGGGCTTCCAGGCGCCGTACTGGTAGAGGATCCGGACGATCGGAGTGGCGAGCACAGCGCTGATCGCCGCGGCAGGGATCAGCAGGAACGCGATCTGCCGGAGTCCGCGCCCGACCGTCTCGCGGAAGCCGTCCAGATCGCCACGGGCCGCGAGGCGTGAGAGCGACGGGAAGAGCACGGTCGCAATCGCGACGGAGAACATGCCCTGCGGGAGCATGTAGATCAGGAACGCCTTGTTGATCGCGGTCGGCGCATGGGTGCCATCGATCAGGCGCGAGGCGAAGATGGTGTCGATCAGGGCATTGACGTTGATCAGGCCGAGCCCGAGCGTGACCGGGATCATCAGCTTGAACGTGCGCTTGATCATCGGGTCGCGCCAGTCGAGGACGACCCGCAGACGCTCCTCGCCGCGATCGAGGCCCCGCAGCCACGGCATCGGCAGCAGCGTCTGGATCACCGTGGCGACAAGGATCGAGACCGCGTAGATGTAGAGCTTCGTGTTCATCGAGTGCGCCTGAGGGACGCCGATCACGAGGCCGATGATGATCGCGAGGTTCCAAAAGACCGGCGAGAGCGCGGGGACGGTGAAGTGGTCGTACGTGTTGAGGATTCCGACGACGATTCCGGACAGGCCGAGCAGGCCCACGATCGGGAACAGCACTCGTGACAGGCCGACCGCGAGCGGGCGATCGTTGCCTGGATGGCCGAAGATGCCGATGATCCAGGGCGCGACGATGATGAAGAGCGCCGTCAGGGCCGTCAGCCCGAGGAGCATCAGCCAGAAGAGGCTCGAGGCGAGGCGCCAGGCTCGTTTGCGCTCCCCCTGCTCGATCAGGTCGCTGAACACCGGCACGAACGCCGATGAGAGCGCGGCATCGGCGACCAGCGCGCGCACCAGGTTCGGGATCTGGAACGCGATCGTGAACGCGTTGATCCTCCCGCTCGTGCCGAAGTAGTAGGACGCGACGATCTCGCGAACGAGGCCGAGCACGCGCGAGAGCCCCGTTGAAAGCGAGAAAATTGCCGTCGAACGAGCGAGTCGTGGCCGCCGGCGGCCCTCGGGAGGTATCGTCACCGCGTCCACGCAGGGCCCACGATACGCGGCCGCCCGGTCAGGTGAGAGCCGATTCCTGCAGCCTTTGCTAGGATCTGACGGCCCGCTACTGCGGGCGTTTTTACGACATGGCGAACATCAAACAACAGAAGAAGCGGATTCGCACCGCCGCCGAAGAGCGGCTCGAGAACCTGCGCTATCAGTCGACGATCAAGACGCTGACGAAGCGCTTGGCCGCGACGGTCGCCGAAGGTGACGCTGCAACGATCGACGCGGAATACAAGAGCCTCGTCAAGCTGGTCGATCGCGCTGTCACCCGAGGCGCTTTGCATCGCAACGCTGCGGCGCGCAAGAAGTCGCAGGCTGCACGCCTCGTCTCACCCGCGAAATAAGTCAGCGGGTGCGCCGTCACGGCGCTGTGTGACGTCGATCAGCGCACGTTCGAGCTCGAGGTCGGCGGAGAGCCGCGAGCCTCCTTTGAGCGCGTGGTCGAGCTCGGCAAGCCGAATCGTCACGTCGCGAAGCTCGTCGGCGCTGAAGTTGCGCGCCTGGGCGTAGAGCTTCTGCACGTAAAAGGGATGCTGCTTCATGCGGGCCGCGGCGTCTTTCGAGGACAGTCCCTCGGTCTCGAGAGCCTGGCACGTACGGATGCGCGAGACGTGATTCGTCAACATGCCGGCGATCCGCGGAATCGTCTTCGAACGAGGATCGCCGGTGTGCTCGAGCAGCGCCTCTGAGGCCTCGAGGACCCCGGCCACGTCGCGGCTCCCCCAAGCGTCTGTGAGCGCGAAGTTCGATCCCTCCGCGCGGGCGGCGACAAGGGTGATCACGTCGGCGTAGGTGACCCGCTCTCCCGCCGCCCAGATCGCGAGCTTGTCGACTTCGGTCGCCAGCTCATAGAGGTCGTCCCCGACCAGCTCGATCAAGGCGCGACCTGCCTCGGGCTCGACGGCGGTGCCGCGGAGCCTGAACTGATCGGCCACCCAGGCGTACCGGCCGGTCTTCGGGACATCCCAGATCAGCAGGTCGCCGGCCGCCGCCACCGCCTTCACGAGCGGTGCGTCTTTCTTCAGCTCGCCTCCGACGAGCGCCACGGTCGTGGCAGGGGTCGGAGCCTTGAGATACGTCGCAATCGCTTTCACGTCCTCTGCCTTCCAGCCTTCGACACCGCTCACGACGATCAGCCGGCCGTCGCCGGCGAAGAGCCCGAGCGCGTTGCACGCCGCGACGGCGTCGTCTCCCGTGGTCTCTGCCGCGTCGAACGCTTCGACCGCATCCGCGTCGAAGCGGGCTCGGAGCCGCTCGAGCGTGCGGTCGACCTTCGGCCGGTCCGTGCCGGCGATCAGGTACACCGGCTTTAGCTCATTCGCCATCGCCTCCAAGCATAGGCAGCGAAGAGGAGTGTGCCGCCGACTCCGGCAAGCGCTCTCAGGCTGTGGATGTAGGCAAACGGCACCGAGCCGACGGCATGCGCGCAGAAGGCGATATAGGTCGCGAGCCATCCGTTCAGCCACGCGAGCATCGCTGCGGCAGAGGGCGAAACGGCGTCGAGCCCTGCGGTTGCGAACGCGAGCCCGAGCAGCAGCGGCATTGCCGGCTCCGCGAGCGCATTCGCCGGAACACTGAGCAACGGCAGCGCCCCGAACTGAAGCCAGAGGATCGGCGCGGTGACGACGCCGCAAGCCGTGGAGACGGCGATCACCATCCGAAGCCTGGCGGGAATCGGATAGCCCTCGAGCCGGCGAGAGATTCTCGGCGCCAGCGTGAAGATTGCGAGAACGGCCGCGAACGACAGCTCGAAGCCGGGGTCGTAGACGAGATAGGGGTTCCAGCCGAGCAGCACGATCGCGGCGACCAGAAGCACATACCAAGCATCGCGCAGGCGACCGGTGAGCCAGGCGAGCGAGGCAAGCGAGCCCGCGACGCCGGCGCGGATCACAGAGGGCTGCGGCCCGACCGCCAGCACATACGCCCCGATCGCAGCGAGCGCGCCCAGCTCCCCGATCCAGCGTTGAATTCCAACCAGCCACGCGAGCAGGAGGACACAGCCCGCGACGAGGACGACGTTTTCGCCTGAGACTGCGAGCAGGTGATAGAGGCCGGAGGCCCGGAAGTCGTGCTTCAGGCTGTCGGGCAACGCGTTGTCGTCGCCCAGAACGATCCCTTCGAGGACCGTGCGCCGCTCTCCCCCGAGGCCGGGGGCGATCGCGTGCCCGAGCCGAAGACGAAGCCCATCGGCGACGCCGCCAATCCCGCCGCGATGACCGATCGGGCGCCACTCGTCGACCTTCAGGACGACGTGGATCCCGTGGCGCCGTAACCAGGTCCGCTCATCGAATCCATGCTCGGGACCGCGCGGCAGCGTCACGACGGCAAGCGCGTCGATGATCGCACCCTGCGGCGGCGATCGCCCCAGCGCAAGCTCGAGCTCGACTGGCTCGTCAATGGCCCGGTCGTTGAACCGCCTGATCCGTCCTTGAGCGCGGAGGTTGAACTGCCCATGTGTCGGCGGCGCCGTGATGACGACGATCGCGTGTCCGGCGCTCCCGACCTGAGCGAGCATGGGGCTCCGATCGAGCGTGTCGAGCCGCATGCTCGACCACCACCAGCCAAGCAGGCAAAGCACGACGGCAACGACGGCCAGACGCACCTGGGGCGTTGGCGCAAACACAAGCGCGCCGGCAGCGACGACAGAGCCTGCAATTCCGACGACGTGGATGCGCGACACATTTCCGAGCGCGAGCCCCACGCAGAGAGATCCCGCAAGGAGATGTGCGGGAGCGCGCGACCAGCTCCCGCGCAACCAGTTCACGCGCGACCAGTTCACGGCTGCACAAGTCCCTTCAAATCGGCGATCCGGGAAGGCCCGATTCCCGAAATCGCATCGAGCTGGTCAACCGAGGTGAAGGCTCCGTGAGCCTGGCGGTACGCGATGATCTTCTCCGCCGTCACCGGCCCGACACCGGGAAGGGCGTCCAGCTGCTCAGCCGTCGCCGTGTTCAGATCGACGGGAGCAGTCGGTGACGGCGGGGCACCTGACGCCGAAGGCGAGCTCGTTCCGCCAGCGCCGCCCGCGCCCGCAAGCGCGGGGACGAGCACCTGCTCACCGTCAGCAAGCGGGGCAGCCAGGTTCACGAGGAGCGAATCGGCATGTTTTGTCTCCCCACCTGCTCGAGCAAGCGCATCCGCGATGCGCGAGCCCTGAGGCAAGCGATAGAGCCCCGGCCGCCGCACTGCGCCTGCGACGTCGACAACGAGAACTGGTGCCGTTGCCACACGGGCTGCCGACCGTGGAACGCTCGCGGCTCCTCCGCCTTCCACGGTGACCTGCGCCGGTTTAGAGCTCCCTCCGAGCAGATGCGCCGCGCCGAAGACAACCGCGAGCGCGACACCCGCGGCAAGAAGCGCGCGACTCCGGCTGAGCGTGAACGTCGGCATGCACGAAGCGTGCCGACGAAGCTGTCACGTGTCTGTCACGACTCCGTGCCAAATCTGGATCAATCGTTCCCCAGGCGCGAGCCCGAAGACTCGCGGCCACGCCGCGCCCTAGATGACGAGATTCACGAGCTTGTCGGGCACGACAAACGCCCGCGGCTCTTGCCCGTCCAGGAACCCCTGCACCTTCTCGGAGCCCAGCGCAAGCGCAATCAACGCTTCCTCGGAGAGACCCGCGGGAGCCTCGATCCGGTCGCGCACCTTGCCGTTCACCTGAAGCACGATCTGGACGGTCTCGCGCTGCAGCATCGACTCGTCGGCCACAGGCCAGGGCTCCTTCCAGAGCTCCGAGTGCCCAAGCAGCGTCCACAGCTCCTCCGTGACATGCGGCGCGTAAGGCTGGATCAGCGAGACGGCTGCCTCTGCCGCGAAACGCGCATCGGGCGCAGCGACATCGCGTGACAGCTCGTTCACGAGCTCCATCACCGCCGAGATCGCCGTGTTGAACGATTCGCGCCGTCCAAGATCGTCTGTCACCCGGGCGATCGTCTCGTGGGCCTTCCGCGCCAACGCGCCGGGCTCGCCCTCGCGGGGCTCAGTCTCTGCGACCTCGTTCACGATCCGCCAGAGCCGGCGCACGAACCGGAGCATCCCCTCGAGCCCGGAATCGGTGAACTCCATGTCCTGCTCGGCCGGCCCGATGAAGAGGATGTAGAGGCGAACCGGGTCGGCGCCGTACTCGGCCACGAACTCGTCCGGCCCGACGACGTTGCCTTTGGACTTCGACATCTTCGTGCCGCCGAGCTGCACCCAGCCGTTGCCGTGGAAGCGAGCGAACGGCTCGCGGAAGCCGACGAGGCCGATGTCCGCGAGCGCCTTCTGGAAGAAACGCGCGTAGATCATGTGCATCGTCGCGTGGTCGACACCGCCCTGGTAGAAGTCGACCGGCCCCCAGTAATCGACGATCCCGCGATCGAACGCGGTCTCCGAGTTATGCGGGTCGCAGTAGCGGAGGAAGTACCACGACGAGTCGACGAAGGTGTCCATCGTCTCGGCCTCGCGCCGCCCCTCACCGCCGCAGTTCGGGCACGCGGCGCGCATCCACTCCTCGTTCGAAGCGAGCGGCGCTTCGCCCTTGGGCCGGTAGTCGTCGATCTCCGGCAGCAGCACCGGGAGGTCTTCGTCGGGAACCGGCACCGAGCCGCAGCCGGGGCAGTGGATGATCGGAATCGGGCAGCCCCAGTAACGCTGCCGCGAAAAGCCCCAGTCACGGAGGCGGTAGTTGACGGCCGGCTCCCCTTTCCCCTGCTCGGCCAGCCAGGCGGTGATCGCAGCCTTTCCTTCGGCGGAGGACAGCCCCGAGAACGACTCCGAGTCGACCAGGCGGTCGTCTTCCGAGATGACGGTGACGATCGGCAGGCTGAACTTCTCTGCAAACTCGCGGTCGCGCTCGTCGTGCGCGGGCACGGCCATGATCGCGCCGGTTCCGTAGTCCATCAGCACGTAGTCCGCGACCCAGATCGGCAGGCGCTCGCCGTTGACAGGGTTGATGGCATAGGCGCCTGTGAAGACGCCGGTCTTCTCCACGGCAGCGGCCCGCTCCTCCGCGCGTTTCGCGCCCGCGTGCCGAACGTACTCGAGGATCTCGGCACCGTTTTCGGCGCGCTCGGCGAGGTCGGTGACGAGCGGATGCTCCGGCGCGAGCGCGAAGAACGTCGCCCCGAAGAGCGTGTCCGGCCGCGTCGTGAAAACGGCGATGCTCTCGTCGAAGCCGTCGATCCCGAACGTCACCTCCGCGCCTTCCGAGCGGCCGATCCAGTGGCGCTGCGCCGCGATCACGCGCTCCGGCCAATCCAGAGCGGAGAAGTCGAGCAACTGGTCGGCGTAGTCGGTTGTCTTGAAGAACCACTGCTCGATGTTCCGCGACTCGACAAGCGCGCCGCAGCGCTCGCAGTGCCCGTCCTTCACCTGCTCGTTCGCGAGGACGGTCTGGTCGTTCGGACACCACTTCACCGGAGCGGCACGCCGGTCGGCCAGCCCGGCCGCAAACAGCTGCAGGAAGAGCCACTGCGTCCAGCGGTAGTACGTCGGCTCATGGGTCGAGACCTCGCGTGACCAGTCGATCGCCCAGCCGATCGTCTTCATCGTGCGCGTGATCGTTGCGATGTTTCGCTCGACGATCTCGCGCGGATGCCCACCGTCCTTGATCGCCGCGTTCTCCGCCGGGAGCCCGAACGAGTCGAAGCCCATCGGCCGTAGCACCTCAAAGCCGTTCCGGCGATAGAAGTGCGCCCGAACGTCACCGATCGTGTAGACGAGCATGTGCCCCATGTGGAGCGACCCCGACGGATACGGGAGCATCTCGAGCACATAGCGCTTGCGCGGATTGTGCGGAGCGCCGGGGGCAGGGTTCGGCACCTCGAAGGCGCGTTGCGCCTCCCAGACTTCCTGCCATTTGCGCTCGATCGCGTGGGGTTCGTAGGGGTTCATGTTTTGGGCCTAGAGACAGAAAAGCCTCTCATGTCGAGAGGCCGTGGGAAGCGGATGCGGCGCGGCCGCAGTGGCTTCCTTGCTTATGGAAGGAGCAACCTCACTCGGCCGTGAGTGTAGCGCTCGTTTCCGGCGCGATCCACCCTGCAAACGGCGCCGCCCAAGCGCAGCCCTCCGCGTCTCGCCTTCCGCGTTCCAGGCCTCGCCGCACATCGTCCGTCGACGCCACGACGATGCGTCCCCACATGCCCCCAAGGGGCACGCGGGCCCCTGCATTGACGGTAGCGAGGATCCCGTGCCGTGTCTGTCACAGAAGTGGATCGAAATCGGAGCTTCTCATCCACAGGCAGAATCGTTCCATGCTCGAGCTCTTTCCTGACACGGCCCGAATCGACAACGGCGAGCTCTCGCTCGGCGGGATCACCGCGGCCGAGCTCCTGCGTTCGTTCGGGAGCCCGCTCGTCGTCTACGACGAAGCGACGCTGCGGAGCCAGGCGCGCGCCTACCGGGAGGCAGCACCCGGCGCATTCGTCTGTTACGGCACGAAGGCCTTCCCGAGCACGGCGCTCCTTCGACTCCTCGCGGAGGAAGGCATCGGAGCAGACGTCTCGACCCTCGGCGAGCTGCGATTCGCGCTCGAGGCCGGCATCGCCGGCGACCGGCTGGTCGTCCACGGCAACAACAAGTCCGACGACGAGCTTCGAGCCGCCGCGGCAGCAGGCGCCCTTGTGGTCATCGACTCACTCGAGGAGATCGACCGCGCGCGGGCGGCGGGCGCCACACGGACGCTGATCCGCGTCACCCCCGGGATCGAAGCCGACACGCACGAATCGATTCGCACCGGCCATCACGGCTCGAAGTTCGGGCTGACTCCCGACGATGCCCTTGAGGCGCTGCGCCGCGCCCCGGAAACCGAGGGGCTCCACGTTCACATCGGCTCGCAGCTCCGCGATCTCGACGCGGCGCGGCGAGCGGTCGACTGGCTTTCGACCTTCGCCGCAACTGCACGCGACGAGACAGGCTGGACGCTGCGGACGATCGACTTCGGAGGGGGTCTCGGCGTCGCCTCGACGCCGGAGGACACCGAGCTCTCGATCGGCGAATTCGTCGGCGGCCTGCTCGAGGAGCTCGAGCAGGCGCGAACCGAGCACGATCTCCCCCAGCCTCAGGTGATCCTCGAACCGGGCCGTTCACTTACCGCCCGCGCAGGAGTGACCCTTTACACGATCGGCTCGGTGAAGCGATCCGGCGCGGAGACGACCTATGTCGCGGTCGACGGTGGCATGTCAGACAATCCCCGGCCCGCGCTCTACCGCGCCCGCTACACGGCGCTGCTCGCGAACCGGGCCGACGAAGAGCCGTCGGCGGCCTACACCGTCGTCGGCAAGCACTGCGAATCGGGAGACATGCTGATCGACCGCGTCGAGCTCCCGGAGCCGCACCGCGGCGACGTCCTCGCCGTCCCGACGACGGGCGCGTACACGCTCGCGATGAGCTCGACCTACAACGCGGTCCCGCGTCCTGCGGCCGTGCTCGTCAATGGCGGCGAGGCCCATGTGATTCGCCGGCGCGAGACAATCGACGACCTGCTGGCGCTCGAGACCTAAGAGCTACTTCTGCTTCGCGAGCGCGAGCACGCTGTCGACGAAGGCTTTCGTCGGCGCGAGCACACCCTGCTCACGCACAGCGGTGTCGCCCTCATTCCAGGCCGCGAGCGCGAGACGCTGGTTTCCCTTGAACTCGCTCAGCAGATGATGGAGGTAGAGCACGCCAACCTCGATGTCACCGTCGGTCGTTTGCGGGAGCTTGTGGCCCACGAGCACGTCCTCGACGAAGCTTCGGGTCGCCGGCATCGTCTGCATCACGCCCTGCGGGCCCGAGCCGCCTGTCGTTCCCTGGTCGCTGGACTCGACCCAGGCCAGCGCCCGCACGAGGCTCGGCGGGACGCCTTCCTTCGCCGACCACGCGTCGAGCGATTTGCGCACGGCCGCCGGCTCCACGACATCCGCCGTCGAAGCCGGAGCAGCCACCGCAACAGCGACGGGAGCATTGATGTGCACCGGCGCCGGCTTCTTCACGGCCGCCGCCGGCACCGCTAACCGCGTGCCGATCAGCAGCAGCTTCCCCGCCTTCAGCTTGTTCGCGCGCGCAAGCACCCCGACCGAGAGCTTGAACCGCGCCGCGATTCCCGACAGCGTGTCGCCCGGCTGCACGACATATCTGCCGGTGTACTTCGAGGCGTCGTGCTCGACCTTTTGCGTCACCTGGACGACCGGATGCGCAACCGGGCGCGGCGCGACCGGAATCCCATCCTGCTTGGCGAGCAATGCCTGCGTCTTCGTGCCGGCGACACCGCTCGGCGCAATCCCCACCTGGCGCTGGTACACGCGCAGCGCTGCAGCCGTGGCCGGGCCGAGATAGCCGTCGAGCGCTCCGTGGAAGATCCCTCGCTTCGCGAGCAGGAACTGGAGCACGGAGACGTCGAGGCCGAAGTCGCCCTTCCCGAGAGCCCGCGCGCCGAAGAGCGGATGTCCGAGCGGCCCGAGCGCGATCCGCGTCTTCACGTCGACGATCCCGGTCACGGGCAGATGCAGCTGAAGCTGAGCCGTGCGGATTGCCTTCACGGTCTGCGGCCCGACGTTGCCGTCGATCGGCCCGGTGTAGACCCCCAAGGCTCGCAGCGCCACTTGGACGCCAGCCTGCTGCGGGTTCGCGAACGCGGGCGTCGCCGACGCGGCTGCGAACACCACGAGCACCAGGCCGAGAATGAACCGTGCGCGCACGACCGCACAAGTTTCGACTTTCGATCGGCTGGTCCTGCCATCGCGTACCGTTCCCAGACGCCGATGGAGGCCCCGATTCATCCGACTGCCGCGAAGCTCCAGCAGCGCCTCGCTGCGCGCGACCTCCACGTCGACGTCCAGGTGCTGCCGGATTCGACTCGAACGGCGGCAGAAGCAGCAGCTGCCTGCGGCTGCGAAATCGGGCAGATCGTGAAGTCGCTCGTCTTCGTCGTCGCCGAGGAGCCGACGATGGTGCTCTGCGCCGGAGACCGGCGCGTCGAGCAGATCGACGGCCGCCCGGCGACGGCGGACGAGGCCCGTGCGGCGACCGGATTCGCGATCGGCGGCATTCCACCACTCGGACACGACCGCGAGCTGCCGACGATCGTCGATGAGTCTCTGCAGCGCTTCGACCGGGTCTGGTGCGCCGCCGGAACACCGCACGCCGTCTTCGAGACGCCCCTGGCCGACCTGCTCGCCGCCCTCCCCGGCGCGTCCGTCCAGCCGGTCTAGCCCGGCCGGTTCGCCAGCTCGGCCGGATCCGTGACCGGCGCGCGGCACGCAAACCGCTCACACGCATACACGGCCGGAAGCCCATCGACGAGCGTCTTCCCGGCCAGCAGCGGCACTCCGTCACCAGGACCGAGCGCCACCACAGCCGTCGGATCCCAGTTCGCGAGCGCGGCCCGCGCAACGGCAGAGCCCGCACCCCCGACGATCGCGAGCTCTCGTCGCGGCGCCAGATGCAGATCGAGCGCCACGAGCGCCCAGCCGAATGCGCTCGGAGCCTGCACGAGCGTCTTCCCGATCAGCTGGAAGACGGAAACCGCGCGTTGCTCGATCTCGTCGTCGCCGTAGATCCGTGCGAGGCGGAGCAAGACATAGGCGAGCATCGAGTTCCCGCTCGGGCTCGGATGGTCGTCGAAGTCCTTCTTGCGCGCCACGAGCTGCTCACCGTCGACCGGCGCCTGAAAGAAGCCACCGTGCTCCTCGTCGCCAAAGAGCTCGACCGCGAGCAGCGCAAGCCGGTGCGCTTCCTCGAGGAAGCGCAGCTCGCCCGTCGCGACGTGAAGCTCGTAGAGGCCGTTTGCGACGTCGGCGTAGTCCTCGAGGTATCCGGTTCCCTTCGCGATCCCGTTGCGCCAGGTGCGGTGCAGGCGCCCCTCAGGAGTCGAGAGCGGCCCGAGCAGGAACTCGGCCAGATTCCGGGCGGCGTCGATCCATTCCTGACGGCCGAGGAACCGGCCGCATTCGGCGAGCGCCGCCAGCGTCAGACCGTTCCAGGAAGCGATCGCCTTGTCGTCACGGAGCGGTTTCGGACGAAGCTCGCGAATGGCGAAGAGCCGCGCCCGCGTTTCCGGGTCGAGCGCCCCGCGCAGCACGAAACGCCCACCCTCGAACTCCTCGAAGAGCTCCTCGGGCGCTCCCTCACCGGGCGCCCACGTGAAGGTCAGCCCTTCGATCCCGTCCGTGTCGGCATCCTGCGCCGACGCAAAGCCGCCGCCGCCGAGCAGCAGCTCACGCAGGAGATACTCGATCGTCTCCTCGACCACGACGCGGTAGCGCTCCTCGCCGAGCACGAGATACCCGTGCAGGTAGGTCACGGCGAGCTGCGCGTTGTCGTAGAGCATCTTTTCGAAGTGAGGCACGAGCCAGCGCTCGTCGACCGAATACCGGTGGAAGCCTCCGCCGACGAGGTCGTACATCCCGCCCGCCGCCATGCCGTCCAGGGTCGTCCGGGCGAGGTCGAGCTGACCGCGCCGGAGCAAGAGCTCGACGGCAGGCGCAGACGGAAACTTCGGCGCGCTCCCCCAGCCGCCCCACCGCTCGTCAAACCCCTGGCCGAGATTCTCGACGGCCTCCAGCAGCAGCGCCTCCTCCGGCTCGGCCTCCTCGGGCCGCACCCTGGCCGAAAGTCGAATCCGCTCCGAAAGCTTGTTCGCGGTCTGCCCGACCGCGTCCCTGCGTGTCCGCCAGGCGTTCCCGACTCCGGCGAGCACGTCGCGGAAGCTCGGCATCCCGTACCGCGGCTCGGGCGGGAAGTACGTGCCTCCGAAGAACGGCTCGCCCTCGGGTGTGAGGAAGACCGTCATCGGCCACCCGCCCTGGCCTGTCAGCGAGACGACGGCGTCCATGTAGATCGAGTCGAGATCGGGCCGTTCTTCCCGATCCACCTTGATGCTGACGAAGAGCTCGTTCATCAGCGCCGCGGTCGCCTCGTCCTCGAACGACTCCCGCTCCATCACGTGGCACCAGTGGCAGGCCGCATAGCCGATCGAGAGCAGGATCGGCTTGTCCTCTTCCCGCGCGCGAGCGAGCGCCTCCTCGCCCCAGGGGAACCAGTTGACCGGGTTCCCGGCGTGCTGGAGCAGATACGGGCTGGTCTCTGCGGCGAGGCGATTCACTGTCTGCCCACGGTACTGTGAGCCGCATGCTTCACACACGACTCTGCGATCTGCTCGGAATCGACGTCCCGATCGTCCAGGCGCCCGTCGCCGCGGGAACCGAGCTGGCGCTCGCCGTCGCCTCGGCCGGCGGGCTCGGGATGCTTCAGGGCTCGTGGCTCCCGGTCGCGGAGATCGCGCCGCTGCTCGACTCGGTCGCCGGCGAGAACATCGGGATCAACTTCGTGCTCGCCTGGCCACAGGAGGAGCGCTTCGAGCACGCGCTCGAGGCGGGAGCGCACATCATCTCGATTGCCTGGGGTGACGCAGCTCCATTCGTCAGGCGCACCCACGCCGCGAACGCCGTGCTGATGGCGTCGGTCTCCTCGGCCGAGGAGGCGCGCAAGGCCGAAGCGGCAGGCGTCGACGTGATCGTCGCGCAGGGCTGGGAGGCGGGTGGCCACGTCTGGGGCGACGTCGCGACGATGGCGCTCGTGCCCGCTGTCGTCGACGCGGTCTCGATCCCGGTGATCGCCTCGGGCGGCATCGCAGACGGACGCGGAATCGCAGCAGCATTCGCGCTTGGAGCCGAGGGCGTGTGGCTTGGAACCCGCTTCGTCGCGAGCCTCGAGTCCCCGCACGTCTACAAGGAGCGAATCGTCGCCGCGAACGAGACCGACGCGCGCCACACGATGGTCTTCGCCTCCGACTGGGCCGCGCCCCACCGTGTCCTTCGTAACCGCGCGCTCGACGTCGGCAAGTCGCGTCCCTACGCGCCGCCCGCTTCAGCCGCCGAGCTCGACACGGCAGCGCTCTACGCCGGGCAGAGCGCCGGGCTCGTGAACGAGATCAAGCCTGCTGCCGAGATCGTCCGCGACCTGGTCGCAGAGACCGACGCGGCGTTGCTCGTCGCAGCCGGCTGAGCCTCACGCGCGCGGCAGCGCGTCGATGCGCTCGATCCACGCGACCAGCCGCGGCCGATCATCGACGTTCATCCACTCGCGTAGGACGTGGTGGAAGAGATCGGTGTCGCCCGGTGTGCGGTCGACGGCGTACTTGAGGAACGGAAACGCGATCACGTCGGCGACCGAGAAGTCTCCGAGTAGATAGTCGCGCCCCTCGAGCAGGCCCTCGAACAGCTCCACGTAGCCGGCAACGGCAGCGCCGAGCCGCTCCACCCGCGCAGGATCGGGCTCCGCTTTCGCGAGCTCGACGGCGAGATCGTTCGGCGGCCGCTTCCAGGTGCGGTTGAACCAGTCGACGAAGAGGCCGGTCTCCGCCCTCCCCCGGTCGGAGCTGGGCCAGAGCGGCGGATCCGGGTAGTGCTCCTCAAGCCAGCGCAGGATCACGGGCGAGTCGGCGATCACCTGGCCGTCCACCTCGAGCACCGGCACGAGTCGCTGGCCGCTGACCTGCTCGAGCACCGCACGGTCGTCGGGATCGACGTCGACCCACTCGATCTCGACGCCCTTGTAGGCCGCCGCAAGC
The DNA here is from genome assembly GCA_035550275.1 of Gaiellaceae bacterium. Taxonomy (GTDB): domain Bacteria; phylum Actinomycetota; class Thermoleophilia; order Gaiellales; family Gaiellaceae; genus PALSA-600. Next base: position 6,220 of record DASZPQ010000048.1, on the reverse strand, counting down.
GCGACACGCTCGACGTTGGTCGAGAACGGAACCCGGTAGACGCGCAAGCTCATCTCTTTTCGCAGCCTGCCATGTTCTCCTCGTGCAACGACGCGCAACCTCGATTCCGTCCCGCGCGCGTCGTATGCTGTCGCGTGATGCTGGTAGGTGACTACCTCCGCCGAGGCCCTGGCCGGCGGCCACGTCTTGGTCGTGCCGATGGTTCTCGCACTTGGGGCCGGCGCTGGCGGCAACCGTCTCCCAATGGCTCTATCTCCGCGTTCCGGCCGAGCCTCCGCTCGAAGATGTGGGCACGGTCGATGCATGACTGCCGCATCAACGATCAGCTTCCGATAAGTTCCCGCCCGCAATGATCTTTGCGCTCTCGACCAGTCACAAGATCGGCCTCGCGACCACGGGAGCCGTGTTCATCCTGTACTCGCTCGTCTCGGCGTTCGTGCTGCCGGCACGCAACCCGAACTTCCCAGGCCGGTTCCTGAAGCCGTACATCGCGCTCTCGATCGTCATGTTCCTCGCGATGATCGGCGCGGTCCTGGTCTTCGGGAAGGAGAGCAAGGAGGCCACCCCGGCGTCAGCGGCAACCACGACGCCTGCTGCCACCACGACGACTGGTGGCGCGACAACGTCGACGACGGGTGGCGCGACCGGCGACCCAGTCGCAGGGAAGGCCGTCTTTGCCAGCGCGGGCTGCAATGCCTGCCACGTCTTCAAGGCGGCCGGCTCCAGCGGCACGATCGGCCCGGATCTCGACCATCTCGCGGATTACGCGACGAAGGCCGGTGAGCCGCTCGCGCAGTTCACCAAGGAGGCGATCGTCTCGCCGCCTGCCAAGTACGTTCCGACGGGCTTCCCGACGAACGTCATGCCGACGACGTTCGGGAAGAGCCTCTCGGCGACGCAGCTGAACGATCTCGTCGCCTTCCTGACCCAGGGCTAACCCGGGCGCCCCGCGAATCGCGGGAAGCGGTTCGATACGATCCCACGGGATGGTGCTCGCGCTCACGACCGGCCACAAGATCGGCCTCGTCGTCGTCGGCGCCATCTTCATCGCCTACGCGCTCGTCTGCGCCCTCCTGCTGCCAAGACGTTATCCAGGCTTCCCGGGCCGCTTCCGGACGCAGTACTTCATCGTGACGGCGATCTTGTTCGTCGCGATGATCGGCGGCGTCATCGTCTTCGGCAAGGAACAGAAGACCGCACCGGCAGGCGCCGCAGGAGCGCCCGCAACGCCTTCCGCGACGTCGATCGCGCTGGGCGGCGATCCGGTCGCAGGGAAGGCGATCTTCATCCGAGAGACGTGCGAGACCTGCCACGTCTTCAAGGCGGCCGGGTTCAACAAGCCGAGCTCGACGGCAACACTCGGCCCCCCGCTCGACAATCTCGCCGCCTACGCGAAGAAGGCGCACTACCAGCTCGACTACTTCATCCGGGCGTCGATCCTCGCGCCGCCTGGGCCCTACGTGCCCCCGGGCTACCCGACCACGCTGATGTCAACCGACTACGGCCACGAGATGTCCGCATTGGACATCAACAACGTGATCGCGTTCCTGCTCCAGGGTCTGCAGAAGAAGTAGTAGTCGTTTAGCCGTCGAAAAGGGTTCGGTACGATGCCGAGGCTCCGGGAGAAGTGGCCGAGTGGCTGAAGGCGGCGCCCTGCTAAGGCGTTAGGTGGGGAAATCCCTGCCTCGAGGGTTCGAATCCCTCCTTCTCCGTACGCGGGAACAACCTGCGGTTTTCCCCGCGGGTCTTCTTCGCTTTGCCCTGCAATCGAGACGCTCGCCTCGGCTCCCGCCGCCGATTGGCTGCTTCTCTTCATCTGAGAGAGCGCGGGCCGATACCCTGTCAGACGCCTGGAGGGGTGGCAGAGCGGTCGAATGCGGCGGTCTCGAAAACCGTTTCGGGGCGCAAGCTCCGACGAGGGTTCAAATCCCTCCCCCTCCGCTCTTTTGAGCCAGGTTCCCGAGTCGTTTCGCGGGGGCCTGGCTCGAGCCTCTGTGGTCGCGGGACCACGCCGACGCGAGACGGCCGGTCAGAAAGAGAAGAGGGACCCTCCGGGGTTAGCCGGACTTGGTGCAGGGGTTGGCCGTCGTGCTGGTCTGGCCGGCCTTGCAGATCGGGATGTCTTCGGCCGAGCTCGCGACGAAGGACGGGATGTGGTACGGGACGGGCGTCATCGAGGTGATCTGCGTGTAGCCGCCGATCACGCCGTAGTACGTCCAGTACCCGTTCGCGTACACCGGCGCGTTCCCCGTTGCGGTGAAGTTGATCGTCATGCTGCCGCCTGCGAGACAGGTGCAGGTCGGAGGCGCGACACCCTTGCCACCGCCGGTGCAGGAGATCGCGGCGTTGACGAGGCTGCAGTGGCCGCCTTCGGTGCTCGTGACGGCGGTGATCGTCATGTCAGGCGGCGGCACCCAGTTGAACGTGTTGATGTAGCCGATCCCGCTCGTGTTCTGAACCTCGATCTGGTACAGGCCGCGCACCGGGTCGAGGAAGCGGATGATCGTGACGGCGTCAGTCGCGCCAACGCGTCCCTGCGTGTCGGCGAGATCCGGCTGGGCCAGATCTGCGACAGGCGTGGGAGCGGCGGTCTTCGTCTTCGTGACCGCAGACTTGACGATCGCGCACGGCTTGGCCTTCGTGCTCTTCTGACCCGCCTTACAGGCCGGGACGGCGGAGCTCGCACCAGTAGCGGCGGCGCACCCAATTAGGGCTGCGAGAAATGCCAAGGCAAGCGCCTGCCGAGTCCTCATCGGGTCGGATCATAGCAATCGTCTCGGCAATGTTGCAACTCGCAAATAAAAGCTGCCGAAATCTTCCTATGGGAGCGATGCGCCCCAGGCACGTGCGATGCCGACACCGGCGGCGAGCAAGAGCGCCGAAGCAAGCTCGAACCACGCGGTGATCTTGTCCTTCTGCTCGGTGTGCCGTCCGACGCTCGAGCCGAGATTCCGGTAGATGCTGTTGAGCGTGTTGGCATTCGTTGCGCTCGCCGCCTGCCCCCCGGTTGTTCGCGCCAGCATGGCAACCGTGCCAGGTGACGGCGGTACCGGGATCGCGATCTCGGCGAGGCCGGATCCTTCAGTGACCTTTCCCCCCGGCGTCCCGAGCGCGACGCCGTAGATGCGGATGCCCTCGGCTCGCGCCAGGTTCGCAGCCGCGAATGCCGTGACGGTGCCTCGGTTCTGGGCGCCGTCGGATTCGAGCACGATCGCAGCGGGAAGATATTCCCCGGGCTTGTGACGCACCCCGGACGCTGCGAGCGTCGAGACCAGAAGATGAACCGAGGCGACGACGCCGTCTCCGAGAGCGGTGCCCGCCTCGGGGCTCAGGACGTCGAGCCCGCTGCTGACGGCAGCCCGATCGAGCGTCGGCGGGTCGATGATCTGGGTTCGGTTGCTGAACGTCACCAGACCGACCTTGTCGGTCTTCGGCAACCGGTCGAGGAAGAGGTGCATCGAGTTCACAGCCGCCGTCATGCGCGTCGGGATCACGTCTCCGGAGGCCATCGACCCGGAAACGTCGACGAGCAGGATCACGGTCGCGTTGTGCTGGGGCACGGTGATCGTCACCTGCGGCTCCGCCAACGCCGCGGCGGCCGCGGCGACTGCCAGCGCGAGCAGGAGCAGCGGCACCCCGCCTCGCCAGTTGCGCCGTTTCTGGACGACGCCGCCGAGCACCGTCAGGTTCGTGAACGTGACCCTGTATCTGGCGCGCCGGCGGTTGATCGCCACGGCCAGCACGACCAGCAGCGGGACGACGAGCAGCGCCCACAAGTAGTTCGGCGAGACGAACGTGAGCTGGTGGATGCTCGTCAGCTCGCTCATGGCACGCAGAGTGCTCCGACCTGGACCTCTGCAAGTGGGTTGAAGGGCAGCGACTTGTCCGTCTGGATCGTCGCCACGACCTTACGGCCGGCAAGCACGGTTTTGGTCGTCACCGCGCCGTCGTGAGAGAGATTGGGCGGAGGCGTGAGCAGCGCAACGATCGAATGCCGCTCGGAGGTGACGAATGCGAGCGCGCTCCAGCTTCCGATCAGCTTCTCCCCCGGCCCACAACTCATCGTCGTGTGCTGGGTCGAGCCGGCGTTCAGGACGACGAGCCTCGCGCGCGGCTGAAGTGGGACGCCGCTCGTCGTTCCCGGGAGCGCACCGGCGACTCGCGCCGACACCGTCGAGCGGATGCTGCTCGGATACTCGAGCGCGATGCAGCCCAGGAGCGGCTCGAATGCTCCCGGCTTTCCGTTGTCCGTCACCGCGTGGAAGAGCAGAAACGGGCCTGTCGTCGTCCCCTGGGCGATGGGCGCGCTGATCTGGGCGTCGAACCAGACATGCACGTGCTTCGAGGTCACTTCCGAGTCGCTGCCGCCAACGGAGCCATGTCGTTTGGGGCAGTCGAGCACGAAGGTCGCCTCACCGTTTGCCGGAACCGTCACCCACGGGCCGACGACGAGCTGGCACCCCTTGACGTTGTTGCATTGACGCGACTTCGGCGGCGCAACCGCATAGAACGGGGTCCCCGCCGGCTTCGCAAAGCCGCGAGGAACGAGAGCCGCGGCCGCGAGCACGAGCAGGGCCCCGACAAGGACGAGCAGCCAGAGCGGGTGCTTCATGCGAGCCTGCTGTACCAAAGGCCGGAGAGCGCGACGCCGGCGAAGATGAAGACGAGTGCCAGCGCCGCCGTGACTCGGTTCAACTCGTGCTCGCGCCGGCTCCGCAGGATGTGCGAGCCGAGGTTCTTGTAAACCCGGCTCAGCTGCGCAGCCGAGCCCGCGGTGAAGAACGTCCCGTTCGTCACCTGCGAGACCTCCTCCAAGGCCGTCGAATCGACGGGGACCGGGATCTTCTGGAGCGCGGTCTGGCCGTTCGTCAGCGGGATGACCTGCGACACGATTCCGTTCGGCGTCCCCACGGAGACCGTGTCGATCGGGATGCCGGAGACGAGCGCGTGCTCGGCAGCATCCTGGGGCTGCGGCCCGGGCACGGTCTGGGCTCCGTCCGAGAGAAACACGACCGCGCCAGGCGGATGCGGATTCCCGGAGTGGCTCTTGCCGCCGACCTGGGTCACGACCGCGACCGCCTCCTCGATCGCCTCGCCAAGCGCGGAGCCGCCGTTCGTGGTGACCGTCGTCGGGAGCCCTGCGATCGCCTTGGCCCGATCGGTTGTCGGTGCCACGACGAGGCTCACCTTGTCGGCGAACGTGAGAACCGCGACCTGGTCATTCGCCGGCAGCTCGTTGATCAGCTGGATCGCCGCGCGACGCGCAGCGGCGATCCGGGTCGGGGCGACGTCGTCGGCAGCCATCGAGCCTGACACGTCGAAGGTGAGCGCGACAATCGCGCCCGCGTGGTCTCGAGACACGAAGCTCCGTTGCGGCTTCGCAAAGCCGACGAGCAGGAAGGTCAGCCCGATCAGAAACAGCACGGCGGGGACGTGGCGGATGGCACCCGGCGGCCGGCTCGCGATCGACGGGAGCAATGCCGGCCGCGACCAGTTTGCCGACCGCTTCGTCCTGCGACTCTCGAGCAGCAGATAGCCGGCGACGGCGGCAGGGACGAGCAGCAGCGCGACGAGCATGTCGGGCGACGCGAATCTCATCTTTGGCCGCTTCTGCCCGGCCGCAGGCCGAGGCTCTCGACGAACGTCGTGTTCACATCATTCCCTTCGCCTTTGAGAGCGCCCCCGGCAGCGGCACACTCACGCCGCAGCGGGCGCGCGATTCAGGTCGATCTGTGGTGCTGGTACAGCCTTGAGCACCTCCTCGAGCACGGCGTCGGCCGTGACTTCCTCGGCCAGCGCCTGGTACGAGAGCACCAGACGATGACGAAGCGCGTCACGAAGCACCGCCTCGATATCGGAGACGATCACGTGATCGCGGCCGCGAAGCAGCGCCATCGCCCGTGCGGCTGCGACGACGCTGATCGGCCCGCGGGGGCTGGCACCGAAGGAGATATAGGGCGCGACGCTCGGGATTCCATGTTCGGCGGGACGCCTGGTCGCGGTCGCGATGCTGACAACCCAGCCGATCAGCTGAGGATCGACGTGAACGTTTGCGACGCGGCCCTGGAGCAGCTTCAGATCGTCGAGCGCCAACACCTGATTCAACGCCGGCACCGGCTCCAACGACCGCTGCACCACCGTCAACTCCTCATCATGCGACGGATAATCAGTCAGCACCTTCAACATAAACCGGTCAATCTGCGCCTCAGGCAACGGATAC
>DASZPQ010000047.1:0-6290 GCA_035550275.1 Gaiellaceae bacterium | reverse complement strand
ATCACGCCGAAGGCGGCCCAGCCGACGAAGGCGCCGAGACCGTGGGCGGTCATCATTGCGTAGAACCAGCCGTCCGAAACGCGCAGGACGCCTGCCTGGCTGTCGCGCAGCATCATCCCGAGGATCCCGGCGACACCGAGGATCAGTGTCGAGGCGATCACGTAGCGGAGCGTGAGCGACCGGGCGCAGTCGAGCTCGGGCCCTTCGGGCAGGGGGATGTCGCGCGGGACGAGGTGGCGGCTCATGCGGTCACCGTGAGCTGGCCCTGCATCCGGTCGTGGCCTAGGCCGCAGTACTCCATGCAGAGAATCGTGTAGACGCCGGGCTTCCTGAAGGTGTAGACGTAGCGCTGCGTGAGGCCCGGCATGACCTGCACCTCGAAGAGCAGCTTCCCGCCGGCCGTGTAGACCCCGAATCCGTGGTTGACGTCGGCCGAGGTCAGGTCGAACTCGACCGGTGTGCCCGTCTTGATCGGCTTCCCGGAGACGAGCCAGGCGAACTGGATCGCCTTCACGTGGACGACCTGGGCGTTCGCTCCCGCGCCTCGGCCGTACGGGGTGAAGAGAATCGTCGCGAAGAGGAGGGCCGCGAGCAGCGCGACGACGATCGCGAACCAGGTCTTCTCGTGCTCGCCGAGCCGCTCGAGATCCGGTTCGGGACGGCCGTTCTTGCGCCGGGTCGAGAAGGCGACCATGACCATGAACGCGATCGCGAGCACGCACACTGCGCCGTAGAAAACGGCGATGATGATCGCAATCCGGCCCACCGCACAAGGTCATACCAATCGAGTTCGCGCGGCGACACCGTAGAAACTACGTCACGTGAACGGGAATGTACGGGTCGGCCGGGCACGGCGCGGTATCGTTCGGCAACGGAAAGGACGGACACGTGCTGGAAAAGCTGAAGAGCCTGTTCGGAGGAGCACGCCGGCAAGCCGAGGATTACAACCTGACCGCATCTGAGCGAAAAGAAGCTGAATCCTTGCGGGAGCGCGGGCCCGAAGGGGTGCGCGAGCTGACGATCGAGCATCAGGCCGATCGGCGCTTCGATGCCGAGGAAGGCAGGCCTCCCGAGGAGTGACGGGACGTCTACCCTGGCCGGGTGGATGTCGCGCAGGCCAGAGGCGCTGATGGATTCGGGGACCTCGTCGACGATGCCCTCGACGGACTGCCGGACGACCTGAGCCGTCTGATGTCGAACGTCGCCGTGGTCGTCGAGGACGAGCCGGCTCCGGGGCAGCGGCTGCTCGGGCTCTACGAGGGCGTGCCGCTGACGAGGCGTGGCGCGTTCTACGGGAATGTGCTCCCCGACAAGATCACGATCTATCGGGGCCCGCTCGTCCGCCTCTACGGCTCCGACCCCAATCGGCTCGCCGTCGAGGTCAAGCGCGTCGTGCTGCATGAGGTCGCCCATCATTTCGGGATCAGCGACGAGCGGCTGGTCGAGATCGACCGCTATTAGCGGACTTCTCGTTTTCGCCTGACTTGCGGCGGGCCCGGGCGCCGGTAAAGTCCCGATCTCACCGAGCACGGGGCGCGAGTAAGTTGATGCCGCCTCTACAGATTCGACGCGGAAGGCCGCAAGGCCCAGGGCGAAGGTCAGTGGAGACGGCGGATGAAAGCGTTACCGGTTCGGTGATCCTTTTTAACCGGCACCCATGCAGACCGCAGCCCGGCGTACTATGGAACTGCAGGTCGTCGACCGAGAGCGGAGGTTCTGATGAAGGGTGCTGAGAAGCCAAAGAAGGTTGCGAAGAAGGTGGCTCAGAAGTCACTGAAGGAGAAGCGCGCCGACAAGCGTGCTGCGGCAGCCTCGAAGCCCAGTTCGTCGTCCTAGCGTCCTTCGCTTGTGACCAAGCTCGTCGCGCTGGCGACCGGCGCGGAGCTGCGGGTCACGAACGGCCCATCTGAAGTCGCGGTTGTCTGCCTCAACGGCGGCCAGAGCCGCGAGGTCGTGGGCACCTGGAGCGCGACGCTCGAATGGCTCGTGCAACATCTTGCTCCTGCCTTTCCGGAGCTCCTCTTTGCCGAGGTGCGCTATCGGGTCAAGTCCTGGCGGCAGCTCGACCGCTGTGTCGAGGACGCGCGAGCTGCGATCGCCGCCAGCGGCGCGACCCGCGTGCTGCTGGTCGGATTCTCGATGGGCGGAGCCGTGGCGATCTCGGTCGCCGATGACCCTGCCGTCGAGGGCGTGCTCGGGCTTGCACCCTGGATTCCCGACCAGCTCGGCCTCGAGACGTTGCGGGGCCGACGGCTCGACGTCCTGCATGGGTCCCTGGATCGCTACCTCCCTGGAATCCCCGGTGTCTCGGCCGCGGCTTCGAGGCGCGGCTTCGAGCGCGCCCAGGCTCTCGGCATCGACGGCACGTACACGCTGATCCCTGGCGGGGTGCATGGGGTTGCGCTCCGCGCGCCCGGTGGAGGGAAGCTCCCCCTTCCGCGCGCGAGCGCCTGGTTGAGCCTCGTGGCGGCACAACTCAGTACCCTGAAGACGTGAAGCATCCGATCCTCTATCGCGTGCTCGAGTGGATCGGCTTTCGCCCCTTCTTCTCGCGCCTGTATCGCGTCGAGCTGCATGGCGTCGAGCGGATCCCGCTCGAGGGCGGTGCGATCCTCACGCCGAATCACGAATCGATGATCGATCCGTGGCTCCTCGGCCTGACGACGCCGCGGCCGATCCGCTTCATGGCGAAGGCAGAGCTCTGGGACATTCCCGGCGTGCGCTGGGTGATGGAGAAGTTCGGCACCTTCCCCGTCGCACGGGGGACCGGAGATCGACAAGCCTTCGGGCGAGCCGAGCAGTTGCTGAACGACGGCCAGATCCTCGGCATCTTTCCGCAGGGCACGTGCCTGCCATTCCAGAATCGACGCTGGTATCGCGGCGCGGCGAAGCTCGCGCTCGCGACCGGCGCGCCGATCGTTCCCGTCTGCATCGTCGGCAGCGAGCGAGCGCTCCGTCCCGGCAAGTTCAAGATCGGCTTCCCGCGCGTCGTCGTGCTCGTCGGTCATCCGATCGAAGTCGCGAAGGCGAAGCCGACGCTGGCGGCCGCCAAGGACCTGACGTTGCAGATCGAGACCGCGGTCGAAGCGCTCCGCGCGCCGTACGGGCCCCCGGCACATGCCTGGTTCCCGCTCGAGCGCGCCGCCTAAGCCTGCGGCTTGCGCGCCTGCTTACGCCGCACCGCTACCTGAAGCGCTGAGAGGCCGAGGTAGACGGCGATCAGCACAATGAAGCTGGTGACCGCTGAGACGCGCAGGAACCTCAGCAGCACGAGCGCGGTGACCACGAGGGCGAACAGACGCGCGAGACTCCCGAGCAGGAGGCTCTGGAACCGCTCGAGATCCATCTAGGCAGTCGGTACTTGAACCGTGCCGTCGCGGCTGACGATCAGGCGCAGGGGGAGCTCTTCGTCGCCGAGGAACGGCGCGAGCGCCTCACGGGCGTATCCGATCGACGTCAGTGCTGACGGAGCCGAGAATTCCACCATCGATTGCGCGCGCTGCTCTCCACGAGACAGCTTCAAGAGGTACGACGAGTCACAGTCGGCGCCGGGAGTCGGCTCGACCGGACGCGTGTCATCAACGATCCACTTTTCTCCGTTTCCCATCCACTCAGTATTGCTGGTCCGGGGGCCGCGCGGGATCCGCGTTTTTCAGGGGCCGCTGACGATGCTGAACGTCCACGTCGAGGAATAGGTCCCCGTGTAGATGTTCGCGGGCGCGGCGATCGTGAAGTTCAAGGTCACGGTGGAAGGGCCGCGACCGGTGCCGCTCGTCGCGTCGTAGAGCTTGACCGCAGTCGGTGCCACGGTTCCGGCCGGCAGAGTCACCGGGTAGACGATCGAGTTGGCTGGCGTGTTGCAGTTGCCCGTTGCAGCGACCGCGCTCGCCGATGTGAGCGAGGTTGCGGTCGTCGGGAGGAGCTTCGACGCGGCATTCTTGAACGTGGTCGAGGTGCCGGTGATGTTCCAGCCGGCGCGTGCTCCCGACTCGTCGTCTGCCGTCACGACGAGCGGCGTCGACGTTGTCTGGTCGGCGCCGTTCAGGGTCACGGCCCAGGAGATCGTCGAGGGCACCGTCAGGGCGAGGCTTGCGCCGCCGCAGGCGTCGAAGCGGTTGATCACGCCGCCGAGCCCGGCTCCCCAGCCGTCGATCGCCGTCGGAAAAGTTGTCCCCGTCAGCGTCGCGCTCGGGGTCGGCGACGTCTCGCTGCTCCAGTTCGATCCGCCGTTCGAGGACTTGAGGATCGTTCCACTGGAGCCGGTCGCGAAACAGACCGATGTGCTCTCGCACGTGACACCAAGGAGCTCGTTGGTCGTCCCCGATGCGCGCGAGGTCCAGCTGGTGCCGAGATTCGTCGACGTGTTGATCGCTCCGCCGGCGCCGACAGCGACGCAGAGGCTGGTGCTCGGGCAGGAAACACCGTAGAACGTCGTGTTCGTGGCGAGGTTGTGCTCCGCCCAGCTCGTCCCGTTCGACGTTTCCACCGACGTTCTCGACGCGCCGACGGCGACGCAGTGAGTGGAGTCGGGGCAGTCGATTCCGTACAGCGTGTTCGAGGTATGCGACGACTGGGTCGAGAAGCTCGAGCCGTCGGTCGTCTCGCGGATCTCGCCGCTCGACCCGGCCGTCCAGCACTGGGTCGTCGACACGCACGCGAGGCCGTAGAGCGTGTTGCCGGTGCCCGAGTTGACAGTCGCCCACGTCGAGCCGTCACCCGTGCTGACGATCGTCCCGCGGTCGCCAGAGGCGAAGCAGTGCGTCGCATCGAGGCAGGAGATCGCGTAGAGGATGTTCGTCGTCGGAGAGGTCTCGGTCGCCCAGGTCGACCCGTCGGCAGAGTGGTCGATGGTGCCGCCTTCGCCGACCGCGTAGCAGGCTGTGGTCCCGACGCACTGCACGGCGTAGAGATCGTTGGCCGTGCCCGAGGTCTGCGCTCCCCAGCCGTCGGTCTGGACGGCCCAGGCTGCCAGCGGGACGATGCAGAGGCAAATGGCGATCGCCGCCCCGGTGATCGCGAGCCGCCGGAACGAACGAGTGTGCGTGGATGTCACCGGCAGCATTGGCTCTCAAGACGATAGACGGCCAGAATCGCTGCGCGTATGGATTCCGTTGGAGGCGGGGTGCGGTTTGCTCTCAGCTCCGAGCGGTTTCGAAGTGGATCCCCCAGTGCAGGAGCCCCCAGAGAATCAGCAACGCCGCCAGGTTGAGCGTGGCTGCCAGCTGCTCGGAGCTGTAGAGGAAGACCTGGCCGACGACGATCTCGAGCAGCACGGCGTGCTCGTACCAGTGCAAAGCGACCAGGACCGAGCTCTCGAGATACAGCGCGCCGACGAGGAGCATGGCATCGACCGCGAGTGTCGTGAGCGCGAATGCCTGCTGGCTGAAGGTGAGCGAGCCAAAGCCGTTTCGCAGCAGCCAGGCTAGCTCGCCCGCGGAGACGAGCGCGCCGCCGAGCAGGAGCGCGACGATCAACTGGCGGAAGCGCGGATGGGCGGTGAGCGTGGCCCAGGCGTCGCGAGCACGAACCGTGAGCCTGGCGAGGAAGCCTGGATCGTCGGCCGGCTTCGCGTGCGCCTGTTCGAGCAGGTCTCGGACGCCCTCGGCGAGCGGCCCGGTTGCGCCGGTTTGCTTCAGAAGCGCGAGGCTGCGAGCGAGGTGCTCGTCGCTGAGATCGCCGACCGCCTCGCGCTGGAGCGACTCGAGCGCGATCAGCACCGCCTCGTCGGCGCTGAAGCCGCGCCGGCCGAGCCAGCGGATCACGCCGAAGAGCACGATGAAGCAGACGTAGATGATCGCGAACGCCGGCTTGTAGAAGTAGTTCACGTTCTTCGTGACGAATTTCCCGACCTCGTCGATGAAGAGGCCGAAGCCGATCCCGCCGAGGACGGCCGCGACGATCTTCGTCGTCGGGCTGAGAAAGGCAAGCAGCGAGACACACGCGGCCGTCAGCAGCAGGCCGCCGTAGAGCACGTGCGCAATGTGGAACTTCGACCCGCCGACCTGCGGATAGCCGGCCAGGGCGAGAAACGAGCGGGTCAGAAGCACGGTCGAGACCGCGCAGACGAGCAACGTGGTCAGGTCACGCGTGAGGTCGTAACTGCGCCGGGCTCGGACCACCGGGCGGACCGTAACAATGATCGGCGTGAGCTTGTGCCAGACGTGCGCATTCGTCCGTGAGGTGAAGGGGCGACTCGGCCAGCGCTATCTCCTCTGCGAGAACGAATCGATCCCGGCCAAGTATCCGGCGCAGCCGGTCGTGGCCTGCCCGGGCTATGCGGTGCAGGCCTC
>DASZPQ010000046.1:0-9252 GCA_035550275.1 Gaiellaceae bacterium | reverse complement strand
CTAACGGTGGGGGTCGAGACTCCTGTGCATGAAGTCGCGTTTGTTGATTCTGCTCGCTCTTGCCGCCGCTGCGCTTGCGGCCGCAGCGGTGGCGGTTGCGAGCACGGTGACGGCGACCGCGACGGTGACGGGGGCGGGGTCGTTGGCGTTGTCGAATGGTGCGACGGCGACGATCTCGGACACCCTGGACGGAACGGATCAGGCGGTGAACTACACGTTGCCGTTGACGATGACCGACGCGCGTGGCACCGGCACCGGTTGGAACCTGACGATCACCTCGACCACGTTCACGACCGGCACGCATACGTTGGCGACGAGCGCGTCGTCGATCGCGTCGGTTGCGAGTGCCTGTGTGGCGGGTGGGACGTGCACGAACCCGGCCAGCTCGATCAGCTATCCGTTGACGGTTCCTGCGGCGGCGACGGCACCGACCGCGGTCAAGTTGTTCAATGCTGCTGCGAACAGCGGGCTGGGGCGCTTCACGATCACCCCCTCGATCAACGTCACGATCCCCGGCAACAGCTACGCCGGCAGCTACACCAGCACCCTCACCATCGCAGCCGTCTCCGGCCCGTAGCGGAACCTTCCCTTTACGGCACCTCTCTGGGTGCCGTTACAGTTCGTAGCGGAGTGCTCGACCCCGTGCGCAGGGCCGCGTACCATGTAGAACCAACGCTACGTGAAAGGGAGCCCGTGTCGGGTCTAGGCGCCTCGCGCCGACGGCCTGCGCAGCACCCACCTGGCTTGCCAGGTTCACACGGACGCGGTGGAGCGGCGGGGTCGGAGCACTCTTTTAGATCTCTGATCTAGATCTCTCCGACGGTCACGATCCCTGTGGAGCAATTGGCTCGCTTTTGTGACGTTGCCGACACACCTCTGCGACAGGTGCACCCGTATCCTGGCTCCCCCGTGGGTGGGTGGGGGTTAGGGATGGTGAAGTTGGGAGCGGCTCGCCGAAGCCCGATCGAGAGCTTCAACTGGCGGAGCCCCAACGCTACGCTGGCCGCGTGATCGAGCTTTTTGGAGATTCCTCGCGCGGTGGCGACTGGGCTGCGGTTCGGCTCTGGGTCGAAGGTCAGCGGATCGTCCGCGCAGATGCGCCCGGCCTCGAGCGCGACCTCGCCGGACTGACCCTCCTCGAGGCAGCAGCAGTCGCCGGCGAGACGCTTGCTGCCGACGCGCTCGCCAACGCACTCGGGCCTGCTGTTCGAGCTCCTGCGAGCCCGGAACGCACAGCGGTGGCGATGAGCGGCGGCGTCGACAGCGCGGTCGCGCTCTTGAAGGCAGGCCCCGAGGCGGTCGGCGTCACGCTCAGGCTCTGGATCGATCCCCGCGCCTCGGATTCCGATCGTGCCTGCTGCTCGCCGTCCTCCGTGATCGCGGCCCGCCAGCTCTGTCACGCGCAGGGGGTGCCGCACGTCACGCTCGATCTGCGCGAGGAGTTCCGGCAGGCGGTTGTCGACCCGTTCGTCCGCGCCTATGCCCGCGGCGAGACGCCGAACCCCTGCATCCGCTGCAACGGCAGTTTCCGCTTCACCGAGCTCCTCGCGTTTGCCAGCCGGATCGGTGCTATGCGGCTTGCGACTGGCCACTACGCCCGACTCGTCGAGCGTGACGGACGCCGGCTGCTCGCACGGGCTGTCGACGAGACGAAGGATCAGAGCTACATGCTGGCGCGACTCGACGAGCGTTCGCTCGGCCGGCTCTGGTTTCCGCTCGGCGAGCAGACCAAGGAGCAGACCCGCGCCGAGGCGGCGGCAGCGGGACTCGCCGCCGCGAGCCGCGCCGACAGCCAGGAGGCGTGCTTCCTCGGCGGCGACGACTACCGGACGTTTCTCGGACGGCACGGGCTCGAGGCAGATCCTGGAAAGCTCGTCGACGAAGCCGGCACGGAGGTCGGCAGCCACGACGGGTACTGGCACTTCACTCCAGGCCAGCGTCGCGGGCTCGGCGTGTCGGCCGCGGAGCCGCTGTACGCGATCGAATCGAGGGCGTCCACGAATACCGTCGTCGTCGGGCCGCGCGCGTCGCTCGCGAGAACGCGCGTGTCTGCTCGAGGGCATGTCCACCCCGGTGCGACCCGGGTCGAGGCGAAGCTCCGCTACCGGTCCCCGGCGGTCCCCGCCACCGTCGAGCCCACACCGCGCGGGTTCAAGCTGATCCTCGACGAGCCTGCGTATGGAGTCGCGCGCGGGCAGGCCGCCGTGCTCTACGTCCAGGATGCGATCGTCGGTTCAGGCCTCATCACCTCGACCGCCGCGAACTAGACTCGCACTCGTGCCTCTTGCCTACTCAGCCGGTGACATCGCCTACCTCGCGCTCGCGATCTTCCTGGTCGCAGTCGGGCTGGCGCTCGGGATCGCCTTGCTCGCGCTCGCGAGGACGTTCACACGGCTCTCGTCACTGATTCGCGGCACGGAGCGGGAGCTCTTGCCCGTGATCAACAAGGCAGGTGGATCGGTCGATCGCATGAACGCGGAGCTCGACAAGATCGGCGAGGCGACGGACAGCGCGGTCGATGCAGTCGACGCCGTCGATCAGGCTGTTCGCGCAGTCAGCTTCGCGGTGAAGAGGCCCGTGCAGAAGCTTGCGGGCGCCTCTGCGGGTGTCGCTCATGGCTGGGCGTCCCTGCGCACGAAGCGGAACTGGAAGACCGCGGTTGCCACCGGCAAGCAAGCCGCCGCGCGACGCGAGGCAGACCTCGAGCAGGAGCTCCGGCGCACGCCCGAATGAGAGCAGGGCCCCGCCGTACACTGTCGCCGTGAAAACGACGGCAGAGCTGCGGGAGGGATTTCAGCGGTACTACGAGGAGCGCGGGCATCTTCGCGTGCCGTCGCATTCGCTGATCCCGCCGGCAGACGATCCCTCGACGCTCTTCATCGTCGCCGGGATGCAGCAGTTCAAGCCGTACTTCGTCGGGACGAAAGAGCCGCCGTCGAAGCGGGTCGTCAGCGTTCAGAAGGTGCTTCGAGCCGGTGGAAAGGACACCGACCTCGAAGATGTCGGGCGCACCGACCGGCACTGCTCCTTCTTCGAGATGCTCGGCAACTTCTCGTTCGGCGACTACTTCAAGGACGACGCCGTCGATTTCGCCTGGGAGTTCGTGACGAAGGAGATGGGCTTCTCGCCGGCCGATCTGTGGGCGACCGTGCACGAAGGCGATCCGGCGCTCGAGCTCGGCGAGGACAGCGTCGCAATCGAGGCCTGGAAGCGCGTCGGCATGCCCGCGGAGCGAATCATCCGCCTCGGCAAGGACAACTTCTGGCAGGCGGCCGATACCGGGCCCTGCGGCCCCTGCTCCGAGATCTTCTTCGACCGCGGCGTCGAGCACGGCTGCGGCCGAGACGACTGTCAGCCGGGCTGCGAATGCGACCGCTTCATGGAGTTCTACAACCTGGTTTTCATGGAGTACGACCTCCGCCCCGACCGGACGCTCGTGCCGCTGCCGAACCAGAACGTCGACACCGGGCTCGGGCTCGAGCGCGGAGCCTGCCTGCTGCAAGGAGTCGGCTCGGTCTTCGACACCGACGGCATGCAGCTGATCATGGACTGGGTCGCAGCTGAGTCTGGCGTCGGCTATCGCGACAGCGAGATCGCCACGAAAGCCCATCGCGTGCTCGCAGATCACGGCCGCGCGATGTCGTTCCTGATCGCCGACGGCGTCACGCCCTCGAACGAGGGCCGCGGCTACATCTGCCGCCGGATCATCCGCCGTGCCGTGCAGTACGGCCAGCGGATCGGCCTCGACGGCGTCTACCGCGTCGCAGGCGTCGTCGTCGAGCAGATGGGCGACGCGTATCCCGAGCTTCGCGAGCATGCGCAGGAGATCGAGCGAGTCGTGCAGCAGGAGGAGGAGCGCTTCCGCGAGACGCTCGTGCGCGGTCAGAAGGAGTTCGACGAGCTCGCGGGCCAGAAGGCGATCTCCGGCGAGGATGCCTTCACGCTCGCTGCGACCTACGGCTTCCCGATCGAGCTCACCGTCGAGCTGGCCGAGGAGCGCGGGCAGGCGGTCGACATCGACGGCTTCCGGGAGCTGATGGAGGGCCATCGCGAGATCTCCCGGGCCGGGGGCGAGAAGAGCGATCTCCAGCGCGCCGCCGACTTCGCGGCCACAGCAGGGTTCCGCACCGAGTTCGTCGGCTACGAGAAGACGGATGTGCTCACCGAGCTGGCGGCAGTCGAGCCGCTCGAAGATGGGCTCTTCCTGGCGAAGCTGCGCGAGTCGCCCTTCTATCCCGACGGCGGCGGGCAGGTGACCGACGGCGGCGAGCTCGTTCACGAGGAGAGCGGCGCCACTGCGACGCTGCACGCTGCATTCCGGCTCGGTGACGACCAGGTGCTCGTGTTCGAAGGCTCCGGCTTTGCCGCGGGCGACCGGGTGCGCGCGGTCGTTGCGTGGTCGGCCCGGTTCCCGACGATGGCGAACCACACGGCCACGCATCTGCTCCACGCGGCGCTCCGCGAGACGCTCGGCGATCACGTCAAGCAGGCGGGGTCTGCCGTGCGGCCGGACAAGCTGCGCTTCGATTTCTCGCACACGAAGCCGCTCAGCGCAGAGGAGCGCGACCAGGTCGAGCGGCGCGTGAACGAGAAGATCTTCGAGGCGATTCCCGTACGGACGTTCGTGACCACGATCGACGAGGCGCGAAAGCTCGGCGCGATGGCGCTCTTCGGTGAGAAGTACGGCGCAGAAGTGCGCGTGGTCGAGATCGACGGCTTCTCGCGCGAGCTCTGCGGTGGCACCCACGTGCGCTCGACCGCGGAGATCGGGCCGTTCGTGATCACGGCCGAGAGCTCGGTCGGCTCCGGTGCGCGGCGGATCGAGGCCGTCACCTCAGGTGAGGCCTGGGCGGTGCTGGAAGGGCGGTCGCGGGAGCTCGACGATGTACGCGCAGAGCTCGACCAGGTACGCAGGGAGGCAAAGAAGCCGAAGCAGGCCGAGGTCACCGTCGACGTCGAGCCCGAGATAGAGGTCGTGAACGGGACGAATGTGATCGTGCAGGCAGTCGAGGGGATCAGCGGCGACGCGCTGCTCGACCTGTCGGATCGCTTCAAGCAGCGCCAGGCACCCGCCGCGATCGTGCTCGGATCGCGTGAGAACGGGAATGTTCATCTCGTGGCCAACTTCGACGAAGGCGTCTCGAAGCTCGTTTCTGCGGGCGCGATCGTGAAGGAGATCGCCCCGATCGTCGGCGGCGGGGGCGGTGGCCGCCCGACGATGGCCCGCGCAGGCGGCAAGGATCCCGAGAAGCTCGCCGACGCGCTGGCTCGGGCGCGCGAGCTGATCACCGCCGCGCTCCGGTGAAGATCCTCGCGCTCGACTACGGCTCGGCGCGCACAGGCGTCGCCGTCTCCGATCCGACGGGCACCGTCGCGCGGCCGCTGATCATCGTCGAGAAGGTGATGGCGCCCGCCGGGTTTGCCAAGCTGCTCGATGTGATCCAGGCCGAGCAGCCGGAGACGATCGTGGTCGGCTTGCCGCTGACGCTGCGCGGCGAGCATGGCGCGCAGGCAGACGAGACCGTGAGGTTTGTCGAGGCCCTGCGCGACGTGCTCGAGATTCCCGTTGTCACCTACGACGAGCGCTTCACCTCGGTGCTGGCAGGAGGCGACGACGCGCGTGCCGCGGCCCATCTGCTTTCGGGGTACCTCGAATGGGCCGCGACCCGATAATGCGGCGGCGGCTCGTCGCCGGCGTGATCGTGATCGTCGTCGCCGTTGCGGCCGGTGTGGCCTTCGCTGCCACCCGAGGCTCGTCGAAGCCTGCGGCGCCACCGGCGGCGACGACGACGATCGTCCAGCTGCACCAGTTCGAGATCATCTTCCCGGAGGGCTATACCCGGCTGCAGATGGCCGCCGAGGTGAAGACGATCGCCGCGAAGGCCGACCGCGAGCAGCACGGACGCGTGAGGATCACCGAGCCTGCCTATCTCGCCGCGAGCAAGCACGGCGTCGTCCCCTGCTTCGGCAAGAAAGCGCAGCCGAACCTGGAGGGCTTCCTCTTCCCGGCCGGGTTCGACTTCGACATCAAGACGACGAGCCGCATTCTTGTCTCAAACCAGCTCGCGGCCTTCTGCGCGAACTGGGCAAAGCTCGACCTGGCGTATGCCCGCTCGAAGAACCTGACGCCGTACGACGTGCTGCGGATCGCGTCGATGGTCGAGGAGGAGGCGGCCGTCCCGGGCGACCGGCCGAAGATCGCCGCGGTGATCTACAACCGGCTGCGCGATCACATGCAGCTCGGGATCGACGCCACGCTTCGGTATGGCTTGCACATCCGGCCGACGCAGTCGATCACGCAATCCGAGCTCGCGAGCGACAACCCCTACAACACGCGCAAGCTCTACGGTCTTCCCCCGACTCCGATCGGCAATCCGGGACTGGCGTCGCTCGAGGCTGCTGCCCACCCGACGAAGCTCGGCTACCTCTACTACGTGCGAGTCCCGAACACGAATCCTGGACGGCACGTCTTCTTCGAGAGCTACTCGGCATATGAGCAGTACCTGGCGACGCACGGCTACGGTCCGCATCCATGACGATGCACGTCGCCCTGCTCGGCCATCCGGTCTCGCACTCGCTCTCGCCCGTGATGCAGAACGCCGCCTTCGAGGAGCTGGGGCTCGACTGGCACTACTCGGCATTCGACGTCGAGGACGTCGTCGCGGCTGTGGGCGCGCTCGTCGTGCTCGGCTTCGCGGGCGCGAACGTGACCATTCCGCACAAGCAGGCCGTCGTCGCCGCCTGCGACGAGGCTGAAGGCGACGCCGTGAACACGCTCGTCTTCCGTGGCGGAAAGGTGCTCGGCTTCAACACCGACCGCGAGATCCTGGCCGGGATCATCGCCAAGCGCGCCTGTGTGATCGGCGCGGGCGGAGCTGCGCTCGCGCTCGTGCCTGCGCTTCCGAACGACACGCGGATGTTCTCTCGAAGCGGCGACTGGCCGCCGGATGCGGACGGCTGCGACCTGATCGTGAACGCCACGCCGATCCGCGACGAGCTGCTCGTGCAGCCGCACGAGGGCCAGACGGTGGTCGATCTCGCCTACGGCGCAGACGGATTCGAGACCGCGCTTGTCACCGCCGCGCGGCGTGCCGGGTGCGACGTGATCGACGGCCCCGAGGCGCTCGTCAGGCAAGGCGCGAGGAGCTTCGAGCTCTGGACCGGGCTTGCCGCTCCGGTCGATGTGATGCGTTCTGCCCTGCATCTCTAGGCTTTGAGGCGATGACACTGCGCCTTGCCACCGCCGGGGAGTCCCATGGACCCGCGCTCGTCGCGATCCTGACCGGCCTGCCGGCGGGTCTGATCCTCGATCGCGATGCGATCGACGCCGACCTGAAGCGCCGTCAGGAAGGCTACGGACGCTCGCCGCGCCAGCAGATCGAGCAGGACCGCGTCGAGGTGCTCTCGGGCCTGCGCCAGGGGCGAACGATCGGCACGCCGCTCACCCTGGTCGTCCGAAACATCGACCATAAGAACTGGACGTGGGGGATGAACCCCTGGCCGCCGGAGGGCGAGCCTCACGGCAAGGGCGTCAAGGTCGTGACGCTGCCACGGCCCGGGCATGCCGATCTCGCCGGCGTCCTGAAGTACGACCTGCCCGACGTGAGGGACGCGTTGGAGCGCGCCTCGGCGCGGCACACTGCCGTCCATGTCGCGGCCGGGTCGGTCGCAAAGGCGCTCCTGGCCACGATCGGGGTCGAAGTCGCGGGCTCGACGGTCGACGAGGAAGGGCTCCGAGCCCGGATCGACGAGGCTCGTGCTGCGCGGGACACGGTTGGCGGCGTGATCGAGGTTCGTGCGCGCAACCTGCCTCCTGGGCTCGGCTCCTATGCGTCTAAGGACGACAGGTTGGATGCGCGCATCGCCGCGGCGGCGATGGGGATCCAGGCCGTGAAGGGAGTCGAGATCGGCGAGGGGTTCGGCCTCGCGGACAAGTTCGGCTCGGCGGCCCACGACGAGATTCGCGTCGACCGCCATCGAGACACGAACCACGCCGGCGGGCTCGAGGGCGGGGTCACGAACGGCGAAGAGCTCATCGTGAGAGTCGCGATGAAGCCCCTGCCGACGCTGATGAAGCCGCTCGCCTCGGTCGATCTCGAAACCGGGGAAGCAGGCCAGGCGCTCGTCGAGCGCTCGGATGTCGCGGCAGTCGAGGCGCTCGCGGTTGTCGCGGAGGCCGCGATCGCGTGGGAGCTGGCGCTCGCCGCCCACGAGAAGTTTGGTGGCGACACGGTCGGCGACTTCGTGGCGGCGCACCGGTTCTACCTCGACCGCATCTCCTGGACCGCGCCCAAACCGTCCAAGTAACAACTTGTTACTTGGCTGAGAACGCACTGAACCGGCATCTCGCGCTCGTCGGCTTCATGGGCGCCGGCAAGTCGACGCTGGGCCGCATTGTGGCCGATCGGCTCGGACGGCCGTTCATCGACCTCGACAAGCGGATCGAAGAGGAGTCGGGAGCCACGATCGCCGAGCTCTTCTCGGCCCACGGCGAGCCGGGTTTCCGCGAGCTCGAGGCGCAGGTCGTGCGCGACGCGCTCGCGGTGCCGTCGCCCTCGGTGCTCGCGCTCGGAGGCGGCGCGATCACGCATCCCGAGACGCGGGCGCTCCTCGGTATTGCCCGTGTTGTCCTCGTCGAGATCGACGTCGAGCTCGCCTGGGCCCGCGTGCGCGGGACGGATCGTCCGCTGGCACAGGACGAAACGTCCTTTCGGCAGCTCTACGACGCGCGGCAGCCGGTCTACCACGATGTCGCCGACGCGGTCGCGCGGGACGCGGACGGCGTGATCCTCGCGGCCGGTGGCGTCCACCATGAGCTCGGTGCGCTCGCCCGGCTTGGTGAGCTCATTCCCGGTGACGGGCCAGTGGCCCTCGTCTCGGACTCGACCGTGCTCGGGATCTACGGGGCGCGCGCTCAGGAGGCGCTGGGTCACCGGCTCGTCTCGACCCACGATCTGCCGGCCGGGGAGGAGGCGAAGTCGATCGAGATCGTTCAACGTCTCTGGAGCGAGCTTCGCCTCGACCGGGCCGGGACGATCGTCGCGCTCGGCGGCGGGTGCACGACCGACGTGACGGGTTTTGCCGCGGCGACCTATCTGCGTGGGGTGCCGTGGGTTGCTGTCCCGAGCTCGCTCGTCGGCCAGGTGGACGCTGCGATCGGCGGCAAGACGGCAATCGACATTCCCGAGGGGAAGAACCTCGTCGGCTCCTTCCACTGGCCTCGGCTCGTCGTGATCGACGAGCTGCTGCTCG
>DASZPQ010000045.1:0-12128 GCA_035550275.1 Gaiellaceae bacterium | reverse complement strand
TATTGCCCGGAGCAACCACTAGTTAGCTCGCTCGATCCACTACTGCGTACGCCAACACTTCGAGCTCCTCTCGATATGTCTCGGGACCCAGGAACGAACGGGCCTTCGAAGCGTAGTCAAGCGCGGCCGCGCGAGAGCGGGCGAGCGCGCCGGTCGCGGCCACGCGAACGAGAACGCCGTCGAGCGGGCCCCCGCCAAGCGCCTGGCGCACCGTCTCGTCTTCCTCGGCGGCGAAAAGCAACGGCATCGTCGGAGTGCCTTCGCGGAGATCGGTGCCCGGGATCTTCCCCGTCTCCTGGGTCTGGCCGGCGCAGTCGAGAATGTCGTCGGCGATCTGGAACGCGATCCCGAGCGCGAGCCCGTACGCCCCGAGGGCGGGATCGCCCCCCGAGCCGAGCAGGCACGCAGCTTCGAAGAGCTTCCCTGTCTTCAGCGAGCAACGCTCGAGATACGCGTCGATCGTCGTCGCAGGGTTCCGGGTCTGGTGCCGCTGCATCGCCTCGCCACGAGCAAGGCCGAGGCAGGAATCGGCGAGCGTCGCGAGCGCAGCCCGGTCGCCCGTCGCGGCGAGCTCGGCAAACGCGCACGCGAAGAGGTAGTCGCCGGCCGCGAGTGCGGCATCCGCTCCAAACACCGACCAGGCCGCCGGTGCACCACGACGAAGACGCGCGCCGTCGACGAGATCGTCGTGCACGAGCGTCGCCATATGCACGAGCTCGACCGCAACGCCGGCGGCGAAGGGCGGCTCGTCGGCGGATCTCGGAGCCGCGAGGAAGCAGAGCAATGGGCGCAAGCGCTTGCCCCCCGCCGAGAGCGCTTCGGCGGCGACGTCCGCTGCGAATCCCGGCTTCCTGTTGACCGCGTGCGCGAGCCGTGACTCGAGCTCGGTCATATAGAGGCCGAGCCCCGGCGTCGCGTCAACCGCCGCGAGCGACGTCACGCAGCCGTCCCCGTGTGCAGCGCCACGATCGACCCGCCGAGCAGGCGAAAGCCGACGTCGCCAAATCCGGTCTCGCCCATCAGCCCGGCCAGCTCCTCCGCAGGCGGAAAGCGCCTCACGGATGCCGGCAGATAGGTGTACGCGGAGCCGCCAGGAAGCACCTTGCCGAGCAGCGGCACGATCCGGTCGAACCAGAGCGAGAAGAACGGACGCAGCGCTCCACGTGCCTGCGTGATCTCGAGAATCGCGAGCCGTCCGCCCGGGCGCAGGACCCGCCTCAGCTCGCGCAACGACAGCTCCAGATCGGCGACGTTCCGGATCCCGAAGCCGACGGTCGCCGCATCGAAAGCGCCATCGTCGAACGGAAGCGCGAGCAGATCTCCCTGCACCCACTCGAGCTCGGGCGCCTTCCGCCGGGCGCGCGCGAGCATCTGCTCGGAGAAGTCGAGCCCGGTGACCTGCGCGGCCCCAGCTCGCCGGTCGGCCAGAGCCAGGTCGCCGGTCCCGCACGCAGCGTCGAGCACGCGATCGCCGGGCCGTACCGCAGCGCCGGCCGCGAGCCGCCGCCAGCGAACATCCAGGCCACCGGTCATGACCCTGTTCATCACGTCGTACACCGGCGCGATCCGGTCGAACATCGTCTGCACGGCATCCGGAGCCAGTGTCACGAGTCGCCCCAGCGCTTCGCGAGCGTGTTCTCGAGCCCGAGCTGGTCGAGCAGCCGCGCGACGATAAAATCGACGAGCTCCTCGACGCTCTCAGCACCGTGGTAGAAGCCGGGCGCGAGGAAGAGGATTGTCGCGCCGGCGCGTTGAGTGGTGACGAGGTTCTCGAGGTAGATCGACGAGAGCGGCGTCTCACGCGGGCAGAGGACGAGCTTCCGTCCCTCCTTCAACGCGACCGCAGCGGCGCGATGGATCAGATTCTGACTCAGGCCGCCGGCGATCGCGCCGAGCGTGCCCGACGAGCACGGGCAGATCACATATGCATCGACCTTGGCCGAGCCCGACGCGTACGGAGAGCGCCAGTCGCGCTCGTCGTAGACCGTAACCGCGCCCTCGGGAGTGCCTTCGACGAGCCGGGCGAGCACCTCGTCGCGCGAGAGGCGCTCGTCGCCGAAGAGCTCGACCGCCAGCACCTCGATCGCGGCCCCGGACGCGCAGACGCCGACCTCGCAGTCAGCCGCGGCCAGCGCTTCGATCAAGCGCTTCGCATAGGGCGCTCCGGAAGCGCCGGTGATACCGACAAAGACGCGCATTTCGGCCTACAGCCTATGCGCAGACCGCAGCTAGCCGCTTTTTGCGACGTCGCCCTTGGAGGCGACCAGGAAGTTCGCGATCTGGGTCAGATCCGCTTCGCCGAGCAGCGCGAAGGACGGCATCGGGCTGCCTGCGTTCACGCACGACGGGCACTTCAGATGCGCGATCTCGAACGCGACGTTCCGGCCTGGCCTGGCGCCCTCTGCGGTCAGATCGGGCGCGCCGAGGTTCTTCCCGCCGGCGCCGTTGTACGTGTGGCAGTTCGTGCAGCCAGACTCGGCGAAGAGCTTCGCACCGGCGAGCGCCTGCGCGTTGTTCGTGTACCCCTCGGCCGCCGCCCACTTCGGCACCTGCACGACCAGCTCGGAGCCGAGCGACTCCTTGGCGACCGCACCCTTGTACGTCAGCACGCCCATCGAGAGCACGGCGAGGATCGCTGCGGTCAGCGCGACCGGGCGCCGCAGCGGGCGCCGCTCTTCGCGCCGGTCGACGAACGGCATCGCGAGCAAGAGGATCAGGCAGATCGTCGGAACGCCGATCGTGCCGAGCAGCACCGACTCCGGCCACTTGAAGATCCGGAGCAGGTAGAAGAGGAAGTAGAAGTACCAGTCGGGGCGCGGAACGAAGCTCGTCGTGCCCGAGTCGGCCGGATCGTCGAGCAGCTTCCCGAGCCAGCCGGCCTGATTGTCGGTCGACGGATGACCGTCGACGATCGCGACTCCCGTGTGGTTCCCCGGCGTCGTCCACTTCCAGACGACGGCGAGCCCGATGATCACGCAGACGACGACGCCCGACATGATCGAGTCGTGGAGCATCGCGTAGGGATAGAACGGCTTCCCGCGCGTCTTGACGTCTTCCTTGTACTGCTTGAAGACCTTGCGCCGGTGTTCGATCGGCTCGCTACTCATGCGGCTCTCCGGCAGGTGCTTCCGCACCCTCTCCTTCGACGAGCGGCCCGGTTCCGGTGGCTTCCTTCGACCACGGCGGCGAGGTGACGCCGAGGCGGATCACGAGATGGAGATGGAGCACGATGAGCGCGATGATGGCTCCCGGTAAGAGGAGCATGTGGAGCGCATAGAAGCGGCTTATGGTGTCGCCCCCGATATACGTCCCGCCTTGCAGGAACTGGGCGATGAAGGGGCCGAGGAACGGCGCTGTCCCGTTCAGGTTGATCCCGACCGTCGTCGCCCAGTACGCCGTCTGATCCCACGGGAGCAGGTAGCCGGTGAAGCCCTCGAGCAGGCCGGTCGCGACGAGCAGCACGCCGAGGATCCAGGTCAGCTCACGCGGGTACTTGTAGGCGCCGAAGAGGAACACGCGCCCCATGTGCATGAACATCAAGATGATGAAGCAGGACGCGCCCCACTTGTGCATCCCGCGCACGAGCCAGCCCATGAAGACGTCGTTCGTGATCTTCTGGATCGACGGGTAGGCGGTGGTCGGGCCCGGCTCGTAGTACATCGCGAGGATCGCGCCGGTGATCGCCTGCACGAGGAAGGCGGTCAGCGTCGCGGAGCCGAGCGTCTGGAACCAGTTGACGTCGCGCGGGATCTTCCGGAAGAGGAAGTACTTGACCCCGCCGACGAGGCCTGACCGCTCCTCGATCCAGTCGAGCGGGTAGTTGATCAACTCTTGGGTGGTTGGGCGCGCTGCCATCAGTGGGGGGGTTGGATCGGATAGAGCCAGGACTCGATCCCGTTCACGTGCTCACCCGGGAACGAGTAGGTGTACTTGTGGATCTTGGCGGTCGCGCCGGTGCCGTCGACATGCGAGACCGAGAAGGGCGCGCCCACGAAGACGTGGCCGTTCCGGATCGAGAAGGAGTAGCGGTCGAGCGCACGGACCGGCGGGCCCGCGACCCGGTTCCCTTCGACGTCGTACTGGCCGCCGTGACACGGGCAGCCGAAGCCTGACGGCTGAACGCCCTGCCAGGTCACGTCCTGGAAGGTCGACGAGCCTCCGACGGGCGGGCCGTTCGGCTGCACCGGGCAGCCGAGATGAGCGCAGTGGTTCGAGATGATCGTGAAGCTCGGCAGGTCGCCGAGGAAGCCGTTGTACCGGACGAACGCGGTGCGGCGCGAGACGTCGCCCTCGGAGGGCTGCGACGTGAAGGTCGTGATCACGAACTCGCCCTGCGGGAACTTCGAGAGCGGCCCGATGTCGTGATCCGGCACGCCCTGCTTCAGGAACGCCGGCCCGATCATGAACCCGATGATCGGCACGTTGATCAAGCCGCCGATCACACCGCCGAGCCCGAGTGTCGAAAGCTCGAGGAACTTCGACCGGTTCACGTAGTGGCCGGATGTCGCAGCGGCGATGTGCTCGCGCTCGACCTTGATCTCCTCGCGCTTCTCCGCCGCGATCTCCGGCGTGTAGGTCAGCTCGCGCCGAGCTGCGGCGCCGCGCACCCAGAGCGAGGCGAAGGCAGCCGAGACGATCGCACCGAGGATGACGATCGGCCACGTGAGGTAGAGACCGGCGACCATGAGCACGACGCCAATGGCGAACCCAACCGGCCAAAGGCGGTTGCCCGGGGCGTGGGTATGTTCACGGCTCGGTTCCAAATCACGCAATGGTCGTACTGGTCACACCCGACACGATCAACCTCGTTCGAGGCACAACTATGACGTATTGCGAGGATTTACGCAGGGGGATCGAGCGAAATCCCGTATTCATGCCACCTTGCGGAGACCAAATTGCGAATCTCCGCGCTCATCTCGATCTCCGGCGGCCACTCCCGCGCCCCTTCGTCCGGGCCCTTCGCGGTCGCGTCGATCCCGAGCTTCCCGCTGACGAATTGCCGCGCCGACGCATGGTCGAGGTGGTCGGTCGGGCCGTCTGCGAGCACGATGTCACGCGCCGGATCGACGTTCGCGCCGACGTAGAAGAAGACCTCGGCGTAGTCGTGGACGTTCACGTGCGCGTCGACGACGACGATCGATTTCGTCAGTGACAACATGCCGAGCCCCCAGAACGCGTGCATCACCTTGCGCGCGTGACCGGGGAAGGCCTTCTTGATCGAGACGATCGCGCAGTTGTGAAACGCGCCCGCGATCGGCAGGTCGTAGTCGACGACCTCCGGCACGGTCGCCCGGATCGCGGGCAGGAAGATCCGCTCCGTCGCCTTCCCGAGCCAGGCGTCCTCCTGCGGAGGCTTGCCGACCACAATCGAGGGATAGATCGCGTCCTTCCGCATCGTGATCGCGGTGAGGTGGAAGACCGGGAACGGCTCGGCTGCCGTGTAGTAGCCGGTGTGGTCGCCGAACGGGCCTTCTTCGGCCAGGTCGCCCTGCTCGACGTACCCCTCGAGCACGATCTCGGCGTTCGCCGGCACCTCGAGATCGACGGTGACGCCCTTCACCACGTCCACCGCCTCGCCGCGCAGGAAGCCCGCGAACATCAGCTCGTCGATGTGCTTCGGCAGCGGGGCGCTCGCGCTGTAGGCGGTCACCGGATCAAGGCCCAGCGCGACCGCGACCTCCATGCGCCCTTCGCTGAAGAGGTAGTCGCTGCGGCCGTCCTTGTGGATCTGCCAGTGCATCGCGGTCGAGCGCGGGCCGAGCACCTGCATCCGGTACATGCCGACGTTCCGCTGGCCGGTGCGCGGGTCGCGCGTGATCACCGCAGGCAGCGTGATGAACGGCGCGGCGTCGTCAGGCCAGCAGGTCTGAACGGGGAGCGCTGCCAGATCGACCTGGTCGTCTCGCAAGATGATCTCCTGGCAGGCGCCCTTGCGGACGACGTTCGGCCGCGAGTCGGCGATCGACTTCAACTGCTTCAGACCGCGCAGCTTGTCGGCCAGGCCCTCGGGCGGCTGCATCTCGAGCACGTCGGCGAGCTTCGCGCCGATCTCGTCGAGCCGCTCGACGCCGAAGGCGAGGCACATTCGGCGTTCCGTCCCGAACTGATTGATCAGGAGCGGATGCGCGCTTCCCTTCGGCCGCTCGAAGAGCAGCGCAGGGCCTCCGGCCCGGACGGTGCGATCGACGATCTCGGTGATCTCGAGGTGCGGATCGACCTCTGCCGCGACGCGAACGAGCTCTCCCTCTCGCTCCAAGAGCCCGATCCACTCCCGCAGGTCACGCGCAACTGCCACGAACCTGCGGAGCTAGTGGCGCTGGCCGGCGCGGCGCACGAGCTCGCCGATGCCGATCACGGCGAGGAAGATGAGACCGACGATGAGCATGCCGGTGATGACATGCAGACCGTCCGAAGCGGCGGTTTCTTCGAAGATCATCATGCGGCGACTCTATCGCAGTGAAGGGCCAGCGCACGTACGGTGTCGTCGTCGGCCGGCTCGCCGCCGAGTGCACGCACAGCTTCGAGCCATGCCTCGCCGTCGCCGTCTGCCCCCGCCGCCCGCAATGACGCACAGCGTGAGATCAGCTCGGCCATCACGGTCACGGCCTCCACGCCGCCCGCCTCGGTGATCCGCACGAGCCCGTGCGCGTAGAGGTAATCGCCGAGCAGGACGCGCTCGTCCTCGGCCTGCGGCTCGAACAGGCGCGAGCGGCCGTAGTGGACGAGGTAGGCCTCGTAGACGGTCTCGAGCCCGACGGCAAACCGGTCGGGCGCGAGTGGCGAAAAGACGGGCGTCCAGTCGGGGTCGTCGCGCAGCGCAGCGCCCCAGAGCGGGCTCTCCTGGCGCGCAGAGCCTGCGATCGCCTCCGCTGTCGTCATGCGGGCGCCAGCACGAGGCCGACTCCGCGCAGCGTCAGGAGCGACTCGGCATCCCTCACGTTCACGTCCATCGAGACGAGGAGGTCCAGATCCTCGATCTGCTCGCCCGTCGTGCGGAGCGTGTAGGCGCCAGCTGGGGCCGGCTCGAACAGCTCCGGAGCCGGCGGCAGCCCGAATGGCTCACTCCAGTCCGCTCGCTTGATCCCGATCCAGCGCTCGTCGACCGTTTCAATGCGGCCGTACACCTGGAACGCGTCGATCTGCGCTCCCGTCTCGCCGAAGCACGTGATCTCGACGAGCACGGATTTCCCGATCAGGTCGCTCACCCGAAGAACCCCGCAACTGCCTTGATCGTCCGATCGATCTCCTCGTCGCCGTGGGCCAGCGACGGAAAAAGGCACTCGTACTGGCTCGGCGCGACGTAGATTCCGCGCTCGAGCAGGTGGCGGAAGAGCTCCGCGTAGCGAGCAGTATCGAGCTCCTGGAACCGCGTCACGGGGTCGGTCCCGACGAAGAGGGTCAGCATCGCGCCGACGCGCTGGACGCGACCGAACTCGGAGAGGCCGGCTGCCAGGCGAGCCGAGCGACGCTCGAGCTCGTCGTAGAGCGACTCGTCGCGCAGGCGCCGCAGCACCGAGAGGCCCGCCGCCGTGGCGAGCGGATTGCCGGAGAGCGTTCCCGCCTGATAGACGCTGCCCGCCGGCGCAAGCCGGCTCATCAGCTCGGCCCGGCCGCCGAACGCCGCGAGCGGCAAGCCCCCGCCGACGATCTTGCCGAGCACGGTGAGGTCCGGCAGCACGCCGAAGCGCGCCTGGGCACCGCCTCGCGCGACCCGAAAGCCCGTGATCACCTCGTCGAAGATGAGCAGCGCGCCGCAGGCGTCGCAGAGCATGCGCAGCCCTTCGAGGAACCCGGGCTCGGGCGGAACGCAGCCCATGTTCCCGGCGACCGGCTCGACGATGATCGCTGCCAGCCCCTCGCCGTAGCGCTCGACGGCGGCCGCGGCGGCATCGATGTGGTTGTAGTCGACCACGATCGTGTCTCCCGTCACGCCCGACGGCACACCGGGAGAGGACGGAATGCCGAGGGTCGCGAGCCCGGAGCCGGCGCTCGCCAGGAATGCGTCGGCGTGCCCGTGGTAGCCGCCGGCGAACTTGATCACGCGATCCCGGTGCGTGAACCCGCGCGCGAGCCGGAGAGCCGACATGGCCGCCTCGGTGCCCGACGAGACGAGCCGAACCTGCTCGATCGACGGCACCGCATCGACGATCTCTGCCGCCAGCTCGACCTCGGTCTCCGTCGTGACGCCGAACGTCGTCCCGGCCTGCGCCGCCTCGCGGACGACCTCGATCGTCTCGGGATCGGCGTGCCCGAAGATCAGCGGCCCCCACGACTGCACCCAGTCGAGCAGGCGCCGACCGTCGGTCGTCTCGAGGTACGCGCCCTCACCCCGAGCGGCAAAGAACGGCTCGTCGAGGCCGACCGACCGCATCGCGCGAACCGGCGAGTTGACGCCGCCGGGGATCAGCTTCTCGGCTCGATGCCAGAGCTCGCTCTTCACTAGAGCCAGAGCGCAAGCTCCTTCGCCCAGTAGGTGAAGACGATGTCGGCGCCGGCGCGGCGGATCGACGTCAGAACCTCGAGAGCTGCCGCGCGCTCGTCCAGGTCGCCGGCAGCCGCGGCGGCCTTCACCATCGCGTACTCGCCCGACACGTTGTACGCGGCAAGCGGGTGGTCGAAGTTGTCGCGCATCGCGCGGATCACGTCGAGATACGGCATGGCCGGCTTGACCATGAGGACATCCGCGCCCTCGGCAATGTCGAGCTCGGCCTCGCGGAGCGCCTCGCGGACGTTGCGCGGATCCATCTGATAGCCGCGGCGATCGCCGAACGCCGGTGTCGCGCCGGCGGCCTCGCGAAACGGGCCGTAAAACGCAGACGCGTACTTGGCGACGTGGGCGATGATCGGCGTGTCCGGCAGATCGGCTCGAATCGCGCCCACGCGTCCGTCCATCATGTCGCTCGGGCAGAGCACGTCGGCTCCGGCCTCGGCGTGAGAGACGGCGGTCCGGACGATCAACTCGATTGAACGATCGTTGTCGACCTCGTCCCCGTGCAGGCTGTGCTCATTAAGGACGCCGCAATGGCCGTGTGCCGTGTATTCGCAAAGGCAGACATCCGTCATCAGGACGAGCTCCGGGAAGCGCGGCCGCAACGCTCGGAGGGCGCGCTGCACGATCCCGTCCTCGATCCAGGCGCCGGAGCCCTGGTCGTCCTTCTCCTCCGGGATCCCGAAGAGCACGACGGCCTTCACTCCGGCACGGACGATCTCCTCACACTCGCGGACGAGCCCGTCCACCGTGTACCGGGCGAGCCCCGGCAGGCGCTCGTTCGGCTTCGCCTCAGGCGCGACGAAGAGCGGCATGACGACGTCGTCCAGCGAGAGCGATGTCTCGCGGACGAGATCCCGCAATGCGCCGGTTCGGCGCAGGCGGCGCAACCGGGTGGCCGGAAAGGCGCTCATCTCCAAAAGGGTACTAGCCCCCGGGAGCAGGCTCGACCGGCTCGATCTCGACGGGAACGGTCCCGCCGTTCGACCAGGACTCGAAATCGATGCGTTCGCCGAAGAACTCCCAGCAGGCGCGACCCGCGGCGAGGAGCGGCAACGCCATCAGCGCCCCGGGAAGGCCGTAGAGCGCGGTGCCAGTCAGCAGGCCGAAGATCACAAGCAGTGGATTCAGCCGCAGCGCATTCCCCATCACGTTCGGCACGACGACATGGCCCTCGACCTGGTGGATGACAAGGAAGAGAATCGCGACCCAGATCACCGAGACGGGATGGACGACCGCGGCATAGAGCAGCGGTGGGATCGCTCCGAGCCAGGGGCCGACGTAGGGCAAGACCTCGGTCAGCGCGACGAACGAGCCGAAGACGAGAGCGTAGTGATCGCCACCTGGCAGAAGGCCGGTGGCGCCGAGCGCCCAGAGACCGATCCCCGCACTCGCGCCGATGATCAGGCTCAGCAGCAGCTGGCCGCGGATGTAGTGCGCGAGGGAATGCTCGATCCGGGAGAGCAACGGACGTCCGCCGTGCGGTGGGAAGCGCCGGTCAAGCCGGGCGCTGAGACGCGGCAGCCCGAGCAGCATGTAGATCGAGATCACGAACACGAGCACGGCGTCGAACAGGCCTTTCCCGATCGAGATCGCCGCGCCCTCGACGAAATCAACCAGCCGATGGGTGTAGGTGCCGACATCGCGCCGCCGGATCTTGGAGACGAGCCGGTGCCCGCTCTTCTCGATCTTGACCGAGCGCAGGTGGTTGTGATTCAGCCACTGCTGGAGCCGATTGACGTCGCGGTCGGCCGACGTGACGTGTGTCTGTCCGTGCGGAACGGTGAAATAGTCGTTGAACTTGTTCGCTGCAGACTTCGTCTGACCGACAACGGCGGTTGCGAGAGCGATGATGGCGACCAATAGCCCCGCGATAAAGCACAGGTACACAAAGGCGACCGAGAGGCCTCGCGGGAGATGGAATTGCTCGAGCAGCCGGACGATCGGGTCGAGCACAAGTGCGAGCAGCGCCGCGACCAGAAAGAGAAAGACGACATGACCGGCCGCCGACGTCACCACCCACGCGAGCAGCAGCAACATCGGCAATCCGACCAGCTGGATCCAGCGCGGAATCACGACCCGCGGCGGAGGGGAGGCGGGAGCGCTCACCCCGTCGATGCTACCGCGGCCCCCGGCGTCCGCCGGCTCCGCCCGCCGGCGTGGGACTGGTCGATCGCCGAGGACGGGGCGCTCGCGCTCGACGCCCAGTCGGAGCCCGAAATCTGGCTTTTAGAGCCGCCTCGGTTGAAGCAGCAGCGGGGGTCCGATACGGTCCTTCAGATGCCATCGCCAGTGGCCCACGGAGGCGCGGTGCGTCTCCGGCGCCGTCAAGCCGAGTCTGAAGCTCGCCGCCGCCAATTCGCAGTCGTGCTCGTGATCGCGATCGTCGCGGTCGTGATGCTGCTCGTGACCGCCTTCGGCGGCAGCGATCACCCTGCTCTCACGGCGACGCCGCCGGCGAGCGCGGCGCGGCTCCTGCCTGCCGGACCGCCCGGGCTCGAGGTGCTCGCGCGCATCGGAACCTTGCGAATTCAGCTTCCGATCAACAAGAGCCGCGTGACCGCGATCGGGTATCACGGCGGCACCGTCGGCTCGCTGGCGCTCTCGCCGCTCGGAGCGCAGGTGAACCAGGGCCTGATCAAGCGGCTCTGGCACACGGTGATCGGCGGTGGCGGCGGACAGCCGCGCTGGTACCAGCTTCCCGGGGGCCAGGGCCCCGCAACCTCGGCGCTCGACGTCGGCGCGTCGCCCGGAACCGACGTCTACTCCCCGGTTGACGGCACGATCGTCGGCATCGACAAGGTCGTCGTGAACGGCACCGTGCAAGGCGCAAGCGTCGACATCCAGCCGACCGCTGCACCATCGCTCGTCGTCTCCGTCTCCCAGCTCAACGCCGACCCCTCGCTCGCCGTCGGCGTCACGGTCACCGCAGGCGGCTCGAAGCTCGGCACGGTGCGTGACTTCGCCCGCGTCGAAAGCCAGGCGCTTGCCCGTTACACGAACGACGCAGGCAATCACGTGCTGCTCGAGGTCCACGCGGCCACGACGCTGCAAGTTCTCTAGAAGCCCCGCTTGAGACTCCTCTTCATCGCCGATGTCTTCGGCGCACCGGGCCGGCGGGCGCTCGAGTCGCGCCTGCCGAAGCTCCGCGAGGAGCTCGCGGTCGACTTCTGCATCGTGAACGGCGAGAACGCCGCCGACGGCCGCGGGATCACCGCGAAGATCTCGGAACGCCTGCTGGCCTGCGGCGCCGACGTGATCACGCTTGGCAATTGGGCCTGGGGGCAGCACGGCTTCTCGCCTTACCTCTCCGGCACCGACCGCGTCATCCGGCCCGCGAACATGTCGCCTCACTCGCCCGGCAAGGGGATGGCCGTGCACGACGGGGTCGCCGTGATCAACCTGCTCGGCGACCTGACCCTGAATCCGTTCGAAAGCGCCTTCATCGCGGCGGACCGGCTGGTGGAAGAGGCTCAGCGCGAGACGCAGGTGATCGTGGTCGACTTCCACGCCGAGGCAACGAGCGAGAAGGTCGCCATGGCGCACTACCTCGACGGCCGAGTGACGGCGGTGCTCGGGACGCACACCCACGTTCAGACCGCTGACGCCCGCGTCCTTGCCGGAGGCACCGCTGCGATCA
>DASZPQ010000044.1:0-30648 GCA_035550275.1 Gaiellaceae bacterium | reverse complement strand
TGCAGGATCGTCGGCCGGTGATGGAGCAGGTAGCTGAAGACGCGCATGAAGGTGGTTGGGTCGACGTCGGTGCTCATCGGCAGCGCGTCCACGGGCACCCCGCCTGCTTCCAGCTCGCGCGCGAACTCCCACGCGCCCGGCTCGTGCTCGTGCAGCATCAGGAAGCGGATGTCCCAGCCGCGCGCCTTCAGATCCGGAAGCAGCGACAGCAGGTGGGCTTCGGAGCCGGAGATGCCGGCCACTTTCTGGGCGTGGAGGACGATCATCGCGTCGCCACCTCCAGCACCTCGTCGGCCCAGTGCTCGACCGAGTGCCGCGCGGCGACCTTCGCCCGCAGCTCGCGACCGAGCTCGTTCCGGTCGAGACCCTTCAGCCGTTCGAGCTTCTCGGCGAGCTCGAGCGCGTCATTGCGGTCGAATCGAAGCTCGGCGGGCAGAACGTCGTCGAAGCCGCGGTTCGAGGCCAGGACGGGCATGCACGTCGCGGCCGCTTCGTAGACGACCTTGTCGAGCGCGCCCTCACGCATGTTGTTCACGAGCACATCCTTCTGCGCGAGCAGCGCCGGGATCTCGGTGTGCGGCAGCGGCGGCTCGATCCGCACGTCGAGCGCCCGCAGCCGGTCCGCCTCACGCCGCTCCTCATCCGTGTGCGACGGCCCGCGAACCTCGAGGTCGACCTGCGCAAGCTCGGCGGCGCGCACGATCGTCTCGAAGCCCTTCGACGGCGAGGTCCGGCCGAGCGTCACGACTCGCAGTCGCTCCGCCGGCTCACGGGAGGCGCAAGAGAACCGTTCCATGTCGATACCGTGCCCGATCGGGACGACCTTCGGGGAGGGAAGCGGGAAAGAGCGCTCGTCGACGGTCACGATGGCGGTTGCCAGACGCTCCGCCAGAATCAGCCTCCGGGTCACCTTCCAGTGGGTGAACCAGAGCAGCAGCGGCACTCCTCTCGGGCGGGTCAGCGGCGCCGCGAGCGCAACCAGCAAGGGCGTCATGTGGACGAGCACTGCCAACGGGCGGGGTGACAGCTCCTCGTTCAGGGCATACGCGAAACGAGCCCCTCGCCCAGGCTGCGAGCTCGCCCGGTAGAGACGGACGCGGCAGTTGTCGGGCAGCGCTCCTTCGACGGCGCGATCGGCAAGCACGACGACCTCGTCGACGCGTGCCGCCAGCGCGCGGATCATCGGCACCGCGCCGGAGAGCGTCGAGTGCTCCGGATCGACCTGCTGGGTGACGAAGATAAAACGGCGCATCAGAAGAAGTCGAGGTCTCCGAGCTCGAAATGCGGCCGCTTCGGGAGCGCCTGACCTGGGTCGAGGGACTTGCCGAGCACGGTGAACGTGCGCGTCGTCGGGAGGTAGCCGGCGAGCACGTAGTGGCGAAGCTCCTGCGGCGGCGGCGCGGCGATCAGCGCGGCCTCGGGAGCAGCAGCTCCGAGCGACCGCAGCATCGGGCCCTCCACCGCCGCGACCACACCGAGCCTGCCCCGGCCTCCGGCTACCGCGTAGCCATCGCCCTCGAGCAGCGTGTAGGCCTTCGGCGCGTCGGCGAAGCGCCAGTTCAACCAGGCGGCGTCCCTGAGCACGCGGTCGCCTGTGGATGCGGTTGGCGCCAGCTGCTCCGAAAAGCGCTCGACTCCGCTGCGGCGGCGCCCGATCCGAAAGGGCCGCAGTCGACCCCAGACGCGCAGCGACGGCAGCGCTGTCCAGCCGAGATGGTTCACGAGCACGGGAGCCGAAGCTCCGTTCGGCACGATCAGCAGCAACCGGACACCGGCGGCCTGAGCACGCGCCTCGTTCTCCGACTCGAGCTGCTGGAAGATCCCTCGGCGCTGATACGCCGGATCGGTCGCGAGCCGAACCGGCATCCCCACTGTCAGCTCCTCACCGCCGACCGTCATCCGAACGAAGCTCATCGCGACCGTGGCGACGACACGGTCGTCCTCCTCGGCCAGCAGCACCGACGCCGGCGCGACCGGGTTCCGCTCGTAAAACCATTCGAGCTCCTCTTCATTGCCGCGCTCACCCCAGACCCTGCCCATCAGCTCTGCGACGTCACTGCGGCGAGTGGCGTCGTAGTCGACGATCCTCACCGCGTCGAGGTGCCGAGCGCCTGATTGAACAGCCGCCGCGCATGCGTCCCGGCAACCGTGTCCTTGAGGGCGATCAGGTCGCAGGCGCCTGCCAGCACGAGCTCGAACGTTCGCATCGGATAGGGCTCGACGTTGTAGCGCCCCAGGCGGAACGGATCGGCGCCGACGCCGTTCGCGCGGGAGATCGACGTGAAGGCGATGTCGTAGCCCGCCTGCTTGAGCAGGCTCTCGTGGACGGGGTGGAAGTGCGCTTCCGAGCCCTTGACGTAGGCGTAGGCGCGAACCGGCCGGCCGAGCCGCTCCTCGAGCTTCAACTTCGAGACGCCGATCTCGCGCACCGCCTCGTCGAGCGAGACCTCGGCCAGCGGCCGATGCGCGATCCCGTGCGACTCGACCCGCACGCCGCCCGCCTCGAGCTCGTGCACGAGCTTCCAGTCGACGGTCGGATTGTGGATCCCACGCTCGATCAGCCGTGTCTCGTGCGGGAGCGGCATCTCGTCGTCCATGTACGCAACCGGGATGAAGATCACCGCGGGGTAGCCGTGCTTCTGCAGCACCGGCAGCGCATTCTCGAGAATGTCGCGATAGCCGTCGTCGAAGGTGATCAGCACCGCATTCGGCGGCAGCGGCGTGCCGAGGCAGTAATAGTCGAGCACCGCGTCGAGCCCGACGACCTCGTAGCCAAGCCCGCGCAGGCTCGCGAGCTGCTCGTCGAACTGCCAGACCGGGACGGTGGTCGGGTTGTCCGGAATGTCGTTGACCTTGTGGTACATCAGCACGCGAAGCGCGCGCTCACTTGGAGCGAGCCCGAGCACGCTCGAGGTCTCGCCGATCGAGCGGTAGAGCGTGTTCTTGACGACCTGCTTCGCCTGCTGAACGGTCACGGCCGCCAGTGTACGGCCGGCAGTGGCGTCCCTGGCAAGTAACAACTTGTTACTTGGCCGACCCGCGCCCCCGATGCAAGTAACAACTTGTTACTTGCTCGACCCACGCGCACCGTTGCAAGTAACAAGTTGTTACTTGCCTAGAGGTGCGGCCCGCTTGCGAGCGCGGCGTGGACGACGGCGAGCATGTTGTCGGCGGACTGGGCTGGGGTTGCGAGCCAGCGCTCGGCTCGTTCGCGGGCGGTTTCGCCCATGCGCTCGGCAAGCTCGCGATCCGTCAGCACCCGCTCGATTCCCGCGGCGAGGGCCGTGACGTCGTCAGGTGAGACGAGCAGGCCGTTTGCGCCGTCTTCGACGATGTCCGGGATCCCGCCCCCGCGGGCCGCGACGACCGCACGACCGCGCGTCAGCGCCTCAACGACGATTCGCGGCAGGCCCTCGGACCTCGACGGCAGGACGAGGCAGGTGGCGTCGTCCAGCGCCGTGACGACCTCCTCTGCGCTCAGGCGCTCGACCCACGATGTCCGCCCGGGCAGGTCGCTGACCAGCTTCTGGATCAGCTCGGCTCGAGAGCCGTTCCCGACGAGCCGCAGCCGCGCGCCGTTTACCCGCGGCGCCGCGAGGCGCCAGGCGGCATCGAGGCCGTCGATGTTCTTGTACAGCTCGAGGACACCGACGAAGAGCGCGGTCGGCTCGGCCGGCAGCGGCGCCGGCGGCGTCGCGGTGAAGAGATCCAGGTCGACGAAGGTCGTGAACACGGCTGCCGGCTCGACGCCCAGATCGCGGGCGAGCCCCGCGGTGAAGTCCGAGACGGCCCGGACCGCATCTGCCTTTCTGACCGCCCAGGCCGCGAGCCGGTCTGTCAGCGGCGAGAGCGCGCGGCGAAGAGGCGATCCGTAGAGTCGAGTCGCCGTCGACCAGTCGCCGTGCAGCTCGACGACGAGCTTCGCATTCGTGCGCGCGGCAATCACGAAGAGGGCTTCATACGGGCTCTGAGCGACGATCGCGTCGGGGCGTTGCTCTCGCGCGATCCGCCGGATGCGCGACGGCAAGAGAACGTAGAAGAGCACTCCGTCCAGAAACGGCAGCTTGGCGACGAGGCGAAAGACCCCGTTGTCGCTCGAATGCCCGTCGGCGGCCGTCGCGAGCACGCGCAGCTCGAAGCGCTCCTCGAGCGCGGCGAACTTCCGCTCGAGGCTCGTCGAGAGCGGCAGCCGGTAGCGCGTGCGCGCGACGAGCAGCAGGCGCGGCTTCGAGCTGCTCACAGCGCGATCACCTCGTCGATGAGGGCCCGCATGCGGTTCGCGAAGTCGCCTGGCGTCGTCAGGAACCGGTCGACCGACTCGCGCCCGGCGGCTCCGAGCCGCTCCGCGAGGCCCGGCTCGGACAGCGCACGCACGGCGGCATCGGCAAAGCCGGCCACATCGCCGCGATCGACGAGCAACCCGGTGACGTCGTCGACAACGATCTCCGGAGTTCCCCCGGCGCGCGTCGCGACGACAGGGCGGCCGCGCAAGAACGCTTCCACGACGACCCGAGGCAGGCCTTCCGATTCCGAGGCGAGCAGGAAGACGCGGGCGTCGTCGAGGGCCTGCGCAACCTGGGCCGGCTCGAGCCGTTCGTCCCAACGAACGCGCTCGCCTACCAGTCCGCGTGCAATCTCCGAGTCCCGCCCGGAGCCGACCAGCTGCAGCTGCGCGTCCGGTAGCCGCTCCGCCACCAGTCGCCAGGCGGCCGCGAGGCCTTCGATGTTCTTGTAGCGCTCGAGCACGCCGACGAAGAGCGCTCGCGGCTCCGCCGGAACGGGCACAGCCGGAGCGGTGAACGCGCTCAGGTCGGTGTAGGCCGTGAAGACATCGGTGGGCTCGCGGCCAACGCCGCGCACAAGCGAGGCGGTGAAGGCGGAGACGGCGCGCTGAGCATCCGCGCGCCGCACCGCCGTGTCCGCGATCCGGTCGCCGACCGGCCCGAGCAGGGCGCGGGCACGCGAGCCGTAGAGGCGCGTGGACGTGTGCCAGTCGCCGTGGATCTCGACGATCACCTTCGCCTGGGAGCGAACGAGCGCACGCCCCACTTCGACTGCTGCAGCCTCGTATGGGCTCTCGCACATGACGACGTCCGGGTGGAACGACCGGAGCTCGCGCGCGACGCGCACCGGCAGCGTGGCGTAGAAGAGCGGCCCGTCGAGCGGCTTCGGCGAGACGAGATGGAAGCGAGGATCATCGCCCGTCCCGGCCGCAAGCACGCGCAGGTCGAGCTGATCCGACAAGGCATCCCACTTGCGGGACAGGCTCTCGTTCAGGGGCAACCGGTAGCGCGTGCGCCCGACGAAGAGAACGCGGGGTGTCCTCACGCTGCGGCGCCGATCAGGATCTGCTCGAGCCGGCCGAAGATTCGCTCGGCGGAGTAGTCGGCCACCGAGCGTTCGGCCGCGTCGCGCAGCGCAGCCGCAAGCGCGTCGTCGGCAAAGAACCGCTCGATCGCCGCGGTCAGTCCTTCGAGGTCGCCTGGCTCGACGAGCAGGCCGTTCACGCCGTCGCTCACAACCTCGGCAACGCCGCCGGTGCGCGTCGCGATCACCGGCGTCCCGACGGCAAGCGCCTCGACAACCGAGTGCGGGAAGTTCTCCCAGACCGACGAGAGCAGCGCAGCATCCCCAGCGCGAAAGAGCTCCAGCACGCCGTCTCGATGAAGCGGCCCGAGAAACCGCGCGTGTCCAAGCTGTTCCAGGGCCGCGCGATCGGGCCCGTCTCCGGCGATCGCAAGCGCCACTCCGGCGCGCCGTGCTGCCTCGATTCCGATCTCGAGCGCCTTCTGAGCGGTCAGCCGCCCGGCGAAGACCAGCGTCGGACCGTCGAAGCCAAGCTCGTCTCGCAGCTCCTCGCGCGGTCTCAGCTCGGGAATCGGCGGCGCGGGATTCGCCAGCACGGTGACGCGATTCGGCGCCGCTCCCCAGCCGAGCGCGAGCTCGCGGATGTACGCCGAGGGGGTGATCACGTGCGCCGTCCGCCGGATGTCGAGGTCACGCGCGACCCGCAAGGGCAGCGTCGCCGGCCCGGCCTTCACCTGGAAGTCCTCGAGCGATCCCCGCCAGAGCCCCCAGCGACGAGCGCGCTCGTACGCCGGGTCGGCGGTCAGCTTCACGACGAGCGGGGTGCGCCCGAGCAGGGTGCCAAGCGACGA
This sequence comes from Gaiellaceae bacterium, assembly GCA_035550275.1. Classification (GTDB taxonomy): domain Bacteria; phylum Actinomycetota; class Thermoleophilia; order Gaiellales; family Gaiellaceae; genus PALSA-600. The sequence continues at coordinate 24,490 of DASZPQ010000044.1, read as the reverse complement.
GCGCCCGAACATCCCGGTGCTGTAGACGACGTCGGCCCACCGGGCGCGAGCGACGATCAGCCGGATTCCTTCGAGATGGCGCAGCCCCGGGCCGAGCCCGCGTCGCACCCAGTGCACCGGATACGGCTCGGGCTTGGGCGGCCCGTCGGCGGTGGTCACGACCTCGACCTCGTGGCCACGGCTGCGCAGAAAGGCCGCCACGTCGGGAGCATGGGTCGCCGGCCCGCCGACATCGGGCGGCCAGATCCCCGAGACGATCAGGACCTTCATGCGCTCGCCGCCACGACGTCGAGCCGCTCACGGCGGATCCGAACCAGCAGCACGCACCAGATCGAGGCGAACACGGCAGACGCGATCACGGCGGCCCCGGCGGCTCCCGTGGCGCCCCAGCGCCATGCAAAGACAACGGTCAGCGGGACCAGCGTCGCGATCTCGACGATCTGCGGCCAGAGCCGAAGGTTCGGGCGACCAATCGAGACCGGAAAGGACTTCGTCCAGCCGAAGATGAACTGGATCGCGGCGCCGAGCAGCAGCACGCGCGCAGGCTCGGCAGCCGGGCGGAACGTCGAGCCGTTCACGGTCGTCACGAGCCACGGCATCGCCCACCAGAGCAGCGGGATCGCGACCACCATCAGCACCGTCGTTCCGGCGATGTAGCGCTTGAGCATCCGGTACATCTTGTCGTGCGCGCCCTGTTCGAAGTCGCGGGTCTGCTCGGTCAGGAGCACCAGCCGGGCCGGCGAGGAGAGAGCGTTGAACGCGGTCAGCGGCGCCTGGGCGATGCGGAAGTACCCAGCCTGGGTGGCATTCGGCGAGGCAGCGCCGACAACGAGCGTCGAGAGCGTGCCGCGCATCGAGACGAGCGTCGAGCTCGCCGATGAGGAGAGCACGAAGTTGCGCAGCTCTCGCGCGTGCGAGCCGAGCGGTGCCGCCTCCGGCCGTGGAAAGCGCCGCAGCGCCTCGTGCCCGCCCCAGGTGATCGCCGCGGTCGCGAATACCTGCGCGGCGAGCATTCCCAGCACGGCCTGCCAGACGCCGTAGTGAGCGCCGATCGCGACGCCGGCGAGACGGAGCGCCATCGCGATCAGCAGGAAGTAGCCGCGCAGGTCGTAACGGCCGCGGAGCATGATCGCCGAGCCATAGACGTTCTCGGGTGCCTGCAAGAACGGCAGCGCCGCGACGAGGAGCAGCGGGACGGTCAGGCCGGGACGCCAGACGAACGACGAGAGCGGGGCCACGATCAGCAGGCAGATCCCCGCCAGGAGCCCGCCCGCGAGCTTGAATCGCAGCGCAACGTCGAACAACCGCCGCAACCGCGGCCAGTCCTCGGCCGTCGAGTAGCGGAACCCGAACTTCACGAGCGCGTCCTCGACCGTCAGGTCGAGCAGCAGCTGAAAGAACGCGGACGCAGAGGTGACGATCGCGAACGCGGCGAACTCCGTCTTCCCGAGCTCCCGTGCCGCGACAACCATGCCTGCGATGCCGAGCCCGGTCGCGCCGTAGATCCCGATCGCAGTCGCCGAGCGTCGCCAGAGAACTGGGGAAAGCATCGGTGGCACCGAGTATAGTGGCCTCTCTTGAACTCCCGTTCCCGCGCCGCGGAGCTCTTGCCACTCACGCCGGCGGCAGCGGTTCCGCTCCTTTTTCTGCACCGCATGTACCAGGCGCACGCCACGCTTGGGCCGATCGACGTCTACAGCTCAGACGTCGCGATCGCGGTTGTGATCGTCGCGGCGGCAGCCGCCGGCCTCCTCTGGGGATTCGCGCCGCTCCGCCGCCCCCGGACGCTCTGGGCCGCCGCGGGAGCCCTCCTGGCGCTCTTCGTGATCTCATGCTTCTGGTCGCCGGCGGATCAGACCCAGAAGCACCTGATCACGGCCGCGAAGTACATCGAGTACGCCCTGCTTGCGCCGTCGCTCGTGCTCCTGCTCCGCCACCGGATCGACGTCGACCGGCTCCTGCTCGTGTTCGTCGGCTGGAGCGCGGCCGCGAGCGGCTGGGGCGTGCTGCAGTTTCTCGGCCTCGTGAACGAGTTCCGGGGCAAGAACCCGGATCAGCGAGAGCCGTCGTTCCTCGGGATCGAAGACTTCGCAGCGCTTTCGGGCGCAGTGCTCGTGATCGCATTCGTCGGGCTCGCGCTCGACCAGCCGCGCCGGCGAGTTGTCGTCGCGGGAATCTCCGGGGCCGTTGGCATGGCAGTCGCGGCGTCGGTCATGGCCATGGCAGGAGTGGCGTTGGCCGGGCTCGTGATCGTCGTTGTCGCGCGCCGCGCCGGCACCCTCAGCCTGCGGCGGCTCACGGCGATCGTCGCGATCGGGATCGTCACCGGCGCGGGCGTCTATGACCTCCGGGCGGGAGATGCCTCGAGCTTCTTCTCATTCCTGAAAACGGGCAAAGCCGGCGCCCCGGCGAGCGCAGGCATCCAGACCGGCTCGCAGCGCGTGCTCCTCTCCTATCTCGGGTTGCGAATGTGGCAGGACCATCCACTGCTCGGGGTCGGCTTCGAGCGCTCGTTCGACCACTACCAGCCGTACCTCGCAGCGGCGAAGCGGCGGTTCCCGGATCAGCATCCGGAGGCCTTCCCGTCGCCCGCGCACGAGTGGGGCGTGCAGAACTTCTGGATCGAGCTCCTGGCGGACGTCGGCATTGTTGGGCTTGTGCTCGGCCTCGCAACGTTCGTCTCGGGAATCTGGCTGGCGCTGCGCGTGCCGTCGAATCTCCGTTTGCTGGGACTGATCGCGGCCGGCTGGATCTGCGTGACGGTCGGATCGTTGAACGGGACCGGGATCGTCTCCGGGCTGCCACTGGACGCGCTCGTGTGGCTCGGCCTCGGCCTCGGCGCGACCGTCGGAGGCCTCGAATGAGCGCGTGGCCGGGCGAGGAGTACCGTCATCCGAGCAAGGGGGTCTGGAACTGGAGCCTCCGTGAGCCGCTCGCCCGCTGGCTCGAGGAGGAGGGCGGGAGCGTCGCGGGACTGCGCGTGCTCGACATCGGCTGCGGGATCAAGCCGTACTTTCCGTACTTCTCGTCGGCGCTCGACTATGTCGGAGTGGATCTCGCCGGCAATCCCGTCGCCGACGTGGTCGGGTCGATCGAGGAGCTTCCACTCGACGACGCCAGCTTCGACCTCGTACTCTGCCTCCAGGTGCTCGAGCATTGCCAGGATCCTGCGCGCGCTGTCGCGGAGATGCACCGCGTCGTCAAGCCGGGCGGCCGCGTCCTTGCCGCAACCCACGGCACGTACGTCTACCACCCCTCGCCGGTCGACTACTGGCGCTGGACGCACACCGGGCTCGACCGGCTCTTCAACACCAATGCCGAGTGGGAGTCGGTCACGGTCAGGCCGGGCGCGGGGACAACGGCCTGCCTCGGGCTCCTCGTTGCCACCTACGTCGACCTGCTCTTCCACTATGCCCACGCCGACGGAGTCGGCAAGGTGGTGAATCGTGGCGTGAACGGCCTGGCCGCGGCGATCGACCGGCGCTCGCGGAAGCTCAGCGAGCCCGTTCCCGGATCGCTGACCACCAACTTCCACCTCACCGCGGTGCGCGCAGGATGAAGGCGCTCGTCACCGGCGGGGGTGGCTTCATCGGCTCGAACCTCGTGCGGGGCCTGCTCGAGCGCGGGGACGACGTGCGCGTGCTCGACAACTTCTCGACCGGAAACCGCGCCAACCTGACGGGCCTCGACGTCGAGGTCGTCGAGGGCGAGCTGCGCAGCTACGAGCGCGTCCACAACGCGATCAGGGATGTCGAGGTCGTATTCCATCTCGGCGCCCTCGGCTCCGTCCCACGCTCCGTCCAGGACCCGCTGACCTCGAACGCCGTCAACGTCGACGGAACGCTGAACGTGCTCCTGGCGGCGCGCGACCAGGGCGTCCGGCGCGTCGTCTTCTCGTCCAGCTCCTCCGTCTACGGCTCGTCCGGCGACCTGCCGCGCACGGAAGCGATGCCGGCCGACCCGATCTCGCCCTACGGCGTCGCGAAGCTCGCGGCAGAGCGCTACTGCGTCAGCTTCAGCCGCGTCTACGAATCGTTCGAAACGGTCGTCCTGCGCTACTTCAACGTCTTCGGCCCTCGCCAGAGCCCCTCGTCGCAGTACGCGGCCGTCGTGCCGCTCTTCCTGACGGCGATTGCGAACGACGCGCCGTTGACGATCTTCGGCGACGGCCTGCAGTCACGTGACTTCACCTATGTCTCGAACGTCGTCGATGCCACGATGCGCGCCGCCGACGTCCAGGAGGCGAACGGCCGGATCTTCAACGTTGCGGCCGGCTCGCCCGCGAGCGTGCTGGCTGTCGCCGACGCGATCGGGCAGATCCTCGACAAGGAGCCGGTCAAGCGGTTCTCCGAGCCCCGTCCCGGGGACATCCGCGACTCGTGGGCAGACGTCGGCGAAGCGAAGCGCGTGCTCGGCTACGAGACGTCGGTCGAGTTGGAGGAAGGCCTCCGCCGGACGGCCGAGGCGCTGATTGGCTGAACGCATCCGCGTCGTGCGGGTGATCGCCCGGTTGAACATGGGCGGCCCGGCGCTGCACGTTGCCTACCTCACGAAGGGCCTCGAGAAGCGGGGCTACGACACGACCCTCGTCGCCGGCTCGCTCGCGCGCGGCGAGAACTCGATGTCGTTCGTCGCCGAGGAGCTCGGGGTCGACGTCTACCCGATCCCGCAGATGCACCGTGAAATCTCGCCCGTCTACGACTCGCTGGCCGTGTGGCGGCTCGTGAGGCTGCTCAAGACGAACCGGCCGCACATCCTGCACACGCATACGGCGAAGGCGGGCGCTGTCGGCCGTCTCGCGGCGCTCCTGGCCGGTGACGCGCGCCCGCCGATCATCGTCCACACGTTCCATGGCCATGTCCTGCGCGGCTACTTCGATCCGCTCCGGACGGCGGTCTTCCGCGGCCTCGAGCGCTGGCTCGCGACGATCACGACCCGCCTGGTCGCAGTCGGGCCCCAGGTGCGGGACGATCTCGTCGGCTTCGGGGTCGCGCCCGTCGAGCAGTTCAGCGTCGTTCGGCTCGGCATCGACCTCGACCAGCGGCTCCTCGAGGACGGGGACAGCGGCGCCAGCCTGCGCCGGCTCTTCGGAGTCCAGCCTGACTCGTTCGTCGTCGGCTGGATCGGCCGGATGACCTCGATCAAGCGGGTGCCCGACATCCTGCTCGCCTTTCAGCGCCTTCGCGATCGTGGCGTCAACGCGACGCTTTGCCTGGTCGGCGACGGCCCCGATCGGGAGCGAATCGAGCAGCGGGCGCACGAGCTCGGGATCTCACGCCACACGCTCTTCATCGGCTACCAGCACGATGTGGGGCCGTACTACGCATTCTTCGACGCACTGCTGCTTCCCTCGGCGAACGAGGGCACCCCGGTCGTCGCGATCGAGGCGCTCGCGGCCAGCCGGCCGGTCGTCGCGACTCGGGTCGGAGGCGTGCCGGACGTGGTCTCAGACGGCGTCGACGGCTACCTGGTCGACGTCGGTGACATCGACGGAATGACGGATCGCCTGGCCGAGCTCGCCGCCGATCCGGAGCTGAGGCGGACGATGGGCGAGGCCGGCCGGGCCCGTGTCCTCCCGCGTTACCGTGTCGAGCGCCTGATCGACGACATCGACGAGCTCTACCGCGAGCTGCTCAGCGCCGCCGGCCTGCCACTGCCGGCAAGAAGCGACTGACGCTCGTTACTTGACGAAGGCGAGCGCCATCTTCTGAAACGCCGCGAACGACGGCTTCTTCGCACCCTTGTACGTGATCAGCCCGGACTGCCAGCCACTCAGGTTCGGCTCGTCCTTGAGCAGGAACCAGAGCATCATCTGGATCCGCGGGTTCGCCTTCGCGATCGCGAACGCCTGCGTGAGGTACTTCGCCTGCTTCGCGAGCGAGACGCCGAAGTCCTTGTCGGGCGGATTCGTCTGGTAGCCGTACTCGGTGATCCAGATCGGCTTGTTGCCGTAGAGCTGCGTCACGAGCGTGATCAAGGTCTTGATGTTCCCGAGCGTCACGGCCGTGACCGGGCTTCCCTTCGAGGCGGTCGGCGGGGTCGTCGGCGTCTCGGACGGCGCCGAGTAGTACGGATGATGCGCCCAGGCGTCGAAGGTCAACAGGCCGTCCTTCTTGACCGCCCGGAGGAACGCCAGCGGGGACACCGAGGGACGCGCGGTTCCAGGGGCGTTGTTCCCGCGAGGCGCCGTCCCGCCACACGCGACGCGCTCGTTCTTCACGAGCGTCGCGTGGATCCCGCTGTAGATCGCGTTACAGATCTTCGCGTAGGAGACGGCGCTCTCCATCACCCAGTACGAGCCGACCCGGATGTACTGCGGCGAGAGGAAGATCGGATTGTTCGGCTCGTTCCAGGCCAGCCAGTCGTTCACGACCGGAAGCATCCGCCCGTCGGCTCCGGGAACGGTGCCGCTGTAGCGCCGCGCCGCGGCGTAGGCGAAGTTGCGCAGGTCGATCGCATAGGTCGGGGCGACATTCTGCGCCTTGCCGCCGTTCGCCCAGGAGGGCGTGCCGTAGATCGAGAAGATGATGTGGATGCCGTACTGGGCCGCGTAATTGACCGTGCGGTCGTAGAGCGTCCAGTTGTAGGCGGGATCGTTCGGATCCGTTGGGCTCTTCGGGCGCGAGCGCGCCACGCCGTATTTCCCGCCCCAGTAGAGATTGAGCCGCACTTCTTGCACGTGCAGCGTGTTGAAGAGCGAGAACGTCGTCGGAACCGGACCGTAGAGCGTCTGGGCCTCGTCGTAGATCCCGACCCGCATCGTCTTCGACGCGGCCGCCGGCTGCGCCGCAGTCACAGCTAGGAGGGCGGCCGCGAGGACCGCCAGGATGCTGCCACCCCTCCGCAAGAGCTAGACCTCGACCGGCTCCCGGCCGAGTGCCCGGAGCCAGCGACGAAGGCCTTCGTCGAGGCTGACCTCCGGCTCCCAACCGAGAATCTGGCGCGCGCGCGTGATGTCGGGATTGCGCATCTGCGGATCGTCCATCGGCAGCGCCTCGAAGACGATCTCGCTTGTCGAGCCGGTGACCCTGATGCAGGCGCGGGCGAGATCGAGCATCGTCACTTCGAGATCGGGGTTGCCGATGTTGACGGGCAGATGCTCTCCCGACATCGCGAGCAGATAGAGCCCGCGGATCAGGTCGTCCACGTAACAGAGCGAACGGGTTTGGGAGCCATCTCCGAACACGGTCAAGGGCTTACCCTCGATCGCCTGATGGAGAAACGTCACCGAGGCGCGCCCGTCGTTCTTGCGCATTCGCGGGCCGTAGGTGTTGAAGATGCGGGCAATCGCAGTATTGACGCCCTGCTGGTTGTGATACGCCATCGTGAGCGCTTCGGCGTAGCGCTTCGCCTCGTCGTAGACGCCGCGCGGGCCGATCGGGTTCACGTTGCCCCAGTAGGTCTCGGGCTGTGGGTGCACCATCGGGTCGCCGTAGACCTCGCTCGTCGAGCTGATCAGGAAGCGCGCCCGCTTCCATTTCGCCAGGCCAAGCGCGTTGTGGGTGCCCTGGGAGCCGACCTTCAGCGTCTGCAACGGCAGGCGAAGGTAGTCGATCGGGCTGGCCGGGCTCGCGAGATGAAAGACGAAATCGACGGTCTCGTCGATCCAGATCCCATCGACGACGTCCTGGTTGACGAAGAGGAACGCGTCGCTGCGAAGGTGCTCGATGTTCTCCAGCGAGCCGGTCTCGAGGTTGTCGACGCAGATCACACGGTGATCGTGGTCGAGCAGGTAGTCGCAGAGGTGTGAGCCGAGGAACCCCGCGCCCCCGGTGACGACAGAGGTTGGCATCCGGCAATCGTACTCGGGAACCCGGAGACCCTTGCCGATCCTTAACGAAGCGCTTGCAAAATCCGGTCGTCTCTCTCTGACTTCATACGGTCCGCAGCCTGTCCCGCAACGCGCCGCCACGTAGGCTTTCGTCATGCGTCGCGTTCTCGTGCTTGCCGTGATCTCGCTGGTGGCGGTCCCGGCGGCGTTCGCCGCCACACCCGCCACGACGACGACAGACACCGCGGCGACGGACACGACCGCAACGACGACGCCCACGACTACGACGACGCCCGCAGCCAGCGGTCCGATCTTCGGACTGCGCGCCGTCGGGAATCCAAAGCTCGGCTACTTCGTCTATCCCGGGGTCGCCGGCAAGGTGATCCACGGCGCGGTGATCGTCACGAACACGGGCGACGTGGCAGGCGTCGTGAAGATCTACACGGCCGACGCGACGACCGGAAGCACGACCGGCGCGGTCTACCTGACAGACAGCGCCCCGACCAAAGCCGGCAGCTGGATCAGGCTTGCCTCGTCATCGCTCACGCTGGCCCCCGGGAAGCAGGCGACGGTTCCGTTCACGGTCACGGTCCCGAACGGCGCGGACGCGGGACAGTTCGTCGGCGGGATCGTCGCCGAAACGGTCGCGCAGGTCGCCGGGCCGAAGTCGAAAGAGAAGGCCAACGTCCAGATCAAGGTCAGGAACCTCTCGATCGTGGCCGTCCAGGTGAACGTTCCCGGCCCCAAGATCTCCAAGTTCACGATCAGCAAGGCGACGATCGGCGGCAGCAAAGGCTTCCAGCAGGTGCTCGTTCACATCTCGAACGACGGCAACGTGCTCGCCAAGCCATCCGGGGCCGTGACGATCCGCAACACGAGCGGGCTGCCGATCGAGACGATCAAGTTCAGGATGGACACGTTCCTGCCCCACACCTCGATCGACTACCCGATCGTGCTGAAGAAGGGCCTGCCGCCCGGGAACTACACCGCGGGGGTCACCCTCTCCTACGCGAACGCTGCAGGAGTGACGCAGACGGTCACCGCGGCGCCGGCGCTCAAGGTCTCGCAGGCCTCCGTCGCGCAGGTCTTCAAGTCCTCGACGCCGACCAAGGTGGGCTCGGGTGTCTCCTCGGCGCTGAACAACGGCAGCAGCAAGGGTGGGAAGAGCGCGATCAAGAAATACGGGCCGTTCGCCGCCGGAGGCCTGATCGTGATCCTGCTCCTGGTCGTCCTGATCCTCCTCCTCAGCACGCGCCGTCCGAAGCCGCGCCCGTCAGAGCCAGACGCTTCGGCCGTGTCGCCTGAGCCCGTCGCGCCGGCTTCCGCCGTCGCCGCCGCCCCTGCTCCCATCCCGACGCCGTCCGCCTTGGCGTCGGACGATCCGTGCGTCCCGTATCACTACTGGGAAGTGAAGTGGGATCAGGGCCGCCCCGGCCCGAACGGCGTCACGCTCTACCCCCATCGGTGCCGGAACTGCGGCATCCAGGTGATCGCCACCGACATCAACGACGCGGCCGACCAGGCTGCCGTCAAGCGCGGCCAGACTCCCTAGCGCCGCTCACTCGACAAGAGCCTCCCGAGGGTGTAGAAGTCCCGCTGGGAGGTGGGTGTGGCGAACGTTGGGAACGTACGTCAATCGGCGAGTCTGACAATCGCGGGATCGAGGGATCTTCGCGGCGGGAGCGCGCGCCGAAAGTCGTGTCACATGGCACGGCTCACCCTGATCGGCTCGATCTTCGCACTGCTTCTCGCGGCTCCCGCATTCGGGAGCAACATCGTGGTCACACTGGGACTGAAGACCGGAGGATTGACGCTTCAGGCGCCGCAGGCAGCCGCGGCCGCCGGGAAGACGATCCAGGTTCCGCTCACGATCGCCGACGCCCGCGGTAGCGGAGCCGGCTGGACGCTGCACCTGAGCTCTTCGAAGAGCGTCGCGATCACGTCGATCACCGCCCGCTGCGCCGACGGCTCGACCTGCACCCTTCCCCGCTCGATCGGCACCGCCAGCGGTGCCACGATCCTCCGCGTCGCACCCGACTCCGGGATGGGCGTGATGGATCTCGTCGTCACCGTCGCGCCGCTCGCTCAGAGCGCAGGCGCGGTGCCGCTCTCGTTCAGCGTCGCCTGAGGGCGAAGGCTCACGTAGAGCAAGACGAAGGTCGCCACCAGCAGCGCGTTCCGGAAGAGCAGTAGCCAGACGGTCCAATTCTGATCGCGAAAGCCGTGGTCGCCGAGAAACCGCTCCGGCTGAGTGAGCGCCAACGCGACCAGAAAGGTGCCGATCGCGTAGAGCCCCCGCCGTCCGGCGGCGAGCGGCACGAGCGGGAGCAGCCAGGTGAGGTACTGCGGCGAAAGGACCTTGCTGAAGACCGTGAACCCGACCACCGCCGCAGCCCAGGCTGTGACGAGCCGGGCGTCGGAGTCGCTGCCGCGCCAGTAGGCCCGCGCGACGAGCAGCACGAGACCGGCTGCGACCACAGAGGAGAGCGTCCCGACGAAGTCGGCGAGGCCTCCGCCCAGGTCGATCGAGCCCGGCTTGCCGATGATCCAGCCAACGTGGTGGATCCCGAGCTTCGAGCACGCGAGCAGGATCGAGGAGCCAAGACTCTCGATCTGGAGATGCCGCCTCAGCTGTGTCTCCAGGCTGTATCCGACACCCCCGGGTGCGAGAGCGAAAAACGGCAGGCAGAGAACGGCAACCGCGATCACAAACGCCGCAGGCGCCCCGGCGGGCCGCCGTTGCCGGCGAAGGACGAGCGTCAGCGCAAGCGCCGGGTAGATCTTCAGCGCCGCGCCGATCCCGAGCAGCGCCCCCGTCAGCCGCTCGCGGGAGCGCAGCAGCGCGACCAGCGCCAGAACGCAGGTAAAGGCGGGTAAGGGGTCGTAGCGGTTGAGGAAGACCGACCCCATCAGAGGCGGGCCGGCGATCAACGGCGTGAGCCTCCAGTAGGACAGCCTCAGCCGGTGCATGATCCAGGTCGAGCAGAAGACAAACCCGATCCCGCACGCCGTCATCAGCAGCTTGAAGACGAGCACGTAGTGGGCGTCCCAGATCAGAACCGGCAACGCAAAGACCGGCACCGAGCCTGGCGGATACTCGTCGTAGAAGTCGCGATACGGGATCTGGCCGTGATGCACGAGCGCGCGTCCGATCTGGGAATAGCGGTTGGTGTCGCCAGGCCGCGAATGGCTGAAGAGACCACCCGAGGTCACAGAGCACGCAAGGACGAAGAGCACGCCGGCCGTGACCGCCGTCGGCACCCAGCCTGCTCTCATCCGCGGCGCGGCTGGAAGATCTGGATCTTCAGCTTCCGAAACGCGAACACGCTCATCTGCACGAGCAGCCAGCCGTGCCGGAAACGAGAGATCTTCGTGTCGCCGTAGCTGCGTGCGTGGTAGCGCACCGGCAAATCGACGAGCTTCAGGTTCAGTCGCGCGGCGCCCAGCAGGAGGTCGAAGTCCCCGAAGGGATCGAAGTCGCCGAAGTACGACCGGCCCGCGGCAATCTGCTCGTAGCGGTAGCGCTCGAGCACTTTCGTCCCGCAGAGCGTGTCCTTGACCGGCTGGTCGAGGAGGGCGCTGAAGACGATCGAGAAGAAGCGGTTGCCGAGGATGTTCAGATACCGCATGGCGCCCGGTTCGAGGCCGTACACCAGACGGGAGCCGTTCACAAACTCGGCCCTCCCGGTCTCGATCGCCTCGAGAAAACGTGGCAGCTCCTTCGGGCGGACCGTCAGATCGGCGTCGAGGATCATCAGCACGTCGTACCGGGCGCGCTCGAACCCGAGCCGAACGGCGTCGCCTTTCCCGTGGCCGGTCTGCTCGATGTACACGATCTCGCGCTCGGGGTGAAGCTCGATCTGGCGCAGGATCTCCTCGCGTGTCCCGTCGGTCGAGTTGCCCTCGACGAAGATCAGTTCGAACTGTGCCCCGAAGGGCGGGGTTTCCGAGACGATGCGCTCGATCATCCCGGCCTCGTTCTTCGCCGGGACGAGCACGCTCACGCTCAGGCTCCGCCGTTCCTCCGCGGGACGGACGCGGGCGACGATCCAGTAGGTCAGGCAGAGGTGCCTGATGATCCAGAGGTTGGCCAGGAATCCGTTGAAGACCGCCGAGACGAACGGGATCCGCAACGGCAGCAGGATCCGGCGAGTGGTCACCACCGACTCGAGCCCGGCGAGCTGAAGCACGTTCTCGACGTCCTGCGACGTCACCCAGTTGCGAATCGGGACCCGTGACTTCAAGTGCAGCAGCTCGAGCACTCGAATCACCGGCCGCCAGAGCTGGCTGTAGGAGTGGACGACGATCCGCGTGTCGCGGTGGGAATGCTTCGCGACCTTCCCGAAGAGCGCCAGGAGATCGTCGACGAACGGGACGAGGTCAGAGAGGACGATGTAGTCGAAGGTCCTGCCAAGGTCGATCTCCTCGCCCGATTGAACGTCGAACTCGAGCTCCGGGTGCCGGGAGCGCGCGAGCGAGACCATGCCGGAGCTGATGTCGACGCCGACACCGCTGCTCGGATCGAGCGCGGCGAGCAGGTCGCCGGCGCCGCTTCCGATCTCGAGCACGGACGCTCCAGGGTGAACGATCGATTGATGGACGGCCGTGATCAGCTGGTGGTAGCTGCGAGTGGAAGGCCGGCCTCCACCCCCTTTCGCCGCCAGCTCGTCGAACGCGGCTGCGATGGTTCCGTACGGATCTTCGGGCGCTGCCGCGACGCTGCGAGTTAAGGGGAGCGCCGTCGCCATGCCGAATTCCTATTGTAGGTCGCGGCTGGGCTGCCCTAGGTTTTGGTGCACGGGAGAGACCGCCCGCCAACGTCGTAGAGGAGAACACCGCCGACATCCTGCGGCGTCGCAATCCTGTTCAGCGCCGGCGCCCAGATTGAGCTCTGGCGCTTGTCGACGATCACGTTCGTCACGTGCTTGGCCTGGATGTAGGCGCGAAGCAGCGGCGTCTGGTCGGGCACCGGCTGGTTCCCGACGGAGATCTGCTGCAGCGTCGTCGGATGCATGAACGTTGTCGGCGGGCTGGTCGTCAGGCGCCCTCCGGCCAGGCCGAAATGGAAGCCATTCGCTGCCTGCCAGAGGATCGCCTCGCCGCTTTGGCCGACGGGCTCGGGCAGCACGATCGCATTCGGCGGCAGACAGCTTCGATACGCGCTCGACGTGAAGAACGACGGAATGCTGAACGTCGTCGCCCAGGTACTGACGTAGGGGTTCGGCACGAGCGCCAGCACAGCGAGCGCGGGAAGCCCCCACCGCGTGACACGCGCTCCGGCCGGACGAGCAGCAGTCCAGAGAGCGACGATCACCGCGCAGATCAGCGACGCGTACATCATGAACCGCACCGGCAGCGTGTTGTTGAAGAGCGGGACGTTGGTCGTGCCGAGACCCGGCAGCTTCAGTGTCTCGTGCCCGAAGGGAGTGAGCAACGGGAACACGGTGTGGCCGTAGACGGTCAGCTCGGAGCCAAGCGAGCCGTAGATCGTCACGAGCAGCGAGACCAGCAAGAAGCGCCCGACCGGGCTTCGCCAGCGCCGCCACGCGAAGAGCGCGACGATCACGAGCACGGCCGGGCCGACGAATGCTCCGCGCTCGGTGTAGTTGCCCGGGAAGTGATCGACGACGGTATGCGCCCAGCCGGCTCCGACCGCCTCCAGATTCGTGGGGAGAAAGATGTTCAAGAGGTCGGCTCGATAGCCGACCGGTGGGATGAAGGCCGAGATCTTCCCGCCGGTGAGCGCGTAGTAGAGGAACGGCGATGTGAGGACCGCGGCAAGCGCGTAGGCACCGGCAAGCGGGACAAGCATCGAGCGGAGGCGGCGCCGCCAGTCCGGCACGAAAGCGAAGGCGATGATCAACCCGCAAAGAAGCGCCAAGGACGCCGTGAACGCCAGCTCGAGCCCGAAGAGGAGCTGTACGGCTAGCAAGACTCCGAGCCGGAGCGCCAAGCCCCGTCCCGTGAGCGCGCCTTCGACGTAGCGAACGATCACGAGCGCGATCAAGGGGATCGCGAAGATCGCGGTCAGCTGGAGCTCCCCCGCGATATGGCCGAGGACGTAGCTCGAGAAGCCGAAGATGTACCCGCCGACAAGCGACGGCCAGATCGCGTTCGTGAGGTGGCGGCAGAGCAGAAACGCGGCCCAGGCAGAGACCGCGGGCGCGAGCAGAGCTGCGACGTTGTACGAAGCGACAGGACCGACCGCCCAGGTCAGCGGCGCGAAGAGAATCGCCGGGCCGGCGTTCGCATTCGTCCAGGTCAGATTGAGGCCGTCGGGAGCCCAGACCGCGTGCGTGTAGAACGGGTTCTCGCCGTGCAGAATCGCGTGCGGCCACCACGCGAACGACCAGATCGGAATCTGCGGATCGTCGACCTGCCCGATGTACTGGCGGCCGGACTCGAGCAGCAGCCGGAGCCCGAAGAAGAGAAACGAGACCGCGCAATAGCCGGCGAGCGCAGCGAGGCCGACCCGGTCGCGCCAGCGGACGGTCGTCAATTCAGCTGGTTTTGCCAGCCCGGCGGCACCTTGCCGGCCGGGCCCGGGGTCGGCTGGTCACGTGGGTGCGACGTCGGCGGCGCGAGCTCTGGCCCTTCGGCGTAGGTCTCCTCGGCGTACGACCAGAACCAGTCCTCGCCGGGCTCGAAGCTCTGGATGATCGGATGCCCGGTCTCGGCGGCATGCGCCTTGGCGTGCTGCGAAGGCGACGAGTCGCAACAGCCGACATGACCGCACTCGGCACACCGCCGCAGATGAAACCACCAGCCGGCACCGGCCCCTGCGAGACACTCGACGCAGCCGGTGCCACTCGGCGGAGCGTTTGGATCGATTCCCGAAGTCCCCATGGTTCCTCCTCAGTCCCCCACCTCACGGCGCTTGCAAGAACACGAAGGCTAAGCCTACGGGCGAGCGCCACCGAGCAAAAAGCTCCCTTGCTAGCGCAGGTCCTTGTTCGACTCCATGGACCGCCCGGACCATGTCATCGAGTGCTGGTCGATGTCATAGCGTGGGTTTCCACGCGGTTTCTGGGTCGTTCGCATCCCATCATCATGACGCTGCGTGCGGCCTCGTTGTGTCGTCTTCGGTTGCACAGGGGTTGCACCAAGGCGCCTATCGACACTCGCACAGACGACCTGCCCTCATACCAACTGCGCGTTTAGGCGTTAATCGAGCGGAACCGTGTTGCGGTAGCGATCCGCTGGGATCCCTCATACTTGTCTTGCCATGTGGACGAGGGCGTTCGGTTTGTCGCTAGCCCTCGCGGGAGCGTTAGCGATCGGTGGCGTTGTCTCACACGCTGGGGGTCCGGTGCGCATGATCGTATTCGCCGCGAACCAGTCGCCGGGCAGAGATGGACAAATCGTCCGGATCGGCCTCGACGGCCAACGGACCGATCTCGCGCCGGGGATATCGGCAGAGGAGGGTCTGGCGATCTCACCCGATAAGAGGTGGATCGCGTTCCTCGGGTCGCGTGAGGGCGTACCCGCTCTCTATGCGATGCACGCGGACGGCTCGAAGCTCGAGCGCCTAACGCCACGTCTGACCGACCAGTTGGAACCAGTAATCTCGTGGGCCCCCGATAGTCAGATCATCGCGGTCGCGCCAGCCGGTGGGCCGCTCTATGTAGCAGGCCCACGCTTCCACCCACTCCTAGTCTCGCGCGGCAAAGTTAACGGGGGCCCGGTCTGGTCTCCCGATGGGCGCGAGGTCGCGTTCAGCGTCTTCACCGGGGGGCCATGCGAACAAACCTGCCCGGTCAGCGACGAGCTCTACGTCGTCACCGCACACGGGAAGCCGCTTTGGCACGCTCGCGGATTTGCGCCGATCTGGTCACCGAGCGGGAGGGTCTCTGCACTCGAACGCCCGCAAAACATCGCGCGCGAATTCGACTCGACCGGACGGCTCCTTCGGTCCTACCGGGCAGATCCCTACAGCTGGAGCGGTCTGAATCAGAACCCGCAGACCGACGTCTTGTCGAATTCGTCACTGATGGTGACCACGACCGCGCCTAACGTCAACGGCTCCGAGCTGAGAGTGTCAAACCCCAATGGCACCAACACCAGAACTCTCGCTCGTCTGTCGAGATGCACCGACGACGGCGGGTACGTCACGGGAATCACCGATCTCCAGCTCGCGCCGGACGAAACCGGTGTTCTCTACCGGACCGACTGTGCCGAGGTAACGGCCGATCTCTTCACGATCCAGCCCGACGGCGACGGCTTGACACAGCTGACCAACACCAGCGCCGACGAGTCGGAGCCGAGCTGGTCGCCTGACGGACGTCATATCGCGTACGCACGCGCTGATGCGGTGGGGATGAGCTGCAAGGGCTGCGCGCAAACCATCTGGACGATGAACGAGGACGGCTCTCACCGTCACGAGGTCGACGACGTCGATGACTGCACCTTCGACGATCACCCGAGCTGGTCGCCGAACGGCACTGAGATCCTGTTCGAGCGCGAGAGCTGCGACAGCGGCGGCGCGTTATTCATCGTTGCGGCAAGCGGAGGTCGGGCACGAGAGCTCGGCATCCAAGGTGACTCACCAGCATGGGGGCCGCGCCGCATCGCCTATGCCCACAACGGGCAGATCTGGACTGCGAACTCCGATGGCAGCGATCGACGGAAGATCGCAACAGGCACCTCTCCCGCCTGGTCGCGCAACGGACAGCTCGCCTACATCTCCGGCACGGATCCTTTCACGTCGGGGAAGATCAGAATCCTCGCCAGCGGGAAGACCGCCACGTTGCAGCTTCGAGGCAAGCTGCTGTTGAGCGTCTCCTGGTCCCCCGACGGACGCAAACTGCTGTTTATCGCACGCGATCGTCCTCAGAGCCCGAATGAGCTCTACTCGATTGCGCTCAAATCGCGCCGCGTCACCCGGCTCACGTCTGCGAGCCTCGGCGCCTATCCCGGCGCAAGCTGGCGTTGAGCGATTCCCTCACCGCAGGTCCTTGTTCGACTCCATGTCGAACCACATCGCGAACAGCGTGAACTGGCTGCCCGAGATCAGGAGCAGCGCGACCAGCACGATCGTCGCCGTCGGGATCCCGTGGCCGCCGATCCGCAGGACGGTCTCGAGGATTCCGAGCACGAGCCCCACGACCGTCATCCCGATCCCGAGCGCGTAGAAGAAGACGAGCGGATGGAAGTCGCGGATCACGTACTTCTCGCGTATCCGCCAGAAGAAGCCCTTCAAGAGCAGCCACGAGATGCGCGGCACGACCTTGCGCAGCTTGATCCCCGACCGCTCGCCGACGCCGTAGATCGGGCGCGACGGCACATCGCGGACGCGCGCGTTCCAGACGTTCAGGTGCACGAGCAGGTCATTCGGGAAGCCGTAGCGCGTGTAGATCCGGTCAAGGTCGAGCAACTCGAGGTGGCCGAGCGAGATCGCGGCGTATCCGGCCTGCGAGTCGGCGACGTGCCAGTAGCCGGAGGCGATCTTCGTCAGCAGCGAGAGCACCGCGTTCCCGAGATAGCGATGGTGCGGGATCAGCTCCCAGGCCCGGCCCGTGAAGAGGCGGTTCGCCTTCGCGTAGTCGACCTCACCACGGGCGACCGGCCCGGCGATCGACTCCAGCTCGTCAGGGTCCATCTGGTTGTCCCCGGCCATCACGGCGGTCACGTCGATTCCGCTTGTGAGCGCGTGCTTGTAGCCGGTCACGATCGCGGCGCCGACGCCAGCGTTTCGCTCGTGGACGATCACCTCGACGCGCGGATCGCCGACGGCGCGCGCTCGCTCCACGGTCGCGTCACGAGAGGCGTCGTCGACGACAAACACCGAGTCGACGAATGAGGGGATCCCGGCCAGCGTCGCGCCGATCAACTGTTCCTCGTTGAACGCCGGTACGACGACGGCGACGGTCTTGCCCTCGAGCATTGCCGGCTAGGCGCGCTTGCGGGTGTCCGCGACGATCGCGGCGATTCCGCCGACGATCAGCCCGATCAGCAGCCCGACGAGAATCGAGTTCCGGCGCGAGCGCGCGGTCGTCTTCACGGCTGCTGCCGGCGAGATGATCTGGGCGAGCTCGATGTTCTGCGTCAGCGTGAGTTGCTGCGTCTGGGCCTCGATCTTGTCGTTCAGGTTCCCGGCGCGCAGCAGCGCATTGTCAGCCTGCTGGGTGAGCAGCAACTCCTCGATCGAGTTGAGCGACGTCGACTTGAGCGCATTGTTGAAGGCCGTGATCTCCTTGTTGACCGACTTGAGCTGAGCCTGGTTGCTCTTCAAATCCTGCTGAAGCGTCTTGATCGACTGGATCACGTAGGGCCCCGTGCTCTCCTTCGCGATGATCGCGCCGAGGGCGTTCGCCGCATCTGCAGCGTCGGTCTTCTTGTGGGCCTGCACCGTGATCTGAATCAGGACCGACCCGCGAGTTGCCGTCGATCCTGCGCCGGTGTTCACCGTCGCGGTGCTGACGTGGCCGCGAAGCTGCTCCACCGGGACATGTGTCTGCGCGGCAACCTTTGCGAGCGTGCTGTCCTGAGTGGCGAGGACGTTGATCGCGCGCGGGCTCGACGTGTAGCTCAGAACGGGCGAGCCGTTCGGGGAAAACGCCTGGCTCGGCGCGAGCAGCGCAGAGGCCTCGTAGACGCTGCCGCCGCTGAGCGAGAAGAGCCCGCCGACGACGATTCCCGCGACCGCACCGGCGGCGACGATCCACCAGCGCCGCGCGAGCGCGCCACGCCAGCGCGCGAGATCGACGTCCCGCTCCGCTCCCGGATCAGTCTCTGGAGTGCTCATCCCGCGACGATGCTAGACGACGCCCATTGCCATTGCGCGCGTACGCCCTCTTCGAGCGAGACGCGCGGCGCCCAGCCGAGGTCCTGCTTGATGCGGGTCGTGTCCGCGTTCGTGCGGCTCTGATCGCCCGGAACGGCAGCGCTCCGGCCCACGTCGAGCGTCCGCCCCGAGACGCGCTCGAAGAGCGCGATCGTCTCGTTCATCGACGCCTCGTGCGCGCCGCCGACGTTGTACGTCCCGTGACCGTCCCGCATCGCCGCGATCGTCGCTTCCACGACGTCGGCGACATACGTCCAGCCGCGCGACTGGTTTCCGTCGCCGAAGAGCTCGAAATGCCCGTCCTCGGCGAGGGCAAGCGCGATCCGCGTGAATGCCATGTCGGGTCGCTGGCGGGGCCCGAACGCGTTGAAGTAGCGAAGGACGACGCAGTCGAGGCCGAAGTCGCGCGCGTAGGCGTCGGCGAGATGCTCACAGGCGAGCTTCGTGATCCCATAGGGCGAAAGCGGGCGCGGTCTCGCGTCCTCCGGCGTCGGATACCGCTCGGCGGCACCGTAGATCGACGACGACGAGGCGAAGACGACTCTCACGTTGTCGCGAGCCGCTGCCTCGAAGACCCGTTGCGAGGCGAGCACGTTGCGCCGCAGGTAGAGCGGGAACACGTCGCCGAAACTGCGGACGCCGGGCTGCCCGGCGAGGTGGAAGATGCCGTCGAGACCGGCGAAATCCAGCTCGTCCTCGGCCAGATCGAGGCGCAGGATCTCGCGTCCATGCGCGTTTTCCTCTTTCAGCGCAACGTCGTAGTAGTCGGTGAAGCAGTCGATCCCGACGACCTCGTCGCCTCGCGCAATGAGCGCCTCGCTGAGATGCGAGCCAATGAACCCGGCCGCGCCGGTGACGGCATACCGCATGCTCCCAGCCTACCCGGGCCGCCGCTCGGAAAGCCCGTACACGCGCGCACGCCCAACGAGATAAACATGTTTCGCATCGGCAATCACAGGTGAGTACTCCCCGTCGGGAAACGTCCAGTCGAGGCGACCCGTGCGTGCGTCGAGCGCATACGTCGTCCCCGAGAGCGTCGCGAAATACACCCTCCCGCCAACGATCGTCGGAGAGCCGGAAATGCGGCCGTCTGCATGGAATGACCAGAGCTCGTCGCCGGTAGCCGCGTTGAACGAATAGAACGAGCCCGAGTAGGAGCCGACGAACACCCGCTCCTTCCAGACCGCGGTCGACGAGTAGACGTACCCGCCGGTCGAGTGCGACCAGATCAGATGACCGTCCGTCGCGCCGAAGGAGTACTCCTTGCCGTCGGTCGCGCCGATGAAGACACGGCCGTAGGCGACGGCAGGCGTCGCATAGAACTCACCGGGATGGCCGAGCCGCGGCTGCGCGTCCGCCGTCCAGACGAGCTTGCCCTTGCTGGCGGTCAGGGCGTAGACCTTGGAGGCGTACGTGCCGAAATAGACACGGTTGCCCGAGACCGCGATCCCGCCCTTGATCTTCGCGCCTGACGAGTACTTCCACCAGAGGCGGCCGGTCGCCGCCGAGAAGCAGTAGACGTTTCCGTTCCAATCGCCGACGAAGACGTCGCCGTTCACGATCGCGGGCGACGACTCGGACGGCCCGATCGTCTTCTTCCAGCGCACCTTCCCCGAGCCGGCCCAGAGCGCGACCAGCTCACCGCTCTGCGTCGTCCCATTCGCGTTGCACGGCGGCGCGTTCAGGAAGGTCGCGTAGATCGTGCGGCCGATCACCGCCGGCGACATCGCCTGGCAACGGCCCGAGACGTAGTGCCAGGCCCGCTTGCCGGTCTTGGCGCTGATCGCGTCGACGACGCCCGCGTTCGTCGCGAAGTAGAGCCGCCCGTAGGCAAGCGCCGGCGGAAACTCGACGAGGCTCTGTGCGTGGAACGTCCAGTCCTTCTTGAAGGGCGGCGCGAGCGAGACACCCGTTGCGACTCGCAGCCGCTCCGGGTCGTGGCCGTACATCTGCCACTCGATGCCAGGCTCTTTCGGGCCGGACACGACGAGCGGCGTGACCGTGGTCGTCGTCGTCGTCGTGAACTCGACTGTCGAAGAGCCGCGAATGTCCCGCGACTCGTGGCGAACATGAATCACATACGCAGCCACGAGCCCGATCGCGATCAAGATCACGAGCAGCATGGCGAGGATGATCCGCCGCCTCACTCCTCCAGCGGCTCCAGTGCCCCGCCGACTTCGTGCAGCACCACCTGCGAGAAGAAGCGCGTCATCACGATCCCCTCACGAAAGTCGCCGATGCGCGGCTCCGGCTGCTCACCGTTCGCCAATGCGATCGCAAGCTCCGGGTACTTCGACCCGGCCGCGGTCGGCAGCGGAAACCCGCCCCCGAAGCGCGGATTGACGTCGGTCACGGGCAGCGAACCGTCGGGCTCACGAAAGCACTGGATGTTCGCCGGGCCGACGATCCCGAGCTCCTCGGCAACCCGGCGGCCATGCTCGATCAGCTCTGCGTCTTTGATCGTGGCGCCCTTGATCGACTCTCCACCTTTCGACTCGATCATCGTCCGCGGAATCGCATTCAGACAGCGGCCAGAGAGGTCGCAGAAGACATCGATGGAGAATTCTTCCCCGCGGCAGACGCCTTGAACCATCGAGTCCGCACTCGTGTGGCGCAGGAAGAACTCGAGGTCGGCGCGACTCTCGGCCCGGTAGATGTGCCGCGAGCCGAAGCCGCGGCGCGCCTTCACGAGCACGGGAAACTCGAACTCGTCCGGGAGCTCGCCGGCGAGCCAGGTCGGCGGCGTCGCGATCCCGTGCTCCTCAAAGAAGCGGTGGGCGAGGTACTTGTCCTCGCAGAGCCGGATCGTCTCCGGCCCGGCGAGCAGCAGGGTGACGCCGAGCTCCTTCCGGGCCTCGGAGAGGACGACGTGATCGAGGTCGGTCAGCGGCACGATCAGCTTCACCTCGTGCTCGTCGATCAGCGCTTTCAGGGCAGCGATGTAGCCGGGATCGTCGACCCGAGGCACGATCGCCCTGCGGTCGGCGTGGTAGAGCGCGGGCGAAAGCTCGTTCACGTCGACAGCGAGAGCGGTCGCGCCGGCGCGCCGAAACGCGGTGACGATGTCAACCCGCTGTCCTGCGCAGGTAAAGAGCACGACCGTCACGTCACTGAGCGTACCGAGCTTCGGCGGCGCGCCTTTACCGAATCGAGTCGCTCGAGCACCGTCTCTGCCCGCCGGATGCTCGAGTGCTCGCGTAAGAGCTTCGTACGTCCGGCAGTAGCAATCGCCTGCGTATCCGATTCCACAAGTGTTCGCGCTGAATCGGCCAGGCCACCAACGGGCGCGAACCAGGCCTCGCGTCCATGCTCGAAGTTCCCCGGAATCACGATCCGTGGCGTTTCCGCAAGAAGCACTGCTCCGGAGTACGGAATCTCCCAGTAACGGTAGGTGTCGTAACCGAGGCCTCGAACGCTGATCGCGACTCGGCTGGCGGCAAGCACGTCCAGGTACTCAGACCAGCCAAGACGCGTGGTCGATAGGGCGACGTGGAGCCCTTCGGCCTTCAACTGCTCGAGCGCACTCGTCACGCGCGCACGCTCGGGACTCGTAGGGCTTGCGAGAAAAGTGACATCGATGTCACGGCGTTCGCCAGGCGAAAAGCCCGTATCGACGATTCCGAATGGCAGCGGGACGATCACACGGGAGCGCCTGGTCGCGACCCAGCGGCGGCGTGCGAGAGGATCGAGAGATCTCGACTCGTCCCGTGTGAGGTCTCGTAAGCGCCTGACCGGCATCGTGACGAATCGAGCCGCATCGTGGAGAAGCGTCTCGCGCTTGAGATACACGTCGACGTCACGCACGATCGCCCTGACGTACGGATCGTCTTCACCATCTAGAAAAGCGACGGGCCGGTCGCCCGCGAGAGCCAGAACACGCCGTACGGCAGCAATCACGCCCGGCCGGGACGAACCCAGCACGATCGCGTCCGCCCAGGAAAAAGCGTCTTCGTCTGAGACCGCTGGTCGTGGGGGCAATCCGAAATACAACATCGGAAGGGCAGCGTCTGAAGGAGGCGTTGTCCGGTAGCGTCGGACGGGAGGCCAGTCGATAACGTGGTCGGTGCCAAGTGTAGAAACCAGGCCGTGAAAGACGATGTCCTGGAGGAAGTCAGGCTCCTGATTTGCCACGAAAAGGACGTTCATCGCGGCACAGCCTAGACTCCTGGCATGAGTCAAACCGTCCAGCCGCGGACTGCCCTCGTGACGGGCGCCACTGGACAGGACGGGTATTTCTTAGTCCGCAAGCTGCTCAGTGAGGGCTGGAGCGTTCACGTAGCTGTCAGAGATGTTGCGGCAGCCGAAGAGATCTTCGAACACCATCCGGGTCTCCGAGCGGTGAGGCGGGACTTGCGCGATCCGGGCCCTTTGTGCGCTCTCGTCGGCGATCTGCGGCCTGAGGAGATGTACAACCTCGCTGGCGAAAGCAGCGTTGGGGCGTCGTTTGCCGATCCCAAAGCAACGTGGGAGTCGAATGCTGACATCGTGGCCCGATTGCTAGAGGCTGTTCGCCTCGACAGCCCAGGAACCCACTTCTATCAGGCCTCTTCAGGCGAAATGTTTGGGTCGACGCCCGGCGGCAGCATCGTTCACGATGAGAATTCGGTGCTCAGCCCTCAGAGCCCGTACGCCGCCGCGAAGGCCGCCGCACATCTGCTCTGCCAGAGCTACCGCGAGTCGTACAACTTGCGAATCGCCTGCGGAATCCTGTTCAACCACGAATCGCATCGACGCGGCCCGCAGTTCCTCTCTCGGAAGGTCGTCGACCACGTGATCTCGCTCCGGAACAACGGGGATCGACAGCCACTCATGCTTGGAAATCTGGAGGCGCAGCGCGACTGGGGCTTCGCTCCAAACTACGTCGATGGAATGATCTCGATCATCCGCCAGGCTGCGGTTCGCGGACTCCCCGACGAGGCATCGTCGTACAACGACTACGTTCTCGGTACCGGCCATATCCATCACGTTTGGGAGCTTGTCGATCGAGCCTTTACGCTCGCAGGATTCCCACTGGTGTGGGATCTCACCGGCCCGGATCCCGTCGACTGCACCGCAAGCTTTGCGGATTCTGGGGCACCTGCGGTCGCAGTCGATCCCACGTTTCTGCGGCCCGCCGATCCGAAGGCGATCGGCGCGAACCCGGCCAAAGTGACGGCCGAGCTCGGATGGGAGCCGGTTGTCGGTCTTGATGTCTTCTTAGAAGACATGCTTGCAGCTTCCTAATGAGTGACCTCGTCTGTCCTTCATGTGCTTCTGATCTTTTCTCCGCGGAATGCGACAACAATCCGGTTCTCATTTGTACCGCTTGCCGAACCTGGTATCCGGTCGTGGCCGGCATCCCGGTGATGTTGACCTTCATCACTCCTTTTCACGAGCAGTTCGCTGCCAGTCACTCGGCCGAGCTTGGTGCTCTCGGAGCCACGCTCCCAGCGGGACATCCTCGAACGGGCGAGGAGTCAACCCAGGCGACGTTCACAGCCGAATGGGAGCACGCGACCAATAGCGATCTCTCGTTCATTTTTGATGGCAACGACCTTGTCGCGCTGAACCGGGAAGTATGGCTTGCCGGACTTCACGACACTCCGCCGCGGACAATTCTCGACGTTGGTTGTGGAGCGGGCCAAGAAGCTATTGCTCTCGGCCGAGTCTTTCCACAGGCTCAGATCTCGGCGGTCGACTTGAACTTTTCCATGCTCACTCGGGTCGGCGAGCTCGCCGAGTCCGAGACGCCGGTCGACTTTGCGGTTGCGTCGCTGTTCGCCTTGCCCTTTCCAGACGCATCGTTCGATCTCGTCTACAGCGAGGGTGTGCTCCATCACACATACTCGACGCGAGAGGCGTTCAATGCCATTGCACTCAAGGTCGCGGAGGGCGGCCACCTATTCGTTTGGCTGTATGGTCGTGACGATCTTGGCTCGTTGCGGGGCCGGCGCCGC
>DASZPQ010000043.1:0-16015 GCA_035550275.1 Gaiellaceae bacterium | reverse complement strand
CATCGGCGTTCGTCGAAACGCGTTCGGGCGGCAGGCTGCGTCGTTCGAGACCGATCTCGAGGTCGCGGGTGAGAAGGAACCGGTGCGCGCCATCTTCATTCGTGCACCGTGGATCGAAGAGGTCGGCCCCGGCGTCGAGGTGCTCGCCGAGGTCGACGGTCATCCGGTGCTGGCGCGAGATGGGCAGTATCTGGTCGCGTCGTTCCATCCGGAATTGACGGGGGACACCCGGTTGCATGAACTGTTTCTCGAAGGCGTAAGGGAGGGCGAGGTTGTCAGGGCATAGCAAGTGGTCATCGATCAAGCACAAGAAGGGCGCGGCCGACGCCAAGCGCGGCAAGCTCTTTTCGAAGCTTTCCCGCTCGATCATCGTGGCGGCGAAGGAAGGCGGGGGAGATCCCTCGGCGAACCTCGCGCTCCAGAACGCGATCGAGAAGGCGAAGTCGTATTCGATGCCGAAGGACAACATCGACCGCGCGATCGCCAAGGGCGCCGGGTCGGGCGCGGACAGCGACAACTTCGAGACGGTCGTCTATGAGGGCTACGGGCCGGAAGGCGTTGCCGTGATCGTCGAGGCGCTGACCGACAACCGCAACCGCACCGCCTCGGACGTGCGCCACGCATTCGACAAGTTCGGCGGGAATCTCGGGACGACGGGCGCAGTCGCCTGGCAATTCGAGCGCCGCGGTGTCGTGATCGTCTCGGCGGCCGGCGTCGACGAGGACGAGCTGTTCCTGGCGGCTGCCGACGGCGGCGCCGACGACGTCGAGCAGGACGGCGATGTCTTCCAGGTCACGAGCGCGCCAGAAAGCCTCGCAGCGGTGCGCGGCGCGATCGAGAGCGCCGGGTTCACCTTCGAGTCCGCCGAGCTCTCGATGATCCCGAAGACGACGGTTGCCGTCGAGGACGAGTCGAAGGCGAAGCAGCTGATGCGCCTGATCGACACGCTCGAGGACAACGACGACGTCCAAGAGGTCTACGCCAACTTCGACATCGACGAGCGGGTGCTGGAGGCCGTCACCTCGTAACCACGCGCCGGCCCGAGGGCCGGCGAAATGCCACCGGATCGAGGTTTCCGCGCACCCTGGCGCCGCAAAAAAAGTTCCACTCTTTTCGCGTTTCCGTCACACCCACGTGACACCTGTTGACCTATCCTGGCCTCCCCGTGGGCGGGTGGGGGTTAGGGATGGTGAAGTGCGCAGTGGCAAGGAATAACGGCCCCCGACCCAGGAACGTCCGGGTCGCTCCCTAACCTTTCTTCGTGAAGGTTCTCGGCATCGATCCAGGGACGGCTGCTTGCGGGTACGGACTCGTCCAACACAGCGACGGGCGCCTCAAAGCCATCTGCCACGGATGGTGGAAGACAAGCGCGCGCGAGCGGCTGGAGCTTCGGCTCTGCACGATCTTCGCTGGGGTGCAGGAGCTGATTGCGGAGCACGGCCCGGATGTCGTCGCCCTGGAGGAGTCGTACGTCGGCGCCGACGCCCGCATCGCGCTCTCCGTCGGGCAAGCGCGGGGCGCCATACTCGTCGCGGCGGCGTCCGTCGGCGTCGAGTGCGTTGAGTACGCGCCGAGCCGCGTCAAGCAATCTGTCTGCGGGTACGGACAAGCCGACAAGAAGCAGGTCGCGCAGATGGTGAAGGCGATCCTCGGCCTCGCGGAGCTTCCGACTCCGAACCACGCAGCGGACGCGCTCGCGGTCGCGATCTGCCACGCGACCGCACCCCCGCTGCTCAGGGCCGTCTCGTGATCTCGCGCCTGCGCGGCACCGTCGCGGCGCGCACCGGCGCAGGCGTCGTGATCGACGTCGGTGGAGTTGGCTACCTCGTCGCAGCCACACCACGTGTCAATGCCGCCGTCGGGCAGGAGACGACGGTCGAGGTTCATCTCCACGTCCGCGAAGACGCCCTCCAGCTTTATGGCTTCGCCTCGGCCGACGAGCGAGAGCTCTTCGAGTTGCTGCTCGGGGTCACCGGTGTGGGGCCGAAAGTGGCCCTCGCGATCGTCTCCGGCTCAGCGCCGGAAGAGCTTCGTCGCGCGATCGTCCGTGCCGACACGGCCCGTTTCGAGGCGATCCCAGGAATCGGCCGGAAGACCGCGCTGCGCGTGATCATGGAGCTGAAGGAGAAGATGGGCCACGTCGCCGACGCCAGGCCGGGAGGCGACTTGATGGCGCGCGATGCGCTCGTCGAGCTCGGCTGGTCGCTCGTGGATGCCGACCGGGCGCTCGCCGAGATCGACGAGACGCTGACGGTCGAGGAGCAGGTTCGAGCCGCACTCAGGAAAGCGGCATGACCGACCGCGTGCTCGCACCGTTGGTCGCAGATGGGAACGAGGAAGAGCTCGAGCGCTCGCTCCGGCCCGGCTCGCTTGCCGATTTCATCGGCCAGGAGCGAGTCAAGGAGCAGCTCGCCGTGGCACTCGACGCCGCGAAGGCGCGCGGTGAAGCGCTCGATCACGTCCTGCTCGCGGGGCCGCCTGGGCTCGGCAAGACCTCACTGGCGCAGATCATTCGCCGCGAGCTCGACGTCGGCATCCGTCAGGTTGCCGGTCCGGCGCTCGAACGTAAGGGTGACATCGCCGCGATCCTGACCACCCTCGAGCCCCGCGACATCCTCTTCGTCGACGAGATCCACCGGCTGAACCGCACGATCGAGGAGATCCTCTATCCGGCGCTCGAGGACTTCCGGCTCGACATCGTGGTCGGCCAGGGGCCCGCGGCGCGCACGCTCACCCTCGACCTGCCGCCGTTCACGCTTGTCGGGGCAACGACCCGAACCGGGCTGCTCACCACGCCTCTCCGCGATCGCTTTGGGCTCACGTTCCGGCTCGATCTGTACACCCCGGAGGAGCTCGGCGCGATCGTGCGCCGGAGCGCACGGATCTTGAACGTCGAGATCGAGCCGGAAGCGGCTGACGAGATCTCCCGTCGCGCACGAGGCACCCCTCGCATTGCGAACAGGATCCTTCGCCGTGTCCGCGACGTGGCCGAGGTCCGTCATGCAGGGGCGATCACGATGGAGATCGCCGACGAGGCGCTCGATCTTCTCGAGGTCGACGATGTCGGGCTCGAGAAGTTCGACCGGGTCTTGCTGCACTCAGTGGTCGAAAAGTTCGGCGGCGGGCCGGTCGGATTGTCGACGCTCGCGGTTGCGCTCGGCGAGGAAGCCGAGACGATCGAGGACGTCTACGAGCCGTATCTGCTTCAGCTCGGCTTTCTCCAGCGGACACCACGCGGACGTGTCGTCACAGAGCTTGGTCGCCGCCACGTCGGGGCTGCCCGTGACGCAGGTGCCCTTTTCTAGGGATTGGCCAGCGATCAGAGATCCCAATCTCCATACTGTGCCAATGCCAGGAGGTACTGAGGCCGCTGCGGCATCGATCGGCGCCACCGATGTGTTCGTTCTCCGCCGGGTGACGGGCCAGCGTTTCGTTCATCTCGGGGGGAGCGGCCGTGGCGAAGGCTGGGCCGGAATCGTCGAGGTGGCGATCGACGATGAGAAGCCGCTCGCGCGAGCGTTCGAGACGGGCAAGCCGGTCTCGCTCGACCATGGCAGCCGCGATCTGGTCTTTGGGCCGTATTACGCTCGCGCAGCCGCGATCGTTCCCGTCTTGCCCGACGTCGTCGTCGTCTTCGGGGTCGGCGAAGGGACAATCTCGAGCGACGAGGATGCGCTGCAGGCTGCCGGAGAGGCCGCGGCGGCGGCTGTCGAGCCGGCCGGTACCGCCAAGCGGCTCGCCGACGAATTGGAAGTGCTCGAGGCGATCAGAGCGTCCGTTTCGGTGCCGTCCGTCTCCGTCGACGAAGCGATGCAGTCGCTCGCCGAGATCGCGGCGACGGCCCTCTCCTGCGAGCTCGGGATCGTCTACCTCGCAGACGGCGACCGCATCGCGGTCGCGGAGCGCGGCTGGCCGCTCGGCTTTCCGAAGGCCGAGATCGCGGCCGCGCTCGCGGAGACGCTCGCCCGCGCCGAGTTCCCATTCTGCGTCCAGGACGCACACTCCTCGCCGCCGCCCGGTCTCCTCGCCACCGACGCCGGCATCCGCTCGTACTACTTGCTCGAGCTGACCGGAACCGCGCGTGGCGTGCTCTTTGTCGCGCACACGGATGCGGCCCCACGCGGCTTCACGCTCCTCTGCCGACGGCTCGGCCTGCGCGTGACGGAAGTCGCCTCGGCCGTGATCGGCGTCGCGCTCACGCGGGAGTGGACCGCGGCAGAGTCTGCTCGTCTGCAGAGCGCCTTCGCGACGCTCGAACGCTGACCAGCTGCATCAGCCAGGGGGCAACGAGCATCCCCATCACGTCGAACCACACGTAGCCGGATGCCACACCGGACGGCGGGTTCCCGTCGGGGATCCCGAGCCCCGGAAGCTTCGGCGCCCAGTGCCAGGTCCCGATCGCCGTTCCGTAGAGCTCGAGTGCGCCGACGACGAGAAACACCCCCGCATAGACCGCGCGGCTGTGTGAGCGCCAGAGAAAGAGCAGCAGCAACGGGACGCCGATCGCCCCGGCGACGTCGCGCCGCGGAAGCACCGTCAGGCCGACCAGGCCCCATGTCGTCGCCGCGAGCGCCGCCAGCAGGACAAGGGCTCGCGTGTGCCGCCGGAGCGCGACCGACAGCGAGAGGCCCGTCAGATAGACGATCCCGTGCGCGGGCGGGATGAACATCGGCAGGTTGTGCAGCCGGTAGTGGTAGACGCCCCAGAGAATCGCGCCGGTGACCTCGCCGACCGTCGCGAACAGAACGACGCCGAGCGCCTGCGCCCGTCGAAGCGCCGGAAACTGCGACAGGGCCGCCAGCAACATGACCCACGTGAGCGCCCCGAGGCCGAGTTGCTCGTGGAAGCTCGAATAGTGGTCAACCGCAAGGAGGGCGGCAAGGTAGGACGCGCCACCGATGGCCCAGATCAGAGGAGAAAGAGCTTCCGGTTGCCGCCGGAGCCGGGCTTCGCCCGGCGGGAGGCGGGTGACGGCGTTCAACGAGCTGCGGAGAAGGAGGGGGTTCGCGGGGGAACCATGGGTTCACCCGCGATACTGCAGCTCGTGCCACGACGGGATCGGGGCGAGCTCGAGCAGCGGGCGACCGCCGCCAGGATGCTGGTAGGCGAACTCGGCCTCGTTCTCTTCCCACACGACCTCGAGCGCGCCGCGCTTGACCTGATGGTCGAGCCAGGCGCCACGGAAGATCAGCTTGCGGAGCCAGTAGACGAGCGACTCGCCTTCGACGAGCGAGACGCGCTCCCAGTTGCGGGCGAGATAGCGGCCGAGGCGGGACTGGGGGCCATCGACCAGGCCTTGAGCCGCGAGTGCGACGAGGTCGCTGGTCTCCTCCTCGTCGAGCTCGTTCACCTCGACGAGCCCGAGCTTGACCGCCGCAGCCACGACGCGCTGCTCGAAATCGAAGGCGTTGAAGCTGAAGCGATAGCCGAGAAACTCGACCACGTAGTCGTCACCGGAGGTGTAGTTCGTCTCCGTCACGGGCGCCCAGAAGGTTCGACGAGCACCCTGTGAGGATACCCAGCGGGCCTTCGGCGCTCGCAGGCTACGGTTTGAGGCGTGCTTGCGGCGACTCCTTACTGGCAGCGGCTGGTCGTGCTCGTGCCGGTCTTCGTCGTCGGCATTGGCCTGATCCTCGGCGTGCTGATCTTGCTCACCCGCGCGTTTGCGCAGTTCATCCGCGAGAGCGAGCACAAGAACTGGATCTATGCGAGCTGCGTCGTGCTCGTGATCCTGATCGGCATCCTGACCTACCTCGGGATCAAGCTGCCCAAGGAGGGCTAGCTACTCGATCACGACCGGCGTGCCGGTCGCGACGCGGTTGAAGAGCCATTCGGCGTCAGGGACGTGCATGCGGATGCAGCCATGTGAGGCGGAGTAGCCGATCGAGGTCGGCTCGTCGGTGCCGTGGATTCCGACACCGGGCACCGAGAGGCCCATCCAGCGCGTCCCGAGCGGGTTGTCCGGGCCGGGAGGAACCGGCTTCAGACCGTGCGCCCAGGCGTCGTAGGTCGGTGGATACCACCACGGGTTCTTCTGCTTGTCGACGATCTTGAAGATCCCCGGCGGCGTCGGATAGATCGACTGCCCGGTCGCGACGGGAATCGTGCGGATCAGGCGCTGGGAGTCGTAGAGTTTGAGCGTGTTCTCCGCGCGGTTGACGACGATCACCGGCCCGAAGCGGGTCTGAGTCTTTGCCGGGGCGATCGCGGCGGTCGCGAGTCGCAACGGGGCGCGCGAGCCGCCGGTGAGCTCGTGCGTGATCTCGGCCTCCATCGCATCCTTCAGAACCTCGACTCCGTCACGCGCCGGCTGAAACACCGGTCCGGACGCGTTTGCTCCCTTGACCGTCGCGCTGACCGGCTTGCGGTCGTAACGCCAGGCCAAGGTGCTCACCAGGCGCTGAACAGCGGCCTGGGAGAACGTGACCGGAAGCCCGATCGTGCTCCTCGGCGTCGCCGAGAGCGCCGAGCGGATCGCCGCATCGACCCCGGCTTTCGCTCCCAGCTGGGTGGGGGAGACCGAGAACGTCTGGCCGGCGTAGGCAATCACGATCGGCCGCGCGAATGCCCGCTGGATCTGGCTCCGTGCAGGCTCCGAGGTCAAGCCGCCCACCGAGGCTCCGAACACCGAAACGCCAGGCGCCACCTCGCGCAGCTCCTCGGCAGCCGGGGCTCCAGCGCAGGCGGCGAGCGCAGCCGCGAAGCAGGCGGCAAGAATCCTCAGCACGGGTCCGAAATAGTGACAGATATGGGCGAAATCCAGCGGATTCCGTCCGACGCCGCCCGTACCCTCGCTGTCCGATGGAGAGCGGCACCTGGATGATCGAGCCCGTTCCCGCCGCTGCGGTGCGTGATCTCGCAACGACGCTCGGGATCAGCGAGACGACGGCTTCGGTGCTTGCGCGCCGCGGGTACGCCGATCCCGAGGCGGCCCGCGCGTTCCTCGCAGGCGCGCTGCCCGGGCACGACCCGTTTTCGCTGGGCGACATGCGCGCCGCCGTCGACGCGATCACGGCGGCGATCGCCGCAGGCTCCCGGATCTGCGTGCACGGGGACTACGACGCCGATGGGATCTGCGCGACCGCCCTTGCCGTGTTCTTGCTGCGCGAGCTCGGCGCGGATCCGGCCTGGCATCTGCCGTCGCGGTTCGAGGAGGGCTACGGCCTGAACGGTCAGACACTTGCGCGCCTCGCCGAGGAGGGGTTCCAGCTCGTGCTCACGGTCGACTGCGGCATCACAGCCGTCGCGGAGGTCGAGGAGGCGAAGCGGCTCGGGCTCGAGATCGTCGTCACCGATCACCACCGGCCGGGAGACACGTTCCCCGACTGTCCGGTCGTCGCGCCGTTGAACGGTGACTATCCCTTCCAGGGCCTCTGCGGCACCGCGGTCGTGTGGAAGCTCGCCGAGGCGCTGCTCGGGCCCGGGCATCCGTTCCTCGAGCAGCACCTCGATGTGGTGGCACTCGCGACGGTGGCCGATGTCGTGCCGCTCGTCGACGAGAGCCGCGGGCTTGCGCTCGCGGGCCTGAAGCGGCTGTCGCAGACCCAGAAGGTCGGGCTGCGGGCGCTGATGAAGGTCGCAGGCGTGGATCCGGCTGCCTGTGACGAGAGCGCGATCGGCTTCCGGCTCGCACCTCGCATCAACGCCTCTGGCCGGCTCGGCCGCCCCGAGGCCGCGCTCGCGCTGTTGCTCACAGACGACGCCGAGGAGGCTGCGCGCGTCGCCGAAGAGCTCGAGACCTTGAACCGCGAGCGCCAGGCGGTCGAGGAGCGGATCCTCCGTGCCGCCATCTCCGAGGTCGAGTCATGGCCGGCCGCGCGTCGCGCTCACCGCGGCTATGTCGTTGCAGGGGAGGATTGGCACGAAGGCGTGATCGGAATCGTGGCTTCCCGCCTTGCCGAGCGCTACGGGCGGCCAATCGTCCTGATCGCGGGCACCGATGGCGACTGGAAAGGCTCAGGACGCACCGCAGGCTCGTTCGACCTGCACGGCGCTCTGTCGGCCTGCTCCGACCTGCTCGAGCGTTTCGGCGGGCACCGGGCGGCCGCCGGCCTTTCGATCCACCCGGAGAACGTCGCGGCCTTTGCCGAAGCCTTCGGCGTCCACGCCGACGAGGTGCTGAGCGACGAGGATCTTCGGCCGCGCACGCATGTCGACGCGATCGTTCCCGGCGCGGAACTGGGCCTCGCGCTCTGCGAGGAGCTCGGCCGGCTCGCGCCGTTCGGGCTCGGCAATCCGGGCGTGACGCTCCTGATCGACGGCGTCGAGCTGACCGAGCTCTCGACGGTCGGCGACGGGAAGCACCTGCGCTTCCGGGTGCGCCAGCGAGGGAAGGATGCCGGGTCTGCGATTGCCTTCGGCAGCGGCGGCCAGCTCGACCGCTTCCGCCGGATCGGCCGTTATGACGTTGCCTTCCGCCTGCAGGAGAACCGCTGGAATGGGACCGTGTCGCCGCAGCTCGTCGTCCGGCGCATCTTCGACGCGGTCGAGGGCTACGAGGAGCTGCGCACCTGGCTTGCGGAGCAGTGGCGAGCCGGCGAGAGCGCGTGGACTCCGGAGGCGAGGATGATCTTCGCCGAGCTCGAGCTCGCCGGTGGCGGGCGACGAAGCCTGCTCGAGTCGGAGTCGTTCCGGCAGCTGCTCGAAGAGCAGCCACCGCTGCAGCAAGCGGCCTAGGCCGCGCGAACGAGCGCTGAGTCCAACTCGCAGAGCATGCGCGCGATCCGGCGCAGTTTTCGCCTCTCTCGGTGGCGGCGCAACATGGGATCGAGAGTTCAGCGAGGCGGCCCAGAATCCTGCCGCCCGTGAAGGATCGCCGGGATCGGGCGATACACTGGACGAGTGGCAGTACTCGAACGGCATCACGATCTCGTCGATGAGCTGCTCGCCGAGGTCGAGGCCTACAAGCCCGATGCAGACCGGGAGCTCCTGACCCGCGCCTTCGACTACGCCGCGAACGCCCACGACGGCCAGGTGCGGCGCTCCGGCCAGGAGTTCATCTACCACCCGTGGGGCGCCGCGAAGATCCTCGCCGGGCTCCGGCTCGACGAGCCGACGCTCGCAGCGGCTCTGCTCCACGACACCGTCGAGGACACCGAGATCGAGATCGAGGACATCCGCGCCGAGTTCGGCGAGGAGATCGCGAAGCTCGTCGAGGGCGTCACCAAGCTGACCCGCGTCCAGTTCCAGAGCCGCGAGCACGCCGAGGCCGAGAACTACCGCAAGCTGATCGTCGCGATGGCCGAGGACGTCCGCGTGATCCTGATCAAGCTCGCCGACCGGCTGCACAACCTGCGCACGATCGAGTACATGGGCAAGCAAACCCAGGTGCGCAAAGCGAAGGAGACGCTCGAGGTCTACGCGCCGCTCGCCCACCGCCTCGGCATCCACGCGCTTAAATGGGAGCTCGAAGACCTGGCGTTCCAGACGCTGCACCCGCGGAAGTACGAGGAGATCAAGCAGATGGTCGCGGAACGGCGCACCGACCGTGAGGAGCACGTCCGCGAGGCGGCGATGGTGCTCCAGCACGAGTTGGACAAGGTCGACATCCCGTCCGAGATCGCGGGCCGCGCGAAGCACTTCTATTCGATCTACGACAAGATGGCGAAGAAGGGCCGCGAGTTCAACGAGATCTACGACCTGACGGCGATGCGCGTGATCGTCGGGCGCGAGGGCGACGAGGGAACGCGCGACTGCTACGGCGCGCTCGGCCTGATCCACTCGCTCTGGAAGCCGATGCCGGGCCGCTTCAAGGACTACATCGCGATGCCGAAGTTCAACGGCTACCGCGCCCTGCACACGACGGTGATCGGGCCGCAGGGCCGGCCGCTCGAGATCCAGGTACGGACGCATTCGATGCACGCCACGGCCGAGTTCGGGATCGCCGCGCACTGGCTCTACAAGCGCGGCAACGACATCGCCGACGCCGACTGGCTGCAGTGGGTTCAGCAGCTGATGGATGTCGGCACGGAGGAGGCCGATCCGGACGAGTTCATGAAGAACCTGCGCACCGACCTCTTCGAGGACGAGGTGCATGTCTTCACGCCGAAGGGCCAGGTCAAGACGCTTCCCGCCGGCTCGACGCCGATCGACTTCGCCTACGCGGTCCACACAGACGTCGGCCACCGCACGGTTGGCGCCAAGATCAATGGCCGCATCGTCCCGCTGCACTACCGCCTTCAGAACGGCGATTTCGTCGAGATCCTCACCTCGAAGCAGGGCAGGGCTCCTTCGCGCGACTGGCTCGCGCTTGCGAAGAGCTCGCGGGCGCGAAACAACATCCGCCAGTGGTACTCGCGCGAGACGCGCGAGGAACAGGAGGCAAAGGGCCGGGACGCGCTCGAGCAGGCGCTGAAGCAGCAGAACCTGCCGTACGCGAAGCTGCGCGGCTCCGCGGTGCTCGCCCAGGTGATCCGCGACACCGGCTTCAAGAAGGCCGACGATTTCTACGTCGCGTTGGGCTCTGGGAAGCTCCAGCCGGGCTCGATCGTGAACAAGGTGATCCAGCGCCTGAAGACCGACCAGGTCGCAGAGGAGGCGCCGGTCGTCACGAAGACGCCCAAGGCGCGCAGCGCTGTCTCGAGCAATGAGATGGGGGTCGTCGTCGAAGGCGTCGAGGACGTGCTGATCCGCCTCGCGAAATGCTGCACGCCGGTTCCGGGCGACCCGATCGTCGGCTACATCTCGCTCGGGAAGGGGATCACGATCCACCGTGAAGACTGCCCGAACGTGAAGGCGTTGATGAAGAACGAGGAACGGTTCACCCCGGTCTCGTGGGACGGCGACTCGACGAAGTCGTTCCGTGTCCAGCTCGCCGTCGACTCGTGGGATCGCCCGCGGCTGCTCGAAGACGTCGCCCGCACGTTCGCCGAGCACGGCGCGAACATCGTCAGCTACGGCGGCGTCGTCGAGGATCAGCTCGCGAAGAATTGGTACACGGCGGAGATCGGCGACGTGAAGTCGCTGCGGTCGCTGATGAACGCGCTCCGAGGCCTCGACGCCGTCTTCGACGCCTACCGCGTCACGCCTAGCTGACGGACTCCCACGGCACGCCGCCGGTGTCCCAGCCAACCAGGCAGTAGGGCGCGAGCAGCGCCGCGACACGCTCGAGGAAATCCCCGTCTCCGCAGCCGTCGGCTACGAGCTCTGCGACCCGGTCTCTCTGAAAGACCACCGGGAGCTGTGAGCGGCTCTCAGGCTGCGGCTCGCCCGCCGATGGGCCGAGCACGAGCGTGCCGTCCTCGACGAAGAGGATCCCGGCCCACGCGCAGCCGCCATGCTCGACCAGCGCGGCGATGGCGTCGCGCAGGACGTCATCGGGCTCGTCGCCGCCCAGTGCCCGCTCGACCGCGGCGAGAGCAGCTGCGCTCATGCCTGGAACTCGGCGACGCGCTCTCGAAACGCATCGGGGATGGGGACGGGGCGCCGGTCTGCGAGGTCGATCAGCACGATCGTCTGCTTCGCGGTCGCCATCAGCAGATCCGTCTCTCCATCGAGCCGGAACGCGGCGTAGTCGTAGGTGACGCTCGTCGTTCCGACGCGCTCGACGCGGATGAAGACTTCGAGCAGATCGTCGAACCGGGCGGGCGCGTGGTACTCGACGGTCGAGGCGCGCATCGCGAACTCGCCGCGAATCGAGATCGCACCGAGGTGGCGGTGGTACTCGGTGCGCGCGAGGTCGAAGTAGGGCATGTAGCGCCCGTAATAGACGACTCCCTGAGCGTCGGTGTCCGAGAATCCGACGCGTGTGTAGGCCGCGTAGCGGTACGGCGGCTTGCGCTCGGTCACGTGGCCGAGCTCGATCACGCCCTGATCACCGCCAGCACTTCGTCGCGCTTCGCCTCCATCAACTCCTGCGACCGCGCTTCGAGATTCAGGCGCAACAGCGGCTCGGTGTTGGACGGGCGCACGTTCAGGTGCCAGTCGGCGGCCTCGATCGAGATCCCGTCGAGATGGGAGACGGTGCCCTCCGGCCCGAAGCGCTCCTTGATCTCCTGGATCTTCAGCGCCACGTCCGGGACCGGGACGTTGATCTCGCCTGTGATGAAGTACTGCGACCGGAGCCCCGCGAGGATCTCGCTCAGGCGCTCGCCGCGCTTCGAGACGAGCTCCAGCATGAGCAGGAACGGGACGACACCCGAGTCGGCCTGCGCGAAGTCGCGGAAGTAGTAGTGCGCCGAGACCTCGCCGGCGAAGACCGCGTCGACATCGCGCATCCGCTGCTTGATGAACGAGTGCCCGACCCGGTTCACGAGCGCTTCGCCGCCGGCGCGCTCGATCGCCTCGGGCACCGCCCAGGAGGCGCGCACGTCGTAGATCACCTTGCCGCCCGGCTCCTTGGCCAGGATCGACTCGGCGAAGAGCGCCGTCGTGAAATCGCCGGGGATGAACTCACCCGTCTCGTCGACGAAGAAGCAGCGATCGGCGTCGCCGTCGTAGGCGACCCCGAAATCCGCGTCCTCTTCGCGCATCTTCGCGAGGATGAACTCGCGGTTCTCGGGCAGGAGCGGGTTCGGCTCGTGGTTCGGGAACGAGCCGTCAGGATCGAAGTAGCAGCGAATCACCTCGACCTGGGGAAGCTTCGCGAGCACCGGCGGAAGCATCACGCCCGCCATACCGTTCGCGGCGTCGACGACGACCCGAAGCGGCTTGATCGCATCGATGTCGACGAACGAGAGCACGCGGCTCACGAACCCGTCCCAGACGTTCTCCGGCGTCACGACGCCGCGCTTCGTGTCGCGCCACTCGGCGCGCACGGCGCGGTCGCGGATGTCGAGCAGGCCCGATTCGCCTCCGACAGGCAGCGCGCCCCGGCGCACGATCTTCATCCCCGTGTACTCGCCTGGATTGTGCGAGGCGGTCACCATCACGCCGCCGTCGAGGCCGAGCTCACCGACCGCGAAGTAGACCATCTCGGTTCCGACAAGCCCGACATCGAGCACGTCGGCGCCTCCGTCCAGAGCGCCTTCGATCACCGCGGCTGCCATGGTCGGCGACGAGAGCCGCACGTCGCGTCCGACCGCGATTCGCCGGGGCTCGAACTGCTCCACGTATGCGCGCCCGATCGCGTAGGCGCCGGCCTCGTCGAGCTCGGCCGGGTAGATCCCGCGGACGTCGTACGCCTTGAATGCTTTCGGGTCGAGCATGCTCCGATGCTACGGAAGCGCGGCGGTTACCGCGAGAAGACCTGCCACGTCTTCTCGTTCCAGACCGGAAGCGCCTCCACACCGAGGAAGTTGCACCCTCCATCGGAGATGCTCGCGGGCAGCTCGTCGTAGAACTTGAGCGCGATCCGTCGCACGGCCGGGTCCTCTGCCACATCGGTGGGTGGCGTCACGAGCTCGAACGCGACCGCGAGCTTTTCCTGCGGGTAGTCGAAGTCGCGAGTGACCTCGACGAGGCCGATGTACGCCGCCCGGATTTCCGGGATCGGCTCGCAGAAGGCCTTGACGGCGGCAGCCATTTCGGGAGGCACCTTCTCGACGGGAGTCTCGAGCAGCCGCTCGCGGATGCTCATGCGCCGAGCAGAGCCTTGATTGTCTGGGAAGAAGCCTCATCCGGCGACTCCGAGATCACCGTTGCGGGCCGCTCGAAGCCGGCCAGGGCCTCGGCCAGGGGCTCGGCGCGAAGCGTCCCATCGCCGTACGGCAAATGCTTCGTCTCGTTGCGGTTCGCGAACTGAATGTCGGAGAAGTGGATGTGGAACGGAGCGCCGGCCTCGAGCACCGCGTCGACCTTCGCCAGCGCCTCGACGAATGGCTCCACAGTTGTGAAGCCGCCGTCCGAGGTTGCGTGCATGTGCGCGAAGTCGAGCACGGGGCGAACCCAGTCCAGGCGGCGGGCGATCTCGACGACGTCGTCCGCCGAGCCGAGCTCTCGCACCCGTCCCATCACCTCGATCCCGAACGGGACGGCGCGATCCTTCCCGACCAACCGCTCCCGCAGCTCGCCGAGCTGCTCGCAGACCGAGTCGATTGCCTCCTCCCGAGTCCGCCCGAGCAGGAAGCCGGGGTGGAAGACCACGACTTCGGCGCCGGCGGCGACTGCGATCCCGGCCGAGTGGTCGAGCATCCCGACAGCCATGTTCAGCTTCTTCCCGCGCTCGGCATGGCCCATGAAGCCGGCGATCGGCGCGTGGACGGAAAGGACGATTCCGTTCTCGCGGGCCAGCTCCCCGAAGCGGGCGGCGAAGTCGTAGTCCATCCAAAAGCCGCCTTCGAAATCGATCTCGCACGCGCTGTAGCCGCGCTCCAGCAGCGCCCCGATCGCAGACTCCGGCTGTTCCCGGGCCGGGACTCGAGCAGGGCCGAAGTGGAGTCGATCCGACATTCGTGCGCCCGAGCGTACCGGCGGCGGCGATTCCGTCCGACGCTGGATTTACCCTCGTTGAGATGTCAACGCGCCCCTCACGGATCGATCTGCTCGAGCTCGACATCGACCTCCGCCTCGCCGATCTCTGGCGCGAGGCGGCCAGCATCGACGAGTGGTCCCTCGACGTCGTGGCCGCATTCATGCGTGCCGCGTACGGCAAGGGGTACTGCGATGCGCTGACGGAAGAGCTGCCCGGCTCGCTCTGTGCCGATCACGGCTACCGAGTTCCCGAACGGGCCGCCGATCCGACCACAGCAGACGCTTAACATGCTTCGAAGCCGGAGGCGTGGGTACACTTTTCGTCGTGGCCCGTTCCTCGCGTAGCCCGGCCAGGCTTGTCGTTGCGTTGTCTGTCGCAGCCGTGCTGGTCGTCTTTCTGGTCTACACCGCCCTGGCCAACGGGACGCCTGCGCTCGAGCCGAGCGACCTGGATGGTCAGACCGGAGTGATCTCGCTGACCGGGACCGTGATCGGCCCCGTTTCGGGTGGCTCACACGAAGCAGGTGGACTTCGGTTCGGTCTCCGCGACATCAACGGCACCGGGCCGGTGGAGCCGGTCGTGTTCCGCGGCGACGAGCCGGATCTCTTCAAGGTCGGTCGGCACGTGAACGTCACGGGCCAGCTCGACGGCGGGTCGTTCACCGCGACGCAGCTGACCACGAAGTGTCCGAGCAAGTACACCTCGTCCACGTCGAACTAAATGGCTGATCTCGGCCGCGCGGCGCTTGTCGTCAGCCTGGGACTGGCGCTCTACGCCTTCGTCGCCGGGATTGCCGCCGCCAGGTTGGGACGCCGTCAGCTGGCGGACTCGGCGCGGAATGCCCTGATCGCCTGTTTTGCCTCGACGGTGGTTGCCTCGGCGGTGCTCGTAAATGCGCTCGTCCGCCACGACTTCACCTTCGTCTACGTCGCAGCCCACACGAGCCGCGACCTGCCGACGCGGTATGCGCTCTCCGGTTTCTGGGGTGGGCAAGAGGGATCGCTGCTGATGTGGCTCCTGATCCTCACCGGCTACGGCGCGCTTGCGGTTGCGCTGAACCGCCGCCTGCTGCGCGACCTGATCGTCTGGGTCGTTCCGATCTTCGCGGGGCTCGCGTCGTTCTTCGCGTTCATCCTCGTCGCGGTCGCGAGCCCGTTCGACACGCAGTCACGCGCGCTCGACGGAGCCGGGATGGTTCCGAGCCTCCAGAACCCGTACATGCTCGCGCACCCGCCGATGCTGTACCTGGGCTATGTCGGCCTGACCGTCCCGTTTGCGTTCGCGGCCGGCGCCCTGCTCTCGGGCCGCACCGACGAGCGCTGGATCGTCGCGACGCGGCGCTGGACGCTCGTCGCGTGGACGTTCCTCGGCTTCGGGCAGCTCCTCGGCGCGCATTGGGCGTACCTCGAGGTGGGCTGGGGCGGGTACTACGCCTGGGATCCGGTCGAGAACGCAGCGCTGATGCCGTGGCTTGTCGCCACCGCATTCCTGCACTCCGTCATGGTCCAGGAACGGAAGGGCATGTTGAAGGTCTGGAACATGGTGCTCGTCGCGCTGGCGTTCGAGCTCTCGGTCTTCGGCACGTTCCTGACGCGTTCGGGCGTGGTCAACTCGATCCATTCGTTCGCGAAGAGCTCGATCGGCTCGTGGTTCCTCGGCTTCGTG
>DASZPQ010000042.1:0-24297 GCA_035550275.1 Gaiellaceae bacterium | reverse complement strand
TGCTGCGCTGGTTCCGCCGCCAGCTCCGCCAGCCCGAGCCGCTGCGCGAGCGTCTCGAGGCTGCGATCGAGCAAAACGACCCGGCCGAAGCTCGTCGCGTGATCGCCCAGTTCGACTTCTCGGACGCGCAACGTCACCACGTCTCGGGCCTGATCGACGACTGGGAGCGCGGGCTAGCCGACCCGCCTGCGGACGACCTGGATCCCCCAGGCGTGCCCTGAGGCGAAAAGCTCGTCCGGGTCGACCTCGTCTGCCCAGCCGATGAAGTGGCTCTCGGGCTGATCGCCGGTCGAGCCGTAGACGGCAGACCGGCCGGTGTCGGGACGCCGTGTCAGATCGTCCCCACGCTCGAGCGCAGCTTGCCGCTCTTCGACTGCGCTTCCTTCCGCGTACCCTTTGCCCACAGAAGCAGTATCGCGGGCCGAGCCGGGCTCCCGCGGGCGGAAATCCCAGAATTTCCGCGCCTGTCCTCTCGGAGCTCGTTCGAGCGAGCGCGGTCAAATCGCGCAGCCGCCGCGACTCGCGCCTTCGCCCGCCTGCATGAGCATTCTGCGCTTCTTCGCTCCACGTACCCTGTGCGCGCGAGAGCAGTCTCGCGGGCCGGTAGCTCAGTTGGTAGAGCAGGGGACTTTTAATCCCAAGGTCACAGGTTCGATCCCTGTCCGGCCCACTTCGTACGGCGCCATTGAGCGCTCAGCGCTACCGGTACTTCGCGATCAGCTCCTTGACGAACGAGATCAGCTGGCTGCTGGTCAGCGAGCCGAATTCGGCCCCGCCACCGCCCACGAAGATGTCGGCATTCCCCGCGAGCACCTCCAACCTGCCGATGGTCGGCTGGATGACGCTGTTGTCGATCGGCGCACATTGGTCGATCGTGAACGCCT
This sequence comes from Gaiellaceae bacterium, assembly GCA_035550275.1. Taxonomy (GTDB): domain Bacteria; phylum Actinomycetota; class Thermoleophilia; order Gaiellales; family Gaiellaceae; genus PALSA-600. Next base: position 23,413 of record DASZPQ010000042.1, on the reverse strand, counting down.
CGAAGCCCCCGATCGTCGTCTTCACCACACCAGGCGCCGTCGGCTCTGGCTCACTCGGCGGGCATTGCGTGTAGGTGTAGGTGGTCACCGACTCCTGGTAGTCCCGCTGAAACCCCTTCTGCGCCTCGCTCTGCGACTTCGCGCCGGAGACGGTGAAGTAGAAGCGCTGGGAAATTCCGTTCGCGGCGTAGTAGCAGCCGACGACGTTGAAGTTGGGCCCGTACTTGTTGCCGGCGGTCGTGATCGCCGTCCCGGGCGCGGCAAGCGCCTCCACTTGCGACATGTAGTCGTTGCAGACGTCCTTCGAGAACAGCGGATTTGGCGTGCAGGGAACGGTCCGGGTGTTTTCCGCGAGCTGGCAGATCGGCTTCGGCTTCACCGCGGCGGCGTGCGCCTTCTTCGGCGGCGTCTTCTTCGCCGGTGCGTTCGCCGCAGAAGCCACGGCTGCGCTCACGAACAGCGTCATCAACGCACCGGCGAGCGCGGTAGACCATTTGCGCATTCTCATTCCTTTACCTCCTCAGGTTTGAGCTCGGCAGCGATCCGGCATCGCCGCAAGATATATAGTGACGCACTGTTACTCTTTATTCGACCGGCGTCAAGGAGCCCGAGATAGCCCCCCGTCCCGACGTCCGCAAACGCCACACAGCACAGCGGGAGTCCAGACACCGCCAGCTGCTCGACGCGGCACACGACCTACTCGAGGAGCTGCCGTGGAGCCAAGTGTCGGTCGCACTGATCGCAGAGCGCTCCGGGGTGACGCGAACTGCCTTCTACAAGCACTTCCCCGACCGAGACGCGGTACTGCTCGCGCTGCTCGCCAAGCTCGCCGAACACCTGGAAGCGATCCCGTCCACCTGGGAGCACGCCACCGAAGCAGACCCCGAAGAACTCCTCCAGGCCGCGGTCGCAACTCTCGTCGAGACCTTCCGCACACACGGACGCCTCCTCCGCGCGCTCGCCGACGAAGCAACACGTAACACCGAGATCGAGCGACGCTACCTGCAGCTTGGCGCACGGCTCTCGGCCGGGGTCGCCGAACGGATCACCCGCGACATCACCGACGGCCGCACCACCCTCTCCGACCCCGAAGAAGTCGCGACCGCGCTCATCTGGATGAACGAACGCTTCCTTCAACAGCGCTTCGGCCGGCCACCGCTCGGAGATACTCAACGGGCGACCGACGCGCTCGCAACGATCTGGCTTCGGACGCTCTACGCGTCGTAGGCGTCACACGCGCGAGGTCGTCCCCTCGCTGACCGTTCCTCCGGTTCGTCCCTCGAAGCCGGGCGAGCTAGGTCGCGAGCGGCGCGAGGAGCGAGATCAGGCGGAGGCGCTCTTCGCCGAGCTCGGTGACGGCGCCAGTCAGCCGCCGCTCTCCCTCCTCACTCAGCCGGAGAAAGCGAATGCGAGCGTCGCTCCCGGAAAGCTCCCGGCGAATCAGGCCCAGATCCTCGGCACGGCGCACCAACTGGGTGACGGTGCTCTTCGCCAGATCGAGTGACGACGCCAGGTCACTGACTGTCACCTCGTCGCCGCGCAGCGACGCGACCTTGATCGAGAGCAGCAGCTGGTACCGCTCGGCGGTCAGCCCATGCGCACGGGTGATCCGCTCGCTGCTGCGCAGGAACTCCTGGAGCGCCAGCCGCAGACTCGCGGCCCGCTCGTAGTCGACATCGTCGTCCCGGCCCATCGAGAAGGAGTTTATCACGCTTTTACACCGACCTTAAATGTAAAAGCGTACTGTGCTGTAAGTCACAGTACATTCCAAAAAGGAGGAACTATGAGAGCCACCATCGGACGCCGCAGCCCGCAATTGCGAGGTCTGCGAGCGGCTGGGATCGCGTTGCTCGCCGCCGCCAGCCTCGCCCTGCCGGCCGCTGCCGCGACGTCTCCGACTTCCCAGGGGAAGCCCGTCAACACGGCGCTCCCGACGATCACCGGCAAGGCGCAATTGGGCCAGACATTGACAGCGACGCCGGGGACGTGGTCGGGCGCGACGCCGATCCAGTACTTCTACCAGTGGTCGCGCAGCAACAGCGCGGGCAACTACGTCCCGATCGCCGGCGCGACACAGAGCACCTACTACGTGACCAGCGCCGAGAGCGGGCAGAGCCTGATGGTCCAGGTCAAAGCCAAGAACGCCGACGGAGAGGCGTGGGCGGACGCGAAACCGACCTCAGCGGTCAGCGGCGCCGTCGCCGGGTCGGTCGTGCCGGTTTCATCCTTGGCGCTCCCGGACAGGCTGATGATCTCCGGGCTCTCGTTCACCACGACGCCCACGGCCTCTGGCAGGGCGTCGGTCCAGGCCCGCATCCAGATCACCGACCTGGAAGGAAACCCGGTCCAGGGCGCGCTCGTCAAGGCGATCGGCCTGCCCTATAGCTGGGCCGGAACCGCCCAAGCAGAGCCGACCGGCGGCGACGGCTGGGCGAGCATCGTCGTCACTCCCAGCAAGACGATGCCTGCGAGCGCGAAGCATCTCGTCCTCTTCGTCCGGGCGACCAAGCCCGGGGGAAGTGTCCTCGCCGGGATCTCGACCCGCCGCCTCGTCGAGGCTCCTCTCGCTGGGCCGGCTCTCTAGCGGCACAGAGGCGCCAGAACTGGGAGCGGAGGCCCGCCACTGCCTGCCAGCAGCCTCCGCTCCCGGCCTCGACGCGTGGCGATCGCAGCGACCCTCGGTTGACGATTAGCGCAGTGAGGCGAGGATGTTGATCAACTCGCGTCGCTCGGGCCCGAGGTCCGCAAGTGCGCCGGCCAAGCGTCGTTCCCCTTCTTCGGTGAGGCGAAGGTGCTGCACGCGCGCATCCCGGCGTGAGAGCTGCCGTTCGAGCACTCCATCGTCCTCGGCGCGGCGAACGAGCTGCGTGGCGGCGCTCTGTCCGATCGACAGCCTTGCGCCGAGATGACCGACAGTTGCTTCTGCCGGATCAGAGACCTTCACGAGCAGGAGCAGCTCATATCGTTTGGGCGTCAGGCCATGGCGACGGACAGTGGCGTCGCTGCGCGCGTGGAAGGAGCGAAGGGCGAGTCGCAGCTCGGCTGCTTCGTCGTACTCCCGTTCGCTGAGATGCTTTTGAGACACCGAAACCCCTTGCTCGAGGTCGCCCTGCCAAAACTACATTACCACCTGGTTTACATCACAACATAATGGGAATAGGAGGTGAAACGCTCGGGATGCGACTGGCTGCGGTCCCGCCTCCCGGGCAAAACCGAAACGAAGGAGTGCAATGTCACGCTCAATCAAGAGACGGAGGACGTTCCTTGGAGCGGCTGCGGCAATCGGCGCAACGCTCGCGCTGACGGCCGGCCTCGGCGTCTTCGCCGGGACAGGCGCGGCCGCGCCCATGGCGGCACCGACGAACACCTCCCCACCGACGATCACCGGCACGCCGCAGGCGGGCCAGAAGCTGACCGGGAACAACGGCACGTGGAGCGGCTCGCCGACCGACTACAACGACAACTGGAGGCGCTGCGACAAGAGCGGCGGCAGCTGCTCGGACATCAGCGGTGCCACCGGGAACACCTACACGCTGACCTCGGCCGACATCGGCAACACGGTTCGGTTCCAGGTCGGAGCGGCGAACGCAGACGGTCGAACCGTCGCCTCCTCCGTTCCCTCCGCCGTGATCACAGCCGCCTCCGCCACCACGACGACGACCACGACCACCTCACCGGCGTCGAACGGCTGCGCGAAGACAGGCGGAACGATCCCGGTCGCGAGCATCTCGCCGCCAGCACGGCTGACGGTCGACCAGATGCATGTCAGCCCGAGCACGGTCACCTACGGCACGCGCTCGCTGACTGCCCGCTTCCACGTGAGCGCCTGCAGTGGCTCGGTCGAGGGCGCGCTCGTCTACGTGACTGCCGTGCCCTACGGCCAATTCGCGGTCCCGAACGAAGAGGCGACCGGCTCGGACGGCTGGGCGACCCTGCAATTCACAGCGCTCCCCGGCTTCCCTGTCAGCAACAAGCAGCAGCTGCTTGTGATGTTCGTCCGCGCCCGCAAGCAGGGCGACAGCATTCTCGGCGGCATCTCCACCCGCCGGCTCGTCTCGTTCCACGTCACACGCGGATGAGCAAGCCCGTTGGGTGCCGGTGAGACCGCCGGCACCCAACGCCTTGCTCGCGAGCTGCGAACCCCTCCTAGACGCAGCCGTCCCAGTCGCTCTGCTGGCCGGTGTCGTCGACATCGCCGTCGCCGCCGGTTGTGAGCGTGTTCTGCGCGATCGTCGTCCCACCCGGACAGCCGTCAGGGCCGCTCGGAGGCGCAGACGTCACACTGCCGCCGCCACTGGGCGCGGTCGTCGTCGTTGGTGTTGGTGTCCCACCACCGGTCAGCGCCGCAGTGGTCGTGGTGGAGCTGGGCTCTTGAGCCGAATTTGCCTTCGAAGCCGCGGAATGAGGCTTCGTCTTGATCACCTTGCCGGAGGTCGCGAGGACGTACCAGAGGCCGCCGTTCAGGTTCAGCGCCTGTCCGGTCGCGGTGCCCGGCTTCCGGTCGCCGACATAGGTGTAGAGCGGCCAGCGGTCGTAGGTGACAACGCGGCCCCCTGCCGGATCCTTGTCGCTCTTCAGCAGCTTCGCCTTGACGCCGCCGGCCGCGCTGATCTTTGCGCCCGCCGGGAGCTTCACCGGGGGCCAGATCCGGGCGCAGACCGAGACGCACGTGACCTTCTTGCGCTTGTCGGGCACGAACATGTAGAGGGTCAGGCCGCGGCTATCGGTGAGCACGCGACCCAAGCCTGCCACCTTTCGCGTCGAGATCTTCACCGTGGCCTTCCGTGTCGCCTGCTTGAGCGTCTGGCGCGCCGCCAGCACGCCCGTCGCTCCAAGCAGAGCTGCGCTGGCGACGACGAGCATCGCCAATGGCCGTCTGATTCGCATCTTCGTTCAACCTCCTCGTGACCCGAGCGATTCGTCCTCGGGTCTAAGCGTTGTACATTGTAATTCATACTACGCTTTGAGTTGTTAGTGCGCTGTGAAATGAGCGTGGAGACAGCGCAGCTGGGCCCTCGGAGATTCGGACGCCCCGGCGGGCGCCGAGGCAAGACCGGCTACCCAGCGGGAGTCGTCGTTCCAGACTGGGCTCCGGTTCCGTTGCCCCCGTTCGGGAGGTCGCTGCGACAGGCGGCGATCGCCGAAGCCGAGTTCTTGCTGTTCGTGCCTGTCACACCATGAGCCTTCAGGCAGGACTGGAACTTCGCGAATGCGGGATTGTTCGAATTCGTGCCAGCTCCGCCGGGTCGTGCGCCGCCGCGTCCGCCGAAACCTCCGGCTGGGCGCAAGCTCGCGCAGGCCGTCAACGCTTTCTGAAGCGCAGCTGACGGGGCCGGCCGGTTCCCGCCGGTCGCGCCGGGCTGGCCACCGCCACCGAAGCCTCCGCCGCCGCCACCTCCAAAGCCTCCGCCCGCCGGGAGCGTCGCCCCGTGCTGCGTGAGACACGTTCGGAAGGCGGTCTGACTCGCAGACGTGGCGGTCGTGGTCGACGAAGCCGTGCTCGAGGTCGTCGGAGGCGACGCCTTCGAGGTCGATCCGCAGCCCGCAACCACGAGCGCACAGAGCACGCCGGCCACGGCCACCAGTGCCGCCATCCCCACCTGTCGAATGGCCGGTCGTCTGCTCCGCACGTTGGTCATCTCACTCCTGCTTTCTCGGTTGATGGATTTGGGCACAGCTCAGCCGCCCGTTCCCGAGCTGACGCCCGAGCCCGTTGCGGCGATCGAGGTCGCGGTGACGTCGCCGTTCTTGGCCGCCGCGCCCTGGACGACGACGCTGTCTCCGGGACGGAGATCGTCGGCCGCCGTCTTGGCGTTGCGGGTGACGGTGGTCGACTGCCCCAGCGTGACCTTCACGAGCGCGCCGGCCGACGTGAGGACGTACAGCGTGTTGCCGTCGACGACGGAGACCGTGCCGGTGGCCGCGGCTGTCCCGCCGCCGCCGGCGCCGCCGGCAAAGCCGCCACCTCGGAACCCCCCTCCGGCAAAGCCGCCAGGGGCAGCCCCGGCGCCGGTGCTGCCGGCGCCGGCGGACCGGAATCGGGACGCCAGCGAAGCCGCCGGGCTCGAGCTCGAGCTGCCGTGATCCTTCTCGGCGATCGCGCCGCCCCAGAAGCCCGCGGCGACGAGCAGGACAATGGCCAGCGCCGCCGTCGGCCGCGCCAACCGGATGCCTGACGCAGGCCCGCGTACGGGCCACTCGTCGTTCCCGTCACCGAGCTCCTCCGCTCCGAGCTCCGGGAGCGTCAGCTCTCCTGATGCAACGGTCGGATATTCGTCCGTGACGTCAAGAGCGGCGTCAGCTCGGATGTGGTCGTCAGTCATTTCGTGGCCTCCGTTACTCGTAACGCAGTGCGTCGATGGGCCGCAGCGACGAGGCGCGGTTGGCTGGGTAGAGGCCGAAGAAGACACCGATGGCGATCGCGATCCCGAAGGCCAGCGGGATCGAATAGCTCGCGATCACCGGTGTGACGCCTTCGATCTTGAAGTGGGTGCCGATGACCCCGATCAGGACGCCGGCTCCGCCTCCGAGGAGCGAGAGCAGTACCGCCTCGAAGAGGAACTGGGCGAGGATCGCAGCTCTCGGCGCGCCGACGGCCTTGCGAATCCCGATCTCGCGCGTCCGTTCGGTGACGGTGACGAGCATGATGTTCATGACCCCGATCCCGCCGACGAGCAGCGAGATCGCCGCAACGGCGCCGAGGAGTGTTGTGAAGGTGCTCGAGGTCGACTGCGCGGTCGAGAGCAACGTGCCTTGGTTGACGACCGTGAACGGGAGGTTTGCGACGGTGGTGTCGTTCTGCGCCGCGAGGACGGTTTCCACCTCGGCAGCTGCGTTGTTCAGGCTCTTGGTCGACTTTGCCTGGACGAGCAGCTCGGTGAATGCGGCCGATTCGCCCGTCAGCTCGTCTTGGACCGCCGTGTACGGCGCAATCACCACGCTGTCCTGGTTCGTCGTTCCCGAGGTGCCCTTCTCAGCAAGCACCCCCACGATCTGGAAGCTCGCCGATCCGATCTGGATCGTCTGGCCGAGCGGGTTCTGGCCGGTCGCGAAGAGGTTGCTGACGACCGTCTGGCCGACCAGCACGACGCGCCGCCGGTTCGTCACATCGGACGCCGTGATCGAGCTGCCGGCAGAGACGGTGTAATCCTCCGCCGTCAGGTAAGCCGGAGTCGTGCCGATCACGGACGATGAATAGGTGGCGGCCTGGAACGTTGCGGTCTCGGTCGTCGAGATCACCGGCGAGACCGAGAGGACGTCTGGCGCCTGGTTCGGGTCCTCGATCGCCTTGACCGACTCGCTGGTCAGCGACGCGTTCTGAGATTGCGTCCCCGTTGTCGCCGGCCCGCGGCCGAACCGGCCCCGGCTGAGCACCGTGACGGTGTTCGTGCCGAGCGCGTTGATCTTGTCTGCGACAGCGCGCGCCGAGCCCGTCCCGACGGCGAGCAGGATGATCACCGCGGAGACGCCGATCATCACGCCGAGCACCGTCAGGAGCGAGCGGAGCTTGTTCGCCGTCGCCCCTCGCCACGAGATTCGGAAGGTGTCGATCGGGTTCATCCCGCGACCTGGCTGGCCACAGTGGCCCAGGTGGAATCGAGGCGTGGCGGCTTCGCGTCGACCGGAGCGCGGCGCCGGTCCTCGACGATCAGACCGTCGCGAAGGCGCACGACGCGCTTTGCGAACGCCGCGATGTCGTCCTCGTGGGTGATCAGGACAATCGTTCGCCCTTCGGCGTTCAGCCGGCTGAACATGAGCATGATCTCGTCGCTCGTCGCCGAGTCGAGGTTGCCGGTCGGCTCGTCGGCGAGCACGAGCGCAGGGCTCGTGACGATCGCGCGAGCAAGCGCCGCGCGCTGCTGCTGGCCGCCCGACATCTCGTTCGGGAAATGCGAGGCACGATCGGCGAGCCCGACCGCTGCGAGGGCCTCGGCCGCGCGAGCGCGGCGCACCCGCTGCTTCACTCCGGCGTAGAGCAGCGGCAGCTCCACGTTCGCGAGCGCCGTCGTGCGGGGGATCAGATTGAACGACTGGAAGACGAACCCGATCTTGCGGCTGCGAATCCGCGAGAGCGCGGTCTCGTCGAGGGTGCGAACGTCGATCCCGTCGAGAAAGAATTGGCCTCTCGTGGGCACGTCGAGGCAGCCGAGGATGTTCATCATCGTCGACTTGCCCGATCCCGAGGCGCCCATGATCGCGACGAAGTCACCGCGCTCGACGACGAACGAGACGCCCCGCAGCGCGTTCACCTCGACATCGCCCATCACGTACGTCTTCACGATGCGGCGCAGTGAGATCACTGGAGTGGGCGCGGTCATGCTCATCCGCCCGCACCCGCGCGACCGGCCCCGCCGCCGAACCCACCGCCGGCCCCACCGAAGCCACCGGCCCCGCCGAAGCCTCCGGCGGCGCCCGTCGTCGCGGCCGTCGCGGCCGCTGTGGAAATCGTGACGGACGGCAAGACGACGACGTCGCCCTGCGAGAGCCCGCTCACGATCTCGGTCTCCGAGTTGCCGACGAGGCCGGTCGTCACCCGAGTGACCGTCGTCTTGCCGTTCTGGAGCAGCTCGACCGTCGAGTTCGCACCCGTCGTTGTGATCGCCGCACTCGAGAGCTCCAGCACGTTCTCGCGTGTCTGGTCGACCACGCTCACGTTGGCGGTCATGCCTTCCTTCACGTCCGAGGGCGGATTGACCAGCACGATCGTGACGGCGTAGGTGACGACGTTGCTCACGACTGTCGAGGTGCTCGAGACCGAGGTCACCTTGCCGGCCACTTCGACGTTGGTCAGCGCCGGGAAGGTGATCGTCGCCGGCTGACCGACGGCGATCTTCGTCGCATCCGCCTCCGCGAACCCGGACACGATCTCGAGCTTGTCCAGCGAGTCGAGCGTCACGAAGGACGACGAGCTCGCCGACGAAGAGCCCGACCCAGACGCGGCTCCTCCACCGGAAGCGCCGCCCGTCGAAGTGCTGGCCGCGGACGTTCCGCCGCCGTGGCTCACCGACGAGCCGGTTCCGGTCACGGTCGAGCCGACCGAGCCGTTGACGGCCGTGACCGTGCCGGCGATCGGAGCCTTCAGCGTCGTCTCGTCGACTGCCTGGAGATCGGCCGCGACGGTCGCCTGATCCTGCTTCACCGTCGCTTCGTCCTGAGCGATCGTCGCGCTCGACGGCGTCGTGCTGGCAGTGATCGTCGCCTTGGTCTGCGCGAGGTTGTCCTCTGCCGTCTTCAGCGCCGTCTGCTGCTGGGCCAGCGTTTGCTCAGCCGACGTGATCGCCGTCTGATCGGTGGTGCAGGAGCTCTGCGCCGTCTTCGCGACTTGGCCGATCCCGACGGTCGTGCCGGAGCTGTTCGTCGCAACCAGGCGATAGAGGTACGCCGTGTCCGGCTTCAGACCGGTGAGAGCCGCGGTCACCTGCGTCGTCGTCGTGCCCGCAGGGAGTTTGACTGCCGCCGTCTTCGAGCCATACGCGGCCGTGGTGCCGTACTCGAACTCGTACGTCGTGTCGCTGCCGCTCGGGTTGATCGATGCGTTCAGCGTCGCCGTCGACGTGAGGAGATTCGTCGCCGAACCGGCGCTCACGACCGGCTTCGCCGCGGTCAGCGTCCCGAAGCTCACGACCGCCGACGTGCTCGTCCCCGACGAGCTCGTCGCGACAACGCGGAAGTAGTAGGTCGCACCCGACTTCAGGTCGTCCACGTTCGCGCTCACCGAAACAGACGCGTTTCCGGAGCCGGCATCGATGCTTGCGGTCTTCGAGGCAAGCGACGACGCCGACGTTCCGTACTCGAACTGGTACGTCGTATCGACGCCGGAAGGATCCACCGTTCCACTCAGCGTCGCCGTGCCCGAGCCGATGTTCGACGCTTGGCCGGTCGACACTCCGGGAAGCGGCGGGGCCGCGGTCGTGGCGGTGGTCGTTGTGGGCGTCGTCGCCGCGGCCTCGTTCACGGTGTTGTGGTTCTGAGGGGTGGCGCCTGACGATCCTGAACCGCCACCGCCTGCTTGACCAGTCGTGGATGCCGATGACGTCGAGCCGGAGGTCACGCTCGTCGTCCCGGACGATGTCCCGGACGAGGAGATCGAGCTCGTCGTTCCGACAGGCGGGCACGCGAGCGCCTCGTCCTTCGCCAGCTGCGTCTTCGCCGTCGTGACCGCCGTCGTGTCGAGGCTCAACTGAAGCCGGGCGGCAGTCAGCGTCGACTGCGCCTGCAGAAGGGATGAGGCATTCGACGCCTTCTGTGCGTCGGTCGGGCCGTTCTGAGCGGTCGCAAGCGCATTCTCGGCCTGCGCGAGATTCGCCTGCGCAGCCTCGAGCGCGGTCTGCGCGGTTGTCGGGTCGATCGTGCCGAGCACCTGGCCGGCCTTCACATGGTCTCCAACCGCCACATCGACCGCTGTCACGGTGCCGCTCGTTCCGAAATCGACGGAGGCGGAATTCGTGGCGGAGACGTTGCCGGAGGCGCTCACGCTCGACTGCACCGTTCCGGTCGCAACGGTGGCAGTGCGCTGGCTACCGGTGCTCGCCGCCGAGTTGCCGAGGAACCCATAGACCGCGTTGAGGGCGAACACGATCACGGCGCAGACTCCGACGATCGCTACTGCATACGCGATTCGTGCGGTGCGGCTCGCGCCGGGCACGAAGCGGTTGAGGCTTGGCGCGCTCATGCTCTCCGCCTCGCGCGATGGGCGCCGATCTGCGTCTCACGGTTCTTCAGCTCAGTGATGGGCACGTCTCGTCCTCAGTTCGTCAGTTCGGGGGTGCTGGCGAATGACCAGCCATGCACACCGTCTCTGCCAACCGTTAGACGCGCCTGAGATCAGGCTGAAAAGATGCTGAACTCAGCTGCAGCGGCGCTCTTAGGAAACCTTCAGCCTCCCTTCACACGACTCTCAGCAGCGGTTGCGAGATTCAGTGGTATGCAGGCGTCTGCTCCGGCGAAGTCGTTCGCCTCACCCACGCGCCGGGCCACAGGTCGTGTACTCGTGGTCGACGACGACCGCTCGTTGCGCCAGGCGATCGTCCGCGCCCTCGAGCTCGAGGGGTACGACGTCTCGGCCGCCGAGGACGGGGCTGCGGCGCTGAGCTTCTTCGACGACGACGTGGTGATGCCCGACGTCGTCGTGCTCGACGTCCTGATGCCGAACCTCGACGGGTTCACGACCTGCCGCGCCATCAGGACAAAGAGCCGCGTCCCGATTCTGATGCTGACCGCCCGCAATACCGTGGACGATCGTGTCGAAGGCCTGGACGCGGGCGCCGACGACTACCTGTCCAAGCCCTTCGCCGTGGTCGAGTTGCTGGCCCGGCTGCGCGCGCTGCTACGACGGACAAGCGGCTCGAACGAGGTCCTCCGCTACCGCGACCTCGAGCTTGACCCGGCCGAGCGCCGCGTCCTGCGAGCGGGCCGCCAGATCGAGCTGACCCGGATCGAGTTCTCGCTGCTGGAGCTTCTGCTCTCCCATCCGCACAAGGTGATCTCGCGGGCCGCGATCTTCGCGCAGGTCTGGGGCTACGACATCGAGCTCGCCTCGAACTCGCTCGAGGTGTACGTCGGATATCTGAGACGGAAGACCGAGGAGGATGGCGGCTCGCGCCTGATCCAGACGGTGCGGGGCATCGGCTATGTCCTGCGCGAATCCGGCCGGTAGCTCGTGAGCCTGCGGGCGCGACTGATCCTCGGCACGGCCTGCACGCTCGCAGCCGCGATCGCGGCAGGCCTCTTCGTCGCCTACGCCGTCGTGAAAGGCGAGCTCCGAGGCGAGATCGATCGATCGCTCGTGGCGTTTTCGCGACCGTTTGTCGAGCGCGCGAGCAGCGGGTTGCAGCCGGGCCAGCTTCCCGGCGGCAAGATCATCTCCCGTTCCCGCCGGACGGGAGCCTTCGGCGGGGCTGCGGGCTACTTTCAGTTCGTCTCAGCGGACGGCAAGACCCAGCTCGCGCCGAGCGAGCAGGTCCATCTTCCGGTCGGTCGGGCTCCCGCGGTCGCCGCAGGAACGCACAAGGCGTACTACAGCGAGGCCACCGTCAGCGGAGTCAAGCTTCGTGTCTACACCGTTCGCATCAATGAGAGCACCGCGCTCGAGATCGCCCGCCCGCTGACCGAGGTCGATCACGCGCTCGACCGGATCGGCCTGCTCTTCTTGATCATCTCGCTCGTCGCTGTTGGAGGAGCCGCGGCTGTCGGGCTCCTGGTCGCGCGCGCGACGTTGCGACCGGTCACGCAGCTGACCGAAGATGCAGAGCGCATCGCGGCGACGCGCAGCCTCCGAGAGCGCACCGACCAGAGCCGGTCGGGCGAGCTCGGCCGGCTTGCGGTCGCCTTCAACACGATGCTCGACGCGCTCACCGATTCGGTCAGCGCGCAGCGTCAGCTGATCGCCGATGCCTCACACGAGTTGCGCACGCCGTTGGCCTCGGCTCGGACCAACCTCGAAGTCCTCGAGCTGCACGGCGGCCTCACCCCCGACACGCGCGAGCGAATCCTCGCCGAGGCGGTCGAAGAGCTGCGGGAGATGACCCAATTGATCGACGAGCTCGTCGAGCTCGCCCGCGGCGACGTTCAGGCCTTCGCGCTGTCGCCGGTCCGGCTCGACCAGGTGACCGAAGACGCGGTTGCAGTCACCGCCCGCCGCTCCGGCAGGGAGATTCGTCTCGACAAGTCACCGACCGTCGTTTCCGGGTCGATCGAACCCCTGTCCCGCGCAATCGCAAACCTCCTCGACAACGCCGTGAAGTGGAGCCCTGCCGGCAAGCCGATCGAGGTGAGCGTCTCATCCGGGACGGTATGCGTTCGCGATCACGGACCGGGGATCGATCCGGAAGACCTTCCCCATGTGTTCGACCGGTTCTACCGAGCGACTGCGGCGCGGACCCTCCCCGGTTCAGGTCTCGGCCTCGCGATCGTGAAGCAGGTTGCCGAAGCGCATGGCGGCACGATCACGGTGGAAGCGGCACCCGGCGGCGGGGCGATCTTCAGCTTGCGCCTACCGGATCTGTCGGTCCCGGCCGCGAGCTGATCACCCGCCGCCGGGACGAGCGCCGCAGCCGTCTTTCGCCGGTGCCGAAAGACTGACGTTCGTGGCCTCGACCGTGACGCCGCCGTCGGTGCTTGTGCCCCGGACGAACGCGCATTCCTTGAGCGCAATCGCGGCTGCAGTCGTCGTGACCGTCTTCAGAACTGTCGTCTTCGAAGAGAGAACGACCGGCTTCGCCCCGAACCGGCCGGTCACGGTCAACGTGGAGCCCTTGATCGCAGAGATCGTCCCGACCGCGAACCCACCGGACGGTGTGAATCCACCCGCGCGAGTCGCACCTGCTGCCTGCTGGGGCGCGTTGGCCCGTCCGAAGCCTGCCGCGCACTGGCTGGCGATCACGCCCGTGATCACCACCTGTGTCGCGTCCAGCGCGGTACCGCTAGGCGTACCAGAAGCCCTGACACAAGCCCCCGTCTTCAGGTTGGCGAATGTACCGGCTGTCTGTTTTGTGATCGCCGTCTTCGAGCTCAGCTTCACCTTCGAGCTACCGCCACTCGTGCTCTCGCTCTTGATCGTGAAGGCGGAGCCCGCCACGGAGGTGACCGCGCCAACGACCGAGCCGGAAACCGCGCTCGCCGCGGAAACCGCACCGACGATCAGTCCCGACACGAGAGAGGCTGCCACGAGCGCCAGCGCGCCCCTTCGCCGGATTTGTTGCATCACGTCGATCCTCCTTTTTCTGGGCGCCGGGCCCGGTTCGGAGGAGAGATATCGCAGGGAGCTGAGATTTAGGCGAAGGGAAGCTGAAAAGACGCTGAAGCCTGCAAGCTCAGTCAATTTTCAGCGTCGGTGAAGCTGCCACTAAGGCGTGGACGTGAGGGTGGAAGCACAACGAGACCGTCATTTCGAACCGAAAGGAGTGCATCCATGTTGTTCCGAAAGCCCACAACGACCCTCGCGATCCTCGCCGCGGCGATTGCGATCGGCGGTGGTGCGTATGGCATCGTCAGCGCCACCGCCAGCAACTCAGCCGCGACAGCGACCACGACCTCCTTCCCGCTCACGGCAGGACGACCCGGGGGCGCCGCAGGGGGATCCAACGCCCGCTCCGGGCCAGCCGCAGGGGGCTCGGCCGGGACAGTCGACAGCACGCCGGCGTCGGGCTTCACGCTCTTGACCGCAGCGGGCCAGAAGGTGACCGTGAAAGAGGCGTCCGCTACGACCTACCGCAAGGGGACGAAGTCGTCCACGGCGAGCGCGGTCAAGAAGGGCGCAAGCGTCCTCGTGCTCGGAACGACCGACGGGACGACCATCACGGCAAGCCAGGTCATCCTTCAAGCCGCTTCCGGCAGCGGGTCTGCGGCATCCTCCGCGGCGGGAGTCGTCGCCTTCCAGCGTGGCGCTCGCACAACCTCGAAGCAGGCCGGCCAGATCCCGGCGAACTACACCGAGGGCTCCGGGACGATCGTCAGCGGAACGACAGCAAACAACGCAACGGAAGCTGCGCTGACCGCCTACCCAGGAGGCATCGTCGATCGTGTGGTGAAGCTCAGCAACGGCGAGTACGAAGTTCACAACATCGGCGTCAGCTGGCCACACCACGTATTCGTCAATCAGGACTTCAAGGTCGTCGGCGCCGATTAGCGGTGGGTGAAGAAACGGCTTCCACGCGCCCAAACAGACCGCTCGTCTCCTCGGCCAGGCCCTGACCTTCCGTAGAGACGGGCGGCGCTGCCTTCCTGCCTTGATCGCGAACGCTACGAGCCATATCCTCGCGGTCACTTCTCAGCATCTGCCGACAAGACGGCCGGAAAGGAAACAGCATGCTGCTCGCGACATTCACCTTCGGTGACGCGCTGCTCACGACACTCGAGCTCGCGTTCCTCTTTCTCTGGATCTGGATCGCCGTTGGCATCGTCTTCGACATCTTCCGGAGCGCCGACCTCTCGAATGTGGCGAAGGCGCTCTGGCTGCTCTTCATCTTCATGCTGCCGCTGCTCGGCGTGCTCGTCTACCTGTTGGTGCGCGGCCACACGATGCACGAGCACCAGGCAGTCGACCAAGCGCGGCTGGCGGCCTTTCAGCACTTCGTCCACTCGGGTGGGGCGAGCGGCCCGGCCCGTGACCTGACTGCGCTCGCCGACCTGCGCGAGCGTGGCATCCTGAACGACGACGAGTTCGAGCGGGCGAAGGCGAAGGTTCTCGCCTAGGGAAGGTCAAGCCTGACGAGAGGAGACACGCATGGCAACGGAGCTCAACAACCACCATCGCGACACGCTCGACCAGATCTTCAGCCACCCGCCGAGCGGCAACATCGAATGGCGGCAGGTGCTCTCGCTGCTCGAGGCCGTCGGAACCGTGACCGAAGAGCACAACGGCAAGTTCAAGGTCGCGCTCGGCCCCGAGATCGAGGTGCTGGAGGCGCCACGCGGCAAGGACATCGACCAGCAGCTGATCGTCGATCTGAGACGGATGCTCACGAACGCCGGATTCGCGCCCGGCTAGTCCACGGGTGCGCAGTGCTTGTCGCCGAGACGAGACGGTTTTCAAGCCGCCGTTCGAGGGCAAAAGCAAGTCATGCACGCACTTGCTGTGATCATCGTCGCAGCCGTCGTGATCCTGATCGGCGGGCTGATCATGTCCACGTTCTTCTGGGCGGCACGCAAAGACGGACAAGAAGATCTCGCCCTCCAGCGACGGCTCGGCATGCACCGAAGAACGCGCCTCGGGCGCTGAGCCGCAGGAACACGCAGGAGCGGCCCCTTTAACGGCCTCGTCCCCGGGCGTGGTCGGGGACGAGGCCCTTCCGCGGGTGAGCGCGGGCTTACATCGAGAAGACGATCCGGGCGGGCACACGACCCGCTTCGACATCCGCGATCGACTCGTTGACCTCGTCGAGCGCGCGGATCTCGCGCGTGACCGTGGTCTTGCCGGCCGCGTGCAGCTCGAACACCTCGCGGAGGTCAGTCCTCGTGCCGACGATCGAGCCGACGACCGTGATTCCCTGAAGAACCGTCTGGAAGATCGGCAGCGTCATGTCGTTGTCGGCGGGGAGGGCGACGAACACGAGCGTTCCACCCCGGCGGAGCGAGCCGAACGCCTGCTCGAACGACTTCGGCGAGACCGCCAGGGCGATTGCCTGGTCGGCTCCGCCGAGGCGCTGGATCGCGGCGATCGGATCCTCCTTCGCGGCGTTGACCGTGAACTCGGCGCCGAGCTCCCTCGCGAGCTCGAGCTTCTCGTCGACGAGATCGACAGCGATCACGCGGCCACCGGCGATCTGCGCGTACTGGATCGCCATGTGGCCGAGGCCGCCGACCCCGAAGATCGCGACGAGGTCGGACGAGCGTGTCCCGGCGACCTTGATCGCCTTGTACGTCGTCACGCCTGCGCAGGTCAGCGGCGCGGCGTCGAACGGATCGACACCCTCCGGCACCTGCACGACGTAGCGAGCGTAGGCCCGGGCGTATTCGCCAAAGGCCCCGTCGATCGAATAGCCCATGTTCTTCTGCTCGAGGCAGAGCGTCTCGCGTCCGGAGACGCAGTAGTCGCAGATCCCGCAGGCGTAGCCGAGCCAGGGCATCGCGACGCGATCGCCGAGCTGGACTTCGGTCACCTCTGGCCCCAGGGCGACGACGATGCCGACGCCCTCGTGGCCCGGGATGAACGGCGGGCTCGGCTTCACCGGCCAGTCGCCGTGGGCGGCGTGGATGTCGGTGTGACACAGGCCTGAAGCTTCGACCTTGACCAGGATCTGCCCGACCTCGAGCTCGGGGCGCGGCACCTCGTCGATCGTGAGTGGCTGGGTGAAATCGTGAACGACGGCGGCGCGATAGGTCGTCGTGTCCGCGGCAATCTCTTCTCTGGTTCGTTCCTCTACTGCTGCCATGGCGCAGCTCCTTTCAGCTCGTTGCCCGAATCGTCTCCGGGGCGCTGCTTCAGGGCATCCGCGAGAGAACCGATCGCGCCGCGGGAAACTACGGAGCTCCGGGCTCGACTCGCGTAACCGAGACGCGAAGAGCGTCACTGTCCGAGGCTGCGGGTTTCCCGCGATCGGGCCCGCACGCACAGGTAGTTGCGAGCAGTGCAGATCCGGTCGCTCGCGGAGGCGGTTTGCCGGCTCGCGACGGATCCTTCGTGCAGGCAGTCGCAGACTTGCGGCGCCGGTCAAGGAGGTGTCTCATGTTCAAGACAATCGTCTGGGCAACAGACGGATCCGATGTTGCCGATGCGGCGATCCCAGTCCTGACGGAGCTTGCGCTCGAGGAAGGGTCGACAATCCTCGCTCTGCACGTCGACCAGCGCTTCCGCGGCGGTCGCTTCGGAGGAGGCGCCGTGCTCGCCGATGAAGACGAGCTGATTGCGAAGATCACCGAACAGGTCACCGATCTCTGCCACGCGGGCATCGATGCCACATTGAAGGTCGAGGCCACCGACCGGCACAACATCGCCGAGCTGGTCGCGACATACGCGTCCGAGCTCGACGCAGACCTGGTCGTCGTCGGAACCTACGGCCGTCATGCAGCGACAACTGCCGTCCTCGGCAGCGTCGCAAAGGCGCTGCTGCACACCGCTCAGTGCCCGGTCCTGGTCGTTCCGATCTCATCGCGAAAGGAATCCCCCACCCGAACGCGACCTCAGCTCGTCACGAGCTGAGGGCTCTTGCCGGGGCGGCCTCGGCCGTCCCGGCAAGCCAAATGCTCAGGACACGCACTGCGCGTGTGCGCGCCGAATCGTCGCGTCAGGGCCCAGGAAGAAGATGCTTTCGTGGTCGTCCTCCCAGCGAACGCGATAGTGCGTGTGCGCGCCCTCGCCAAGCGCCTCGACGATCTCTGCGACGAGCTCGTGGCCGCCGAGCGTATGGGCAGCGATCACGACGAGATCTCCGGGCCGCCCCGGCTCTTGATCGATCGACTCTGGCATCTCAGTCTCCTTGCTGGTCACGGACAACTCACGACAATGAGTATTCCGGCGTACCGCGTTCGCGACGACCGGTGAACTACCGAACCGCTCGCGAATTCCCCGCAATCTCTGTTCTGCGGCTTTCCCGCAACCGCATTCCGCAGATCGCCCGATTGCCGCTGAGGCTGCAGGGACGACACTCGTCGTGATGGCCAGCACGCACCACATCGACGCCGCGCTAACCCGCGAGCTGCGGCCGCCGCTCTCACCGGAGCTGGCGCTGCTCGAGGCCGATCGCTGCCTCGGTTGCGGTGGCCCATACGCGAAAGCGCCCTGCACGCTCGCGTGTCCCGCCGGCATCGACGTTCCCGGGTTCGTTGCCGCGCTGGCGGACGGCGACGTCGAAGAGGCGGCGCAGACGATCTTCGCCGAGAACCTGCTCGGTGGGACGTGCTCGCGCGTCTGTCCTGTCGAAGTCCTCTGCCAGGGCGCGTGCGTGCTCCAGCATGAAGGGCGCGAGCCGATCGCGATCGGTTCGCTCCAGCGCTACGCGACCGATGCGGTGCTTACGAGCGACGAGCCGCGCCTGCGCGAGCGCGCCCCAGCCACAAACCGCTCCGTGGCAGTGATCGGCGCCGGCCCCTCCGGGATGGTGTGCGCCGGCGAGCTCGCCGCGCTCGGCCACAAGGTCATCGTCTTCGACGAGCACGACGAGGTCGGCGGGCTCGTCCGCTACGCCATCGCGCCCTATCGCGAGCAGCTCGATCCACTCCCCGCCGAAGCAGCCGCGCTCACAGCGCTCGGAGTCGAGTTTCGTCTCGGAACGCCGAGCAGCGCACCGGACGCCCTCGAAGCGATCGCCGGCGCAGACGCCGTCTTCCTCGGCGTCGGGCTCGGGGCGGACACGAACGTGCCGTATCCCGGCGACGACCTCCCCGGCGTCTGGAACTCGCTCCCGTTCATCGAGGCGATCAAGACCGGGACGCCTCCGAGGATCGGACGCGAGGTGGTCGTGATCGGCGGCGGCAACACCGCCATCGACGTCGCGTGCGAGGCGATTCGCATGGGGGCCGAGCTGGTCACGATCGTGTACCGGCGCACCCGGGCGGAGATCCCCGCGTATGCCCACGAAGTTGCAGAAGCCGAGGCCGAGGGTGTGCGCTTCCTCTGGCTTGCCGAGCCGGTCCGTTTCCTCGGCACGCATCGGCTCGACGCGGTCGAATGCCGTCTGATGAGCCTCGGCGAGCCGGATGAAAGCGGCAGGCGCCGTCCCGCGCCGGTCAATGGAAGCGAGTTCACGCTCCCCGCCGACACCGTCATCAAGGCGATCGGCCAGCGCCCCCGGACCGAGCTCACCGACTGGATCGACGGGATCGAGTTCGACCACGGCGCCCTGAAGATCGACCCGGAAACCGGGCAGACGTCGAACCCCCGCTTCTTTGCCGGCGGGGACGTCACGAACCGCGGCGCCAGCGTCGTCGAAGCTGTACGAGAAGGAAAGCTTGCGGCACGCGCAATCGACAGGTGGCTCTCGTGCACAAGCTGATCGAGATCCGCTGGCATGCGCGAGCCGGCCAGGGCGCGAAGACCGCCGCCCAGGCACTCGCACTCGCTGCGCTTGCAGACGGGAAGAGCGCGCAGGCCTTCCCCGAGTACGGGCCGGAGCGCCGCGGAGCTCCGCTCCGCGCCTACACCAGATTCGCCGACCTGCCCATTCGCCGTCACGACGGGATCACCGATCCGGACGTGGTGGTCGTGCTCGAGCCCTCCCTCCTGCACGAGGTCAAGGTCGGCGAAGGCTTGAAGCAGGGCGGCACGATCCTCGTCAACGGCGACGAGCCGCCAACCGAATTGGCCGGACTCCACGTGAGGTGCGTACCGGCAGTGCGGCTCGCAGCGGAGCAGGGCTCGGCCTTCGTGAACCTCGTCATGCTCGGGGCCGTCGCGGCAGAGCTCGGAACTCCCTCCCTCGAGCTCGTGCAGCAGGCGGCCGTGAAGGCACTCGGCGGGAAGCTCGGCGCAGCTGAGATCTCGGCCGCCGTCGCCAGGGGGCACGCATGGCTGAACTGAAGTCCTGGAGCGAGCTCGAGCCCGGCGGCACCGTCATCGCCGCCGACGCCGAGCAGCCGCACACCGGCGCCTGGCGCACCGGCGTGAAGCCGTCCGCCGAGCTCTCGAAGTGCGTCAACTGCCTGCTCTGCTGGCTGCACTGCCCGGACTCGGCCATCCTGCTCGACGGGACGACGTTCGTCGGCTTCGACTTCGACTACTGCAAGGGCTGTGAGATCTGTGAGGAGGTCTGCCCGGTCGATGCGATCGCGATGGTCGCCGAGGACACTCCGCTGCCGGCCCTCGGGGTGACGCGATGAATGCCCGCGAGCTCCTCACCGGCGGCGCCGCCGTTGCGAACGCGATGCGGCAGATCGACCCCGATGTCGTGCCGATCTACCCGATCACGCCGCAGACGCCGATCATCCAGGGGTTTGCCAAGTTTGTCGCCGACGGCCGAGCTCAGGCAGAGCTGGTCGACGTCGAGTCCGAGCATTCGGCGATGAGCGCCGCGGTCGGCGCGGCGCTCGCCGGTGCGAGGACGATGACCGCAACCTCGTCGCAGGGGCTCGCGCTGATGGCCGAGATCGTCTACATCGCCGCGTCGATGAGGGCCCCGATCGTGATGGCGCTCGGCAACCGCGCGCTCTCCGGCCCGATCAACATCCACTGCGACCATTCGGACTCGATGCTGATCCGCGACTCGGGCGTCGTGCAGCTCTTCGCGGAGAACGCCCAGGCCGCCTACGACCTGACGGTGATCGCGCCGCGGCTCGCCGAGCATCCGGACGTCTTGCTGCCCGTGCTCGTCTGCCTCGACGGGTTCACGATCACGCACTCCGCGGAACCGGTCACGCTGCTCGACGACGATGCCGTCGCGGCCTTCGTCGGCGAGTACCGGATTCCGCACTCGATGCTCGACACCGGCTCGCCGACCACACACGGGCCGTTCGCGATGCCCGACTACTACTACGAGCTGCGCCGCCAGCAGGGCGCAGCGCTCACCGCGGCGCTCGGCGTCTTCGGCGAGCTCGCCGCCGAGTTCGAGACGCTCTCGGGACGGCGCTACGCCACGATCGAGGCCTACCGGCTCGACGGCGCCGAGCGCGCGATCGTCGCGCTCGGCTCCACCGCCGGGACCGTGAAGGACGTCGTCGACGATCTCCGCGACGAAGGCGAGGCCGTGGGACTGCTCGAGATCCTCTCGTTTCGCCCGTTTCCTGCGGAGGCGATCGCCGCTGCACTCTCAGATGTCGGACGGGTCGTCGTGCTCGACCGCGCCGATTCGCCCGGCAGCTTCCCGCCGCTCCACGCCGAAGTCGCCGCCGCGCTCTATGGCAGCGGCAGCGAGCTCGAAGGCCATGTCTACGGCCTCGGCGGACGCGATTTGCATCCGGAGGAGATCCGCGCGATCTTCGCCGGCGGCGCCCCTGCCCACGTCGGTGTGAGAGGAGAGTCATGGCACGCCTGAAGCTGCTGGTCGAGAACGAAGGCGGCGTTGCTCCGCTTCGCGGCGGCCACGCCCTCTGTCAGGGCTGCGGCATCCCGCTCGTCGTGCGCACCGTGCTCAGCTCGATCAAGGGCCCGGTCGTCGTCGTGAACGCCACGGGCTGCCTCGAGGTCGCGACCACGCGCTACCCGACGACCGCCTGGAACGTTCCCTGGATCCATGTCGCGTTCGAAAACTCCGCCGCCGTCGCGAGCGGGATCGAGAGCGCGCAGAAAGCGCTCCGCCGCCGCCACGCGCTGCCGGACGATGAGGAGATCACCGTCGTCACGTTCGCCGGCGACGGCGGCACCTACGACATCGGCCTGCAGGCGCTCTCCGGTGCGCTCGAGCGCGGGCACAGGTTCATGTTCGTTTGTTATGACAACGAGGCGTACATGAACACCGGCATTCAGCGCTCCGGCGCGACGCCATTCGGCGCCTCGACGACCACCAGCCCGGCAGGGTCCGAGAGCTTCGGCAAGGCCCAGAAGCGGAAGGACATGACGGCGATCGCGATCGGCCATCACGTCCCGTACGTCGCCCAGGGAATCGCCTCGCACTGGCACGACCTGAGCATGAAGGTCGAGCGCGCCGCGGCGGTTGACGGCCCCTCGTTCCTGAACGTGCTCACCGACTGTCCTGTCGGCTGGGGTCACGAGCCCCGGTTCGGAAACGGGATCCTCGACACTGCCGTCGAGAGCCTCTTCTGGCCGCTCTACGAGGTCGACCGCGGCCGCTACCGCCTGACCTACCTGCCCGAGCGCCCGGTTCCGATCGAGAAGTGGATCGAGAGCCAGGTGCGGTTCAAGCACCTGCTCCGGCCCGAGAACCGCGGTCACGTCGAGGAGATCCAGGCCCAGATCGACAGCGAGTGGGCGGAGCTGCTCGCGCGCTGCGAGCGTGACGCCGAAGACGGACATCTACCACTTCCCGGAAGGAAGGAATCATGAGCGAGCTCCACGACACCGCACGAGCGCTCGTCGCACCCGGCAAGGGAATCCTCGCCGCCGACGAGAGCTCCGGAACGATCAAGAAGCGCTTCGATGCGATCGGCGTCGAGTCGACCGAGGAGAACCGCCGCTTCTACCGCGAGCTGCTCTTCACGACGCCGGGCGTCGCGGAGTTCATCAGTGGCGTGATCCTCTTCGACGAGACGCTCCGTCAGAGCTCGACCGAGGGGACACCGTTTCCCGAGCTGCTCGCGGCGCAGGGGATCATCCCCGGGATCAAGGTCGACAAGGGCGCGAAGCCACTCGCGCTCGCACCGGGCGAGACCGTCACCGAGGGCCTCGATGGCCTCCGCGAGCGCTTCGAGGAGTACCGCGGCCTCGGCGCGCGCTTCGCGAAATGGCGCGCCACCTACTCGGTCGGCGGCGGCCGGCCGAGCGAGGAGTGCGTCTGGGTGAACGCGCATGCGCTGGCCCGCTACGCCGCCCTGGCGCAGGAGGCAGGTCTCGTCCCGATCGTCGAGCCGGAGGTGCTGATGGACGGCGACCACACGATCGAGGAGAGCGCGAAAGCGACCGGCCGGGTGCTTCAGGCCGTCTACACCGAGCTGCACGACCAGCGGATCGACTTCCGCGGGACGCTGTTGAAGCCGAACATGGTGCTCTCCGGCTACGAGGCGTCGAGCCGGGCCGGTGTCGACGAGGTAGCGCAGAGGACGCTCGAGGTGCTCTACCGCCACGTGCCGGCGGCCGTCCCCGGGATCGTCTTCCTCTCGGGCGGCCAGTCGGACGAGGACGCGACGGCCCATCTGAACGCGATCAACCAGCGTGGCCCGCATCCGTGGGCGCTCACGTTCTCCTTCGGGCGCGCCCTGCAGGCTCCCGCCCAGAAGGCATGGCGCGGCGTCCCGGAGAACGTCGAGAGCGCGCAGCGCGCACTCCACCACCGCGCGTCGCTGAACAGCGCCGCTCAAACCGGGGCCTACAACGCCGAGCTCGAACGCACGGCGGTGTAGGCCTGAGGACGTGATCGCGCATGCCAAC
>DASZPQ010000041.1:0-23692 GCA_035550275.1 Gaiellaceae bacterium | reverse complement strand
CGAAGTACGAGGCGGGCTACGGGTCGCTCGGGAAGACGGTGACCTTCAATTTTGAAGCGCCCCTCTGCGCGCAGGCAGGCGGCGGGGCGAGCTTCGCAATCGGCGCCGCCAACTTGAAGGCTCAGGACTTCACCTGGACGGTCTACGACGCATCGACCAAAGCGCCCGCAGCTCAGCCGATCTTCGGAAATGGCTCGTCGGACTGGGGCTCAGCGCTTCTGTTGCCGAGCGGCGTGCAGTCGAAGCCGGGCTGCCAGACGTTGCAGGTGAACGCCAGCTTCATCACGAACGACCCAAGCTCGACCGGGGGCGGCCCGATCAAGCAGATCTTCTTCATCGTCAAGTGGAGTGACCGCGCCCCCGACACCGGCTCGACGTGCGGCGCGTCGACTCCCGCGAGTACGACGACCACGGAAACGAAGGAGCCACTTCTCGATCACCTCGCAGAAGATCTCAAGTTGGCAAAAGAGGACGAAGCTCGCTTGATGAACCCCAAGCATCCGCTGCACAACCATTTCGAGATCAGCGCCGACCGTGACAACATGACCGGCGCGCTCATCTTCCTCGAAGGCGTCGCACGACTCGCGGGAGAAGCGGAGAAAGCGAGCGCACAGCTGCCCGGCAGTCAACGCGACAAGGCGCTTACCCTCCTCCACGAGATCGCGCGCCTCGTCACCCGAGTCGAGAACGCGGACAAGACAATCGACAGCGACCTCGGCGCACTCGAAGCGACGACGAACTCGATCGGCGACCTGCCGACAAACCAGACGAACACACGCCGGATCGAGGCGATCAAGTCACTGTGGACAGCCGCCGAGCGGCAGAAAGATCAGATCGCGGCCGATATCAAGGCGCTGCCCGCGCTTCCTGGGTAGCAATGCCACGGCCTGACTGTGGGCCTAGGAGTGGACGTAGCAATCCCCAAAAAGAGCTTCATCGCGAATGTATCGAAAGCCGGGGTGAATTAAGATCGATGCCGTGTCGAGCATCGAACAGTTCCATGGCTGGCTGACCGGAGCTTTTGCCGAGCTTGTCCGACAACTTCCAGACGCGCGCTTCGAGCAGCGTGACGGGTACATCGTGATCGCCTACCCGAGCTTTCCGGTGCCCTCCTTCAACGGCATCTGGGCAAACGGCAACAACGATCTCGAAGCCTCCACCGACCTCGAAGCCGTGATCGCAGAGATCGACGCCTCAGGGGCGTGGCCGGGGGTGACGACGCATGACGATCTGCAGCCAAACCTGATCCGCGAAGCAAAGAGGCTTGGACTCACAGATACGACCGCACTGCCGGCAATGACGGTCAGTCCTGATCGCCTGCAAGTGCCAACCATCGACGCGAGACTCGAGAAGGCGAACGATCCAGACGGCCGCGCGGTCGCACTCGACCTCGCAGCTCGAGGATTCGGAGCACCTGCTGAGTGGCTCTCCACCCTTTACGGCGATGACTTGGCGGCCATGCCTGGCATCGACTACTACCTCGCCAGCGCCGATGATCAGCCTGTTTCAACCGCCATTAGCTACATCCGAAGCGGCACTGTCGGGATCTTCAACGTTGCGACTCCCACTGAGCATCGAGGCCACGGATATGCGGCCGCGATCACGGCTTACGCCATCCGTCAGAGCTTCACTGCAGGCGCCGGCACCGGCTGGCTGCAATCGTCCCCAATGGCCGAAGCTGTCTACTCCAAGCTCGGTTTCGAACGCATCGGCGCCTACACAGTCCACGCCCGGCCAAGTCCAGCTCGGCTCGAGGATTAGCAGCCGTCGCGAGCCCCTACGCGCTCTCCTGCCAGCTCGCTTAGACATAGCTCGCAGCGTCGCAAGCGCGTGTTCATGTTCGTCGCGGCCGAGTGCATTCAGACAGCCGATGACGATCGAACCCTCGACGGACATGTCGAGGGCTACGTCGAGATCGCCGATGGCGGCACCACGCAGGTCGAGTCCCAGTACCGTGGCAAAGCACTGACGTTCCTCGATCGGGCGATCGCTGACAAGCTCAGCGCGATCGCGGCCGTGTCGCGCGCGATCGCGAACGGCGAATCAGACTGATTGCGCGGAGGAGCGATGCCGGGCAGGGATCAAAGGTGCGATCTCGGACTAAAGCGCGCCGCGCCACAGTCTCGGCACATCTCAGCGTAGGGTGGCGATAGCGTTATGCGAGCTCGCGCGCGCGGGCGAGCAGTGCTGCCTCTGCGGCTGACTCGTGCTCACGTGCGGCCTTGCTCCAGCTTTCGTGCTCGGCGAGCGTCATCTCGATCTCCGCGAGCATCGTTTCCATTGCCATCTCGGAGGAAGAGCCCGTTTGCTTCCGCGCGGCGGCGCAGGCTGCTGGATCGAGGGCGTCGCGCAGGGTTGCCTCGTCGAGCTCGACCGGGCGGCCGATCGTAGCCTCGGCGGCGGCGGAGAGCCGTGCCGGGGTGAGCGCCGATGGCGGCTCGCCGGCCTCGACGAGGTCGCGCACCGCGCGGCCGACGACCTTATGCGCACTGCGATAGTCGAGCTCGCCAGTGAGCGCGAGCACGTCGGCGACATCGGCCGCGGTCACGAAGCTCTCGCGCGCAATCTCGTCGAACCGCTCCGTGTGCAGCTCGATCCCGTCCAGCACCGACGCGGTGAGCCGCGCGATCGCGACGGCCTCGTCGAGCGCCCGCGGAATCGTCCCGTTCAGCAGGTGGAAGTGATCCGTCCGCGCCGAGCCCGTATGCAGCGCGACGAGCGCGCTCGTGACGTCGCCGGCCGCCTGGCCCGCCTGCGTGCGGATCGCAGCGAGCGCATACGGGTTCTTCTTCTGCGGCATCAGCGCGCTCGCACGGCTGTGCGCGTCGGCCAGCTCGACGAGGCCGAACTCCTGGCTCGCATAGATCTCGAAATCCTGGCCGAGCTGGCTCTGATGCGTCGCGGCGATCGCGAGCGTTGCGAGCAGCTCGACGTAGACGTCGGCCTGCCAGGCAGCGTCCTTCGCGTGCTCGATCAGCCCGTCGCAGCCGAGCAGCTCCGCGAGCCGCGCCCGGTCGATCGCCCAGCGTGAGCCGGCGCTTCCGCCCGCCCCGGCGACGCTGGCGCCGAGTCCTGCGTGCGACGCGCGGGCACGGTCGCTGTCGCGGAGCGCCGGGTAGGCGTAGGCGAGCAGGAGGTGGCCGACCGTCGTCGGCTGCGCGGGCTGAAGATAGGTGTAGTCGGTTGCGAGCGCCGAGGCCGTCTCGCGCGCGTGGCGCGCGAGCGCGGCAGCCTGGTCGACGAGGGCGTCGTGCAGCTCGCGAACGCCGGTGCGCGCGGTGAGCCGGATCCCGACGCGGAACGCCTCACGGCGCGGACGCCCTGCGCTCAGCCAGCCGGCCGCCGAGCGGCCGACCCGCCGCTCGAGCTCGGCCTCGCGCGCGTTGAACGCATCGCCGAGCGAGGGGTCCCACGGAAAATCCGGGCCGGGGATCGCGTGCAGCTCGAGCAGCCCACGCAGCAGCGCTTTTGCGTCCTCGCCCTCGAGGTCACCACCCTCGACGAGCGCGACCGCATGGGCGAGGTCAGCAAGAGACAGGCCGCGAGCGAGTCGTGGGCCGTGCGCGCTCTCGGCCGCGTATGCGGCGGCGACGAGCTCGCCTGCAGCTCCGCCTCGCAAGCGGCCGCCACGTCCCAGCTCTTCCGTCTCGCTCACTGCAGGGAGACTAGAGGCTCCTTCGGCGCGGAAGCTGGCCGAAGAAACCGACCGAGTAGTCTTTGCCAGATGGAGACCGTGCGGAGGATCACGGATGAGGACGAGCTTCGCGCGATCATCGGCACGCCCGCCGAGGTTGTCGTCTCCAAGATCTCAGACCACCTGAACGAGCTGACACGCCAGTTCATCGAGCGCTCGCCGTTCGTCTGTGTCGCGACGAAGATGCCGGGCGGAGGGATCGACGTCTCGCCACGCGGAGATCCGCCTTCGTTCGTGCGGATCCTCGACGACCGGACGCTGCTGATTCCCGAGCGTCCCGGCAACAAGCTCGCCGACACGCTGACAAACCTGCTCGGCGATCCGTCGATCGGCTTGCTCTTTCTGATCCCCGGCGTCGGCGACTCGTTTCGCGTCAACGGCCTCGGAGTGATCACGGACGACCAGGAGCTGCTCGCGCCGAGCGCGGTCGAAGGATCGATCCCCAAGCTCGGGATCCTCGTCTCGATCGAGGAGGCCTACACGCAGTGCTCGAAGGCGCTGATTCGCTCGGATCTCTGGAATCCCGCGCATCACATCGAGCGCTCGGACCTTCCGAGCTCGGGGGAGATTCTTCGGTCGTTGAACGATCCCGAGTTCGACGCTGAGGAGTATGACCGCGCGCGCGCCGAGCGCTACGCGCGGCGCGAAGGTTTGTACTAGCTTCGTTCGGGGTAGTGCCTCTTTCGAGGGTTTCTGGCATCTAGTTCTGCATGAGAGTGCAGAACGCGCTAGGTTCTGCCGCGGGTGAGTACTGGCAGGCACGAACCAGGGTGGCGTGGACGCCGCCGGGTGCGTTTGGGGGCATTGGGCACGGCGTGGGCCGTCGCTGCGTTGGTCGTCGCTCTCACGGCGAGTGGGGCTCAAGGACGGGTTTCGTCGTCGAGGCGTGCCGCCGTTGCAGGCATGGACGCGACCACGGCGATCCCGACCGTTTCGCCGAGCGACGTCGTCGTCGCGCCTCCCGACAATGTCGGCTCGTTGCCGGCGTCCGCCAAAGCTCCGGCCGGCGTCAATGCGCGACTGATCTCGCAAGCCGGAACGCAGAGCACCGTCCCGGGTGGTGCGGCGCAGTTCTTCATCGTGGTTTCGAACGACGGCGCGGACGCGACGACTGCAGGCCGCCCGGTCACGCTCACGTTCCACGTTCCCTCCGGACTTTCGTACGCAGGGATCTCGGATCTGAACACGCGCAAGGGAATCCTCGGCTTCCCCGGCACAAAGGGCTCGCCGGGCGGGACGACCTGGGTCTGCAAGCCCTCGGCGCAGATCGTCGTGTGCACGTACCAGTCAGGCAGCAAGCCGGTTGTTCTGCCGGCCGGCGCGGTCATCTCGTCGATCGTTCGGTTCAACGTCGACTCGACCTTCAAACCGGCCGCAGGTGGGACCAAGCTCTCGTTGCGCTCATCGCTGTCGGCGCCGGGGAACATCGCGACGACCGATCAGTCGGTGACTGCGAGAACGACCGTCTCCACGACCGAGACCGGCCCCGAGCTCTTCCCGGACATCGAGGCCGAGACGGGGATCTCAGGCGGCGGAGTCGCGACCGAGAAGCTCGAGTTCATCAACGTCGGCGCGGGGCCCGCGACATCGATCGACCTTCTGAACGTCCTGCCGCCCGGGCTCGTTTCGGGCTGGAAGGCGACCGGCACAGGCTGGAACTGCTCCGGGAGCCAGTCGTCGTCGCCGAGCTGCGTCTATAGCGGCACGCTTGGTGTCGGCGCGCTGACACCGCGTCTGACGCTCACGTATGACGTGAGCACCGCAGGTGTCGACGCGCTGAAGCTTCCGATCGGCGGAAAGAGCGAGACGACGAACTGGACGATCGGGATCAGCAGCCGGAGCGTCGGTGGGAAGACAGCCACGTCGACGTACCCGAACGAAGTCCTGGTCAACGCGCGGGCGGGCTCTGACCTGCGCGTCGAGGCGCACACGGCTGGTGGCGTCGACGAGCTGCTGCCGGGCTCGACGAAGAGCACGGTCGACGTCGACATCGCGAACCTCGGGAACGGAGCTGCGAGCTCTGGCCTAGTCGTCGACGCGGTCATGCCTTCGAACCTGATGTTCATCAGCATGACCGAGAAGGCGCCCGCCGGCGCCGCGGTCCCGTGGACGTGCGCGTCGAGCCCGACGGTGGAGTCCCAGCAGTTGCTCCACTGCACGCCGCTCGGCACGGTGACGATTCCGCCCGCCCGAACGCTGCACCTCGCGATGAACTACGAGGCGGCGCCGAACGCTCGTCCCGAGACGGGCAACATCACCTTCACAGCGCAGGCTGACAATCAGAACGCGACGGCGCACCCGAGTCTCGGAAGCGTTCCGGTCTTCGTGCTCCAGTCGGATGTCGGTTTCCCGAGCCTCGTGCTGCAGCGGACGACGAGCCCGGTGATCGCGCTCGCGCCGGCAACCGACGGGTCGCCGGCGGCAATCGAGACCGGTTCGCCGTTCACCGAAGAGCTCGACGTGCGCAACTCGGGTGGCGCACCCATGGAGGCCGGCAGCGATATCGCCCTCTATCAGCGCTTCGGCGCAGGTGTGAAGGTCGACTCGATCCGCACGCCGGCAGGCTGGCACTGCACCGACACTGCTGGTGCGGCACCGACGCTCGACTGCACGGTCACGCTCGGATCCGCCGTCAACCCGGCCGCCACGATTCCGGGCCCGACGGTCACGGTCACGCCGAGCAGGGCAACGCCGGCAGGAACCGATTGGGGCGCCAGCGTTCGCCTGACGGCAGCCGGGTCGCCGAAGGCGCGCGATCTGCCGGTGCTCGTCACGGTGGCCCAGGCGAAGCCGAGCCTCTTCACCGATCTTTCCACCGATCTCTTGCCGACCGCAGGCGGACTTGGCAAGTTCACGGTCACCGTCAAGAACCAGGGCGACAAGACCACGAGCAATCCGGTCTCGGTCGGCCTCCATGCTCCGGCCGGATCGCTGCTGACCGCGATCGATGCGACCGGCTGGAACTGCGAGACCGCGCCGAACAAGCTCACCGGGAAATGCACCTCGCGCCAGGGCGACGACGTCGCCGGCGAGACCCTCAGCCCGATCCACACCACGCTCGCCTTCGGCTCGCGCACCGCGGGCAAGAAGCTGACGCTCAGCGCGCACGCGAACGACGGCACCGACCGCGCGCTCGGCGAGGCCAAGGCCGCCGAGCAGATCGTCCCGCGCTCGACGCTGCGCGCGATCATCAAGGCGCCCAACAAGATCGTCTTCGACGACATTCCGCTGGTCAAGGCGAGTGAAGCGCTGACTCCGACCACCGTGACCCTCGAGGGCGACGGGAGCGGTGGCAGCGGCCTCGGACTCACCTACACGTGGACGCAGCGCTGCCTCAGCTCGTCCGATGCGGCGACCTCGGGCGGCCGTTGTACCTCGATCACACCGCGGGTCACCTGGCTCAACCAGCCCGCTGGGACGACGTCGCCGTCGAGCGCGGACGCAGAGTTCACCGCGCCGCTCGTTTCGAAGCCGACGGTGCTCGTCTTCCAGCTCACCGTGACCGACGGCAGCGCCTCGGCAAGCGAGTTCGTCCGGATCAAGGATCTCCCGGATCCGTCGTCATCGACCGGATTCTCCCTTCAGAACGAGCATCAGACGAAGGTGTCGGAGGGCGTGATGAGCGAGAAGGAGAAGATTCCCGCTCCCGCCGAGGTGCTTCGCGGCAAGGGCGCGCGGACGCCGGTTCCGAAGGCGCCCGTCGTGAAGAAGAAGTCGCTGCGGCTCGTGCACGGGTTGAACGCCGACCCGGTCACGACGACCACGACCACGACCAGCACCACGACGACCACGAGCTCAACCACGACGACCGGCACTGCCACGTCGGCGGCGACGACGACGACGACCGCCTCGAACCTCCCGGCGATCTTCTGCAGCCTGGTCAAGGACGCAGCGAAGGGGAGCTTCTCGCAGAGCCTCCCGGGCGGGATCGAGCTCAACCTCTCCGGAGTCAGCCTCACCGGGAGCGGCTGCCTCTCCGGCACGACGCTCTCCTTCTCCGACTCGTCGCTGGTCGTGAGCTCGGTCTTGAAGCTGACCGGTGTCGCCGGCTCGGTTTCGAAGGACGGAATCGAGATCACGGCCGGGACGCTCGAAGGCCCCGCGGCCTGGAACGCCCCGACGCTGTCGCTGAAGGACGGCTCGTCGATGACGCTGCCGTTCGGGAGCGGCACCGGGTCGAGTGACGTCGCGCTCGAAGGCGCGGTCAGCGGCTCGGGCCTCGCATTCATCCCGCTGCCCTCCGGCTGGACCGCGACCACGACCCTGACCTTCGATACCGGCGGCGGCGGCACGAGCGCCACGCTCTCGAGCGACGCGATCGGCCCCGGCAGCGACACGAGCCCGGACTCCGAGAAGCCGACGATCGGGATCACCGGCGCTGTTTCGAGCGACGGCACCTTCTCGCTCACGGCCGATCTCGAGCGCGTCATCCAGCTCCAGGGAAGCGCCGTCAAGCTGAGCGGCTCGGTCAAGCGCGACACGCCGGACGGCCCGATCGCGCTTGCGATCAAGGGCAGCATCACGGCGCCGATCACGATCACGCCCGGCCTTTCGATCAAGACGCTCGACGTCGCGATCGCGCCGACCGCCGACTCGCTCGGGTTGACCGGCGAGGGCGTCGTCGAGGTCTCCGGCGCATCGGGCTCGCTCGGCGTCGGCGTGAAGCTGGCCTACGACAATCCGAAGAACTGGTCGCTGACGGCGACCGGCACCGGCACCTCGTCCTGGTCGCCGGTTCCGGGCCTGACGCTGGCCCCGAGCGACGTCACCGGCGCGATCTCGGCGAAGGACGACAAGTACGAGTTCTCGCTGAAGGCGACGCCGCAGGGCACGTGGTCTCCGACGAGCTCCGTCTCGGTCTCGAATCTCTCGCTCGCGATCGGGAACACCTGCCCGGACACGGGCGCTCCGTGCCCGACCACCGGCGCATCGATCTTCATGGACCTGAGCGGCAACGTCTCCGTCACGCTCCCGAGCGTCGGCACGGTAAAGACAGCCCTCCGCGGCGTGCTCGCGCTGCCGGGCGGCGCCTTCAGCGTCGCCGCGACCCTCGCGGAGCCGCTGAACATCGGCGCCGGCATCTCGATCGACAGCACGAAGATCGAGCTCTCGAAGGGGATGCCGCCTCCGGCCGGAACTGCCGTGCTCACGTCGTCAGCGGTCGATCCGCAGGGGCTCCAGGTCAGGCTGACCGGCTCTGCGACCCTGCCGGTCTTCGGGAAGATCCAGACCATCGAGGCGTCGTACTCGAGCGCCGGCTGGGCGGTCGCAGCCCAGCTCGGCTCGTACACGCTCCCGGGATCGAGTGGCGACGGCTCCAAGCTCAGCGACTCGATCGTCGGCTGGTCGTCCTTCGACACCTCGTTGAAGGTCACCGACCCGATCACGAAGGCCGTCACGACGCTGCCGATTCCGGCGGGCACCTTCCAGATGACCGGCTCCTTCGCCACCCCGTCGTGGCTGAAGACGGCGCTGAAGCTGCCGGCCGACGTGAGCGGCCGCGCCTCCGGCTCGATCAACACCTCGACGGGTGACTTCGCGCTGAAGATGGAGTTCGCGGTTCCGCCGGCCACCTATCTCTACGGGTCGGCCACGACGTCGACGAACATCCAGCTCGCCGGCGTCTACATCTCGCTCGAGAAGAAGGGCGTTGTCTTCAACCTGGCGATGGGCGGTCACGCCGACCTGAACGTCGCGGCGACCTCGTCGCTGCCCGCCAGCAAGATCAATCTCCTGGTCGAAGTCGGCTATTCGCCGACGAATCAGACGGTCACGGGCTCGTTGAGCCTCGACGCCACAGCCACCGGCGGCTGGAAGAACGCATTTGGCGCGAAGGATCTGACGCTGAACCAGCTCGCGGTGACCTTCTCGCTGAATCTCGCGACGCTCGTGCCGGGAGTCGGTTTCGGGGCGAACGCGATCCTGCCGGGCACGATCACG
Organism: Gaiellaceae bacterium; assembly: GCA_035550275.1. GTDB lineage: Bacteria > Actinomycetota > Thermoleophilia > Gaiellales > Gaiellaceae > PALSA-600. The sequence goes on along the minus strand of DASZPQ010000041.1, from coordinate 14,058 downwards.
AGCCCGCTCGGCGTGCCCAGTGGGACCCAGACGACGCTCGTCGCGAACATCTCGCTGACGAACCCGTGTCTCGGGATCCAGATCACGGACCCGACGAACACCGGCAAGAACGTGCTCAGCGTCGGCAACGGGGTGCTGACCGCGAAGCAGTTCGAGCTTCAGATCGCGCCCAGCGGCTGCAAGGTTGGCGTCTTTGTCTACCAGCCTGGCCTGTCGCTCAACTTCGACGGCGCGATCGCCGGGGTCAAGGTCGCCGTCGCGGCGAGACTCGGCTTCTCTCCGTTCGCCTTCGACGGCCAGGTCAAGATCGGCGCGTTCTCGGCCGGCGGGCTGACCCTGAACAACGCGCAGTTGAACGTCTCCCTTTCGGCCGGGAAGGTCAACGTCGGCTTCGTGGGCGACGCCAACATCCTCGGGACGAACGTCCATCTCGAGGGCTCATACGCGCAAAACGGCACGACGACGATCGCCGACTTCAAGGGCTCGCTGGACAAGCTTTCGATCGCGAACGTCGTCACGCTGAACAAGATCGCGGTCACGGCCCATATCGAGACCGGGGCGACGTCGAAGCTCGCCTTCACCGCGAAGGGGTCGGTCGATCTCCTCGGCTCGACGGCCAGCGCCGACATCGCCCTGAGCATGGCCAACGGAGCGCTGACGGAGGCGAAGGCGAACATCATCGCGTCGATCAATGTCGGTGGCACGAACGGCCTCAAGCTCGACGGCACGTTCAAGCTCGACTATTCGACGAGCCGGCCGTTCACGCTCGATGCGACGGTCAAGGCAAGCGCCGGCGGCGTCCCGCTCACTGACGCAGTTGTGAGCATCAAGCCGGGCGCGGTCAACGTCACCGCGACCGTGGGCTTGAGCGGTGTCTTCAGCGCTCGTATCACCGGGGCCGCCTACTACGGGACCGTGCCGGCTGGAACCAAGATTGCGGGCCCCGGGGGGACGCAGGTCAATGCGCAAGCCGGCGACTTCCTGCTCAGCGCGAAGGACGTGACGCTCACCTTCGGCGGCTACAAGACGATCGGCACGGTCGAGGTCGGGCGCGCCGCCGCGACACCGTGGCTGAACGTCGGCGCGGTCATCCAGCTGCTCGGCACCGGTAGCGAGAACTCGATCGCGGTCAAGGGAACCTGGTCGGGCAACGGCGACTTCTCGCTCTCGGGCACCGGCAACTTGAATGTGGTCGGGATCTCCAGCATGGTGACGGCGAGCGTCGCCCGCACCGGCTCGGCGCTCGCGATCACGGGCAAAGCGACCTTGTCGGGCCTCGGCTCGAACATCTCGGTCGCCGGAACGTTCAACTACGACAACGGCAGCCCGCGCTACCGCCTGACCGGCTCCGGGAACGTGTCGCTCGGGGGTTACAGCGTCGCGAACGCCCAGTTCAACCTGAGCAACTTCCCCGAGGACGCGGGCCTCTCCGCCCAGGTCAACCTCAGCGCGGGCTCGGCGCTCTCCATCTCCGGCCGCCTGAGCATCGTCGGCGGCCTCTACTACATGAGTGCGAGCTCGAAGCTGGATCTGAGCGTGCTGCAGGCCGACGCCAACGTCGTCTTCACGAACTGCAACCTCGCAGTGACGCCGGAGACGATCGCCTACCAGGCTCAGGCGATCCAGGTGATGGTCCAGAACACATTCCTCCGGATCCTGAACAAGCCGCTCCTGCCGGTGCCCACAGCGCCGATCCCGAAGTGCGGATCCGCGCTCGGGTACACGAAGCTCCAGGCGAACGCCAACTTCTCGAGTGGCGGGTTCTCCTTCGGCGTCAACGTGAACATCAACTCGAACGGAACGTTCTCGGCGACGGCGCAGAGCCCGTCTTCCGGTGAGTTCCACGGCGAAACGGGCACGCTCTCGCTGGCCGTCGTCGCCTTCTACGCCGACGTCAACTACCACATGAGCGCCACCGTCCAGAGCAGCGACCCGAGGCTCTCGGTCGCCGGAAGCGGCTCGGCGAACGTCTACGGCCGCACCTGGACACCGTTCTCCTGGAACGGCTGGGGCAGGATCCTCGGCGCTGGTCTCAGCTTCCAGACGAATCCGTTCCACGCCTGCGTCTCCGTTTCGGTCTGGGGCGTCGGATTCAACCGCTGCATCTGAGCTGGTCGCGGCGTGGTCCGATGCGCACGCAGTAGCTGTTAACGAGGCGTTGAGCGGCGCTCCGATCGTGTTAGGCGGCGCGGAGTTCGTGTTAGGCCCGACCTCCTGTTGAGCCGGAGGAGGTAGAAGGAAGCCGACTAGATGACGGCCGACCTCTCCGCGCTCCCGCTTCGGGAATCGACGCGCGTGTATCGCTCGCGGGCTACCGCCGTGGCTCGTGCAGGGAGACGAGAGGTCGTTGCCTGGTGGTTCGTGTCGCGCACGCTCGTGTTCGCCTGCGCGCTCGTCGTTCAGATCACCCGGTTTCCACGGCGTCGCTGGCATCCGAGCCTGCTCCATCATCCGTTTGCGCTGCTCGGGGTCTGGGATGGCCGGTGGTACAAGCTGATCGCGGCAGGCGGCTACCTGTTCGTGCCGGGGAGATACAGCAACCCGGCGTTCTTCCCTCTGCTGCCGATCCTCGAGCGAGCGGCGCATGCGATCGGGGTCCCCTACCTCTTGACCGGGGTCGTCTGCGCGAATCTCGGCTTTCTCGCAGGGCTGCTCGCGCTCTACGAGCTCGGGAGCGAGCTCTTGCCGGAATCGGACGCCAGGCGGGCCGCGCTCTACGCAGCGGTGTTCCCCGCCGGCTACGTCTTTTCGATGGCCTACCCGGAGGGGATCGCCTTCCCGCTGGTCGCGCTGGCGGGGCTCTTCGCAGTGCGAGATCGCTCGCTGGCGGCTGCGATCTGCGCGGCCGGCGCGACGCTCGCCCGGCCGGAAGGGATCTTTCTCGTGCTGCCGCTGGCGGCGATCGCAATTCGCCGCTGGCCGTCGCTGGCGACGTCAGGCCGAAGCCGGGCGGTCGCAGCGGTGCTTGCCGCGCCTGCTGCGCTCGCCTCGTTCTCGGCCTATCTGGCGTGGCAGCTCGGCGATCCGCTCGCGTGGAGCAAGGCCGAACGCGCCTGGGGGAGGTCGTTCGCGGTCACAGGCCCCGATCGGGCGGTCGTTCAGCTTCTGAACGCGTCGCACCACCACGACGGCTGGCTGTACCGCGACGCTGTCTCGTGCCTGCTCTACGTGGGGCTGCTCATGGTCGCGTACAGGGCCGGGATCCCGCGGGGCTGGGTGCTCGCCGGCGCCGGGATCGTGCTGATGCCGCTCGCGAGCGGCTCGTTCGACTCCGATGCCCGCTTCGGGCTGCTCGCGCTTCCGGTCTTCTGGGGGCTCGCCGTTCTGGGCCGGCACGCACCCGTGAACGCGATTGTGCTCATCGCCTGCCCGGTGCTGCTCGCCGCGGCGACCGTGACGATTCAGCTCCGCTACCCATGAGCAGGCGAGATCGCTTCGCGTGGGCGGTTCCGTTGCTCGCCGGGGCGCTGCTCGCTGCCGCGATCGGGGCCGGCGCATTTGCGCTCCAGGCGACACTCGGCGGCCCCACTGCCGCGCAGAAGCTCGCGGCGCGCGCGGTCGGACGCCTCGACGCGATGCGCGAGGCTCGGACGTCGCTGACGCTCGACCGCGGCCGCGCCGTGCCCGCGGTCTGCGTCGTCGTTCACGCGCGCGACGAGATCCAGGTCGGCCGGACGCTCCGGCTGCAGATCGTCAGAGCCCACGTCCGCCGTCTCAGCGGCCCGGCGCAGCGTCCAGCCCAGCTCGCCGCCATCGCGGCGCTCTCCGCGTGCCCCAGATTCCTCGCCAACGGCCTCAATGCGCGCCTGAGGGCGGATCGGGCGACGCTCGTCGGGACGACGCGGATTCACGGCCGGCCGGACGACATCTTCGACGTGAGCAACCACTCCAGCCGCCCTCTTGTGCAGCTCGTGATGACACGTAAGAATCTCGTTCCGATCGAGGTTCGCTTCCTCGGTCACCGCCTGACCGGACGCGGGAAGATCATTGGAATGTCGCGGAAAACGGCGAAAAAGGTTTCGCTATACTTTTTGAAGCATAAGAGTTTGATCCCGGCCGCGACGGCTCCCTGATCGCCGCGGCAGACACGCAGTTCAACGCAACAGTTAGGAGAGAAGATGGCTATCCAGCTGGGCGACGAGGCCCCGAACTTCACCGCTGAAACGACAGAGGGAACGGTCGATCTGTACGACTACCTCGGTGACGGCTGGGGCGTGCTCTTTTCCCATCCCGCAGACTTCACGCCGGTCTGCACGACCGAGCTCGGAGCCGTCGCAAAGCTGAAGGACGAGTTCAGCAAGCGCGACACGAAGGTGATCGGCGTCAGCGTCGATTCGCTCGACAACCACGAGGAGTGGGCGCAGGACATCGAAGACGTCACCGGTGGCCGCCTGAACTTCCCCCTGATCGCCGACACCGACCGCAAGGTCGCCGATCTGTACGGGATGATCCACCCGAACGCCAGCGACACGATGACGGTGCGCTCGGTCTTCGTGATCGGCCCCGACAAGAAGGTCAAGCTGACGCTGACCTATCCGGCCGCAACGGGCCGCGACTTCGGCGAGATCCTGCGGACGATCGACTCGCTCCAGCTGACCGCGAAGCACAAGGTTGCGACGCCGGCCGACTGGCGCCAGGGCGACGACGTGATCATCACGACCGCCGTCTCCGACGAGGACGCCGCCGAGCGCTTCCCGGGGTACAAGACGGTCAAGCGCTACCTGCGCACCACCGCGCAGCCCAAGTAGCACTGCGAATCAGGGCGGGGCGGCGTCGGTCGCCCCGCCTACGCTTCGACTTCGCGCAGCGCTCCTGTGTCGACGTCGTAGACGAAGCCGCGCACGCGGTCGCGGTGGAGCAGGAACGGCGAATGTCGCACCCGGGCGATCGACTGGCGCACGTCCTCGTCCACATCGGTGAATGACTCGATCGCGAATGACGGCGACATGCCGGTCGCCTCCTGGAGCTCGGCACGGAACCCGTCGTCGGTGATCAGCTCGAGCCCGCAGTCGGTGTGATGGATCAGCGCGATCTCCTGCGTGCCGAGGCGTCGCTGCGAGATCGCGAGCGAGCGGATCACGTCGTCGGTGATCACGCCGCCGGCGTTCCGCAGGATGTGCGCCTGGCCGTCTTCGAGGCCGAGCGCCGAGAAGACGTCGAGCCGTGAATCCATGCAGGTGACGATCGCGAGCTGGAGCGAGGGGCGGACGTCGAGGTGCTCGTGGTTCGTGCGAGCGACGTAGTCGCGGTTCTTCGCCAGCAGCTCGTCGATCACGTCCACAAGCCCATTATGGCCGTGGCATTTCAGTCACACTCCGCCAATGCGAAATCGGCGGCTGGTGTCGTTGCTCGCGGTCGTGGTCGTGATGGCCGGAATCGCCGGGCTCAATGCGACGGCGTCGAGCCAGAGCGGGCCCTGGCCGGCCGTGCCGGTGAACGCGCTCTGGCCCACGTTCGGCTCGATCCCGATCCCGGAGAGCGGCGCGGGCGGCCTACGCGGCTGGAACGGCAACCTTCGCGCCTGCAGCGCCTCCGCGTCCATGCCCGGTGATTTCTCGTGTTCCTACGCCGACAGCAAAGGCCGGGTCGGCTACATCTGCCTCTACGCCCGGGCGCCGCTCGACGGCATCTCAGCGTCCTTGCTCAATGCGCGCATCGCGCCCGGAGACAAGACCTATCGCGGCGCCGCGCCGAGCCAGGTCTGTGAGTCCTCGCTCGTGTACGCGCTCAGCCTCGGCTAGCCCACGTTTCGAGAGTGCTACCGTCCCGCGACGGGCGAGTAGCTCAGCTGGGAGAGCATCCGGCTTACATCCGGACGGTCGGCGGTTCGAGCCCGTCCTCGCCCATTGTTCCGCGGGCGGAAATCCTAGAATTTCCGCGCTCGCCTTTTGGCATCTGTTGGTGGGCGAGCACGGGCTGAGCCCGCGCTCGCTTCCCGTCGCTGCGCATTGAGGTGCGTAGGGCTGCGGTCACGTTGTCTCTTGGGCGACTTGGAATTGGGCCGTGATCGCTACGAGTGCCAGAATGGCTGCGGCTGCGATCAGTGGGGCCAGCGTGTCGACTTTGAGGGCCAGCAATGCGCCCGCCAGGGCGCCGAGCAGCATTGCTCCCACCGCCAGGGCCCTGCGGCCGATTTTCGACCCTGAGCCCGTGCCGAAGGTCGAGTCGGCTGCGATGCCCGTCAGGGTCATGGTCAGAACGGTCGTTGTGAGCTCGGGGACTGCCAGGCGGCGGGCGATCGCGTTCTGGATGCCCATCGAGAAGGCCAGGAAGACGATCAGGGCATAGCGAGAGCCGCCCCGGGAGGGATCGCTCGACACGGCGGCCACGACGACTGCGACGGCAACGGCGGCAAGCTGCACGAGCAACGCGCCTCGCAGCATTCGGCCGCGGTTCGGGCCGAGACGGCGGCCGAGCCGGCCGCCGGTCGAGCTGCCGGTGAGGAACGATCCGAGCGCGGTCAGCGACGCCCAGATCGAGATCCCGGCCGCGCCTGCAATGCCGAAGCCGAGGAAGACGACGTTGCCGGTCATGTTGGCGACAAAGACGTGGCCGAGCTTGAGATAGCTCACTGCGTCGACAAGCCCGGTGACGAGCGTGAGCGCAAGCAGCAGGGGAGGCAGGCGGCCGTCCGGGCTGTCGGCTCGCGGCCAGGCAGTTCCCTTGACGTCGTCCCAAACCGTCATTGCCCGAAGACTACGTCTCTCCGTGGGGCATTGACCGCCGCCGGGCGGGAAGGCCTTCTAGTAGAGGGCGCGGCTGCGGGCGACCGCCAGGGCGGCGCCGAGGACGAACGAGATGCCCACCGTGAAGGTCGCGACTCTGATCAGCATCGTGTTGGTCTGGCTCATCAGCGCGGCGGCCAGGACGACGACCACGGCGGCCGGCCCGAGCGCAAATGGAAGCCAGTCGATTCCGACCAGGGCGGCGATCGCGGCGCCGACCGCGAGGACTGCTCCGAGCGTGTCGCGTTTCCGGGGCTTGCTCACGGGGCATACTCTAACTGGTTCCGGCGGATGTCTCGACGGTTGTCGGTTCGAACCGTACGAGGTGAGGGCAGGCGCGGCCTTTACATCACCTTCACTGCCCGCCGATACCGTCACTAAGGTTCCCCTTCGGTCGAAAAAACGAGGAGGCTTTTTCTTGTCACGCACGTCTCGGATCGCGCTGATCGCGCTCGTCATGATGGTTCTTTCGCCCACGGGTCTGGCTCTGGCGACAGCTCGGATGCCTGTCGGCTTCTACGACGACGACAGTTTTCGCTGGTCGACAGCCGTCCCGCAGAACCTCCTCGCTGCCCAGAAGGCGGGCGCCTCGATCCTGCACGTCACCGCAGACTGGTCCGCGATCGCGCCGACGAAGCCGGCGAACCCCCTGGACGGCAGCGATCCTGCCTACAAGCTTGCCGACCTCGACCAGCTCGTTCGGAGCGCCGGTCGCTACGGCTTCCAGGTGATGATCAACATCTCGCGCACACCGCTCTGGGCAAACGGCAATCAGGCGCCGAACCATCCGCCGAAGAACCTGAACGATCTGACCGAGTTCGCGCACATGCTCGCCGCTCGCTACAACGGCGCGCCGAACCACGGGCTCGTGCTGCGCTGGTCGATCTGGAACGAGCCGAACCTCGGCATCTTCCTGACGCCGCAGTTCGTGAACGGCAAGATCGTCAGCCCCGCGGAATGGGTCAAGCTCTACATGGCCGGCTACAAGGGGATCAAGGCCGGCGACAAGAAGGCGCTCGTCGCTGCCGGTGAGACGTCGAACCAGGGACGCAACAAGCCACTCGCGAACGCTCCCGACTCCGTCGCTCCTGCCACGTTCGCGCACATGGTCTCGCAGATCAACCCGAAGCTGCCCTTCGACGCGTGGGCGACACATCCCTATCCGACCAGGCCGTCCCTGCCGCCGACGCAGAAGGTCACCTACCCGAACGTGACGCTGACCACGATCGACAAGTTCGGAGCGTCGTTGCAGCAGTGGTTCCACCGCCGGGTGCCGATCTGGATCACCGAGTACGCCGAGCAGACGCTCCCGCAGTCCACCACCGGCGGCGTCTCCTACAAGCAGCAGGCGTCTGACGTGAAGCTGGCGATGAAGATGGCGGCGGCGAGCCCGTACGTCGAGATGTTCATCTGGTTCACCTTCCGGGACAGCCCTGGGACCTGGCAGAGCGGGCTCGAGACAGCCGGAGGCGCGAAGAAGCCCTCGTATGCCGCGTTCTCGGCCGTCGCGCACACGATTGACGGGCAGTCGCAGATCGTGGGTCCGAACAAGCTGCCGAAGATCAGCGTGTACGTGCCGTTCCTCGCCTACCACGACGCCATCGGCTCGAAGCTTGGAGTGAGCTATCAGGTGATGCTGGGTAAGAAGCGGGTCGCCGTCGGACAGTCCGGGGTGAAGCTGGCGGCGAACCAATCCGTGACGTTCACGGCCAGCTTCAAGCCGATCAAAGGCGACGCGTACACGGTCCTCGTGAACGTGGGAGACAAGAACGGCCAGCATCAGGTGCACGTCGTTTCGGTCACCACGACCTAAGCGCCTCCGCCGCGCCGGGTAACGTCCTGCCCATGGGCTTACTCGACGGCAGGACTGCCATCGTCACGGGCGCCTCGAGTGGCATCGGTGCTGCGACCTCGCGCGCGCTTCAGCGCGAAGGCGCGCGCGTGATCGGGGGAGCACGGCGGGTCGAGCGGATCGAGGCCGATCTCGCGCTTGCGCTCGACGTGACCGACCCGGCGAGCTGCGAACGGTTCGTCGCCGAAGCCGGCCCGGTCGACCTGCTTGTCAATGCGGCCGGCCTCGCGCTCGGTCGCGCCCCATTCACCGAATCGACCGAGGAGGACGAGCGCACCGTCTTCGAGACGAACGTGAATGGACTCGTCCGTATGACCCGCCTCGTGCTGGAGACCCTTCGCGAGCCGGGCCATATCGTCAACCTCGGCTCGATCGCCGGGAGGTGGGCCTATCCGAACGGCGCGAGCTACATCACATCGAAGTTCGCGGTCCGCGGCTTCACGCGCGCCCTGCGCGAAGACCTGCTCGGCCGTGACATTCGTGTGACCACCGTAGACTCCGGTCTTGTCGAAACCGAGTTCTCGATCGTGCGCTTCCGTGGCGACGCCGAGCAGGCCAAGAGCGTCTACGAAGGAACGCGGCCGTTGTCGCCCGACGATGTCGCCGACGCGATCCTCTTCGCGGTCACCAGGCCGCTGCACATGGTGGTCGACGAGGTCGTGCTGATGTCGATCGACCAGTCGAATGGCGCCAGGGTCAACCGGCGATGAGCGGCGTCATCGAATGCTGACAATCCTCGAAGGATCGACCTTCTGTATCTGCGACGACCGCGGCGATCTCAGCGTCGACTCGAACGGCTTCTTTTCGCAGGACACGCGCCGCCTCTCGCGCTTCGTGCTGACGATCAACGGGGCGCGGCCCCTCCTGCTCTCCTCAGGGCAGGTCGAGTACTTCTCCGCCGCGTTCTATCTTCGCAATCCGGTTGAGGCCGGGCTCGAGCACGACGTGCTCTCGGTCGCCCGGTCGCGGTTCGTGGGAGACGCGATGCAGGAGCGGATCATGATCCGGAACGAGTCGATGGAGGAGCAGCGCTTCGATGTCGCGCTCGAGCTCGGGTCCGACTTCGCTGACATCTTCGCCGTGAAGGATCACGACTTCACGCTCGGCGACCCCGAGCATGCGCCGGCCCTACCGCCGCTCGCAGCCGCGAACTGGGCCGACGACGGGGTCTCCGTGACGTTTGCGGCCGGCGACGATTCCACACTCGTCACCTTCTCGCAGAAAGGCCGTCACGACCTAGGAAACGTCGTCTGGGAAGTCGAGCTTGCCCCTCGCGAGAGCTGGGAGCTCGTGGTCGATGTGTTCCCGTTCGCGGAGCGGCAGAGCAACCACGCCGAGCACCACTTCGGGAACGAGCTGGAGCGAGTGCGAGACTCGCTCGCCGTCTGGCGGCTGCGCGTTCCGGAGGTGCGGGCGACCTGGGATGCCGTCGAGCACACCTTTGCCCGTTCCGTGAGCGACATCGCGTCGCTTCGGATGCGCGTCGAAGGTGGCGTTGGAACGCTGCCCGCCGCCGGGATGCCGTGGTTCATGACCGTCTTCGGGCGCGACACGATCATCACGTGCCTGCAGACGATGATGTTCGGCCCAGAGCTCGCCCGGACCGGCCTTCGCTCGCTGGCGGCTCTCCAGGCGACGGAGGACGATCCGGAGCGCGATGCGGAGCCAGGGAAGATCGTGCACGAGGTTCGCGCCGGTAAGGCGGCCGAGCGCTGGTTCGACCGGTATTACGGAACGCTCGACGCGACGCCCCTCTACCTCGTACTCCTCTCGGAGGTCTGGCGCTGGACCGACGACACGTCACTGGTCGATGACCTCAAGGGCTCGGCGCTCGCCGCGCTCAACTGGATCGACGAGTGGGGCGACAAGGACGGCGACGGCTTCGTCGAGTTCGAGCGGCGCTCGTCGCACGGGCTCACGGTCCAGTCGTGGAAGGACTCGGGCGACTCGCAGCGCTTCCACGACGGCTCGATCGCCGACGCGCCGATCGCTCCCTGCGAGGTGCAGGGCTACGTCTACGACGCGAAGGTACGGATCGCCGAGATCGCCCGTTGGGCCTGGCGGGATTACGAGCTTGCGGATCGTCTCGAGCGCGAGGCCCAGGAGCTCAAGAGTCGCTTCAACGAGGCGTACTGGGTCGAGGAGCGTGGCGGGTACTTTGCGCTCGCGCTCGACCGTGACAAGCGCCGGGTCGACTCGGCGACCTCCAACATCGGCCACCTGTTGTGGTCCGGGATCGTGGACGACGAGCGGGTCGAGCAGACCGTCGACCGGCTGATGGGCGACGGCCTCTGGTCCGGCTGGGGCGTGCGCACGATGTCGACGGACGATGCCGGCTTCAACCCCCTGAGCTATCACAATGGCACGGTTTGGCCTCACGACAATTCCCTCATCGCCTGGGGATTTGCGCGCAACGGCCACTGGAAGGACGCACAGAAGATCGCCCACCGGATGCTCGACGCGGCAAGGCACTTCAACTGGCAGCTGCCCGAGGTGTTCGCAGGTATCTCCGGCAAGGAGACGCCGTTCCCGATTGCGTATCCGACCGCCGCCCGCCCGCAGGCGTGGGCTGCCGGAACGCCGGTGCTCCTGCTCCAGATCCTGCTCGGGCTGCTCCCCGAACGGCACAAGCAGTCGCTCGTCACGGTGGCTCCGACGGACATCCCCACGTGGGTCGGCGAGATCAGCGTCACCGGCGTGCCGGCGTTCGATCGCCGCTGGGACGTCCATCTGGCCAACGGACGGGTTGAGGTGAGCGGCGCCCGATGAGAGTCGCGGTCCTCGCCCCGGTCTGGTTCCCCGTGCCGCCAACCGGCTACGGAGGGATCGAGTGGGTCGTGTGGCTGCTCGCCGACGGGCTCGTCGACGCCGGGCATGACGTCACGCTCTTTGCGGCAGGCGACTCGCACACGCGTGCGAAGCTCGAGTTCGTCTACGACGAGGCGCCGAGCGAGGAGATCGGGCGGTCGTTTCCCGACCTGCGGCACGTGCTCCACTGCTACGGCCAGCAGGAGAACTTCGACCTGATCAACGACCACACGGGGATCATGGGAGCGGCGATGGGCGGCTCGCTGCGCACCCCTGTCGCGCACACCGTTCACGGGCCGCTCGACGGCTTCCCCGGCCAGCTCTACGAGCACATCGGGACGGTCGCGCCTGCCGTCGGCCTGATCTCGATCTCCGAGAACCAGCGGAAGCCGAAGCCGCATCTGAACTGGGTCGGGAACTGCCCGAACGCACTCGACCTCGACCTCTATCCCTTCGCCCCGCACGACGGCGGCGACTACCTGCTCTTCCTCGGCCGGATGAGCTTCGATAAGGGTGCGCATCGTGCCGTCGCGACCGCAATCGAAGCCGGGGTGCCTCTGAAGATCGCGGGCAAGATGCGGGAGCCGCTCGAGATCGAATACTTCGACGAGTACGTGCGCCCGCACCTCTCGTCGGAGATCGAATACGTCGGCGAGGTCTCACACGGCGAGAAGGTCGAGCTGCTCCAGGGTGCCCGGGCGACGCTGTTCCCGATCTCCTGGGAAGAGCCGTTCGGCCTCGTGATGATCGAGTCGATGGCCTGCGGGACACCCGTGATCGCGACTCGCTGGGGGGCCGTCCCCGAGGTGGTCGAGCCGGGCCGGTCGGGGGTGATCGTCGACGACTGGAGCCAGAGCGTGGCGGCGCTCGAGGAGATCGACTCGATCACGGCTGAGTCGTGCCGGGCCTATATCGAGGAGTCGTTTGCGCCTCAGCGGATGGTGCGCGACTACCTGGCGGCTTACGAAGCTCTGCTCGATGCCCGTGTATGATTTGAGGCGCATGGGGCGCCTCCTTGGGATGAGACTACTGCTGGTTGCGGTGGCGATGCTTGCTCTCGCCGTGCCCGCCGCTCAGGCGCGCACGAGCGCCGGGGTCGTCGACGGCCCTGCGAATGCGATGGCCAAGGCGGTGGCTGCGCACCAGTACGACACGGTCTGGAACGACATCTATGCGCCGTATCAGAAGGTGATCTCGAAGGCCCGCTGGGTGGCCTGCCAGAAGCAGAACCCTGTCATCCCGGCAGGGATCAAGATCACGCGGATCGGCGTCGCGCAGACGAACAGGATCCCCTCCGTCGTGCCGCAGCTCGGCCTCACGCATATTCAAGACGTCCAGGTTCAGATCGTCTTCACGCGTCCGCCCGACACGACGCTTCAGGCCGTCGTTGCGAACGCCTACTTCGTGAAGGTCAAGGGCAAGTGGTCGGCTGTCTGGCTACAGGACAACTACAACTCGCTCGTCGCCGGCAAGTGCAACACCAGCACGACGGCTCGCGGCCTCTACTAAGCCGCCTCCTCCTTCTTGTCCCAGTAGCGGCGCAGCCCGAGCCAGGACTGCTCGTATGGCGACATCCGGTCGTAGAGCCGTAGCTCGTCGCCCAGATCGAGGCGGCCGGCCTCGACGAACTCGTCCGAGCTCAGACCGCTGTGGACCCGGGCCGCCCAGAGGTCGAGGGTCTCGCCGAGCCGCCTGAGGTGATCCGGGACGTCCGTCTCGATCCCGAAATGAATCAGGGCGAGCCGGTCAGGTGCGCGCCGCTCGACCTGGGCGATCGTCTCGTGCCACGCCTCGAGATCGATGTCCGGCGGCGGCGCAACGGGAAGGATGTGGCGCGAAGGCTGCACGCGCACGCCGCAGGCATCGCCTGCGAGCAGCGTTCCATCGCGGAAGTAACAGACGTGGTGTGAGGCGTGGCCCGGTGACGGAAACGTCTCCCAGCCAAGCACCTCACCGCTCGCGATCCGAACGTTGCGCTCCGGGACCGGCGCCAGCTCACCCCAAAGCGCGTCGAACGCCTCACCGTAGAGCCGCCGCGCCGATCGCTCGAGCCGCGAGGGGTCGACCAGATGAGGCGCGCCGATCTCGGAGACCCAGACCGTCAGCTCCGGATGCTCGCGCACGATCGGCCCGGCGGCGCCGGCATGGTCGAGGTGGATGTGCGAGAGCAGCAGGTGCCGGATCTCGCCGAGTTCGACGCCGAGCTCCCTGAGCCCCACGCGAAGGCGCGGGAGCGTCGACGTCGGCCCGCAGTCGAACAGTGCAGGGCCGTCGGGCGTGTCGAGCAGGTATGCGCCGATCTCGCGCTCAGCTCCCTGGAACTCGAGATCGATCGGATGCAACGATTCCATCAGCACATCTTCGCAAGCGGTGGCGTGCTCACGTCATCCTGTCGGCGCGACGCAGCGCCAGTGCGTGGCGGGGGGCTAGATCCGAACCGGATGCGCGGGGGACCTGACGAGCGCCGCCTCGAGGTCGGCGACGAGGTCGTCGATCGCCTCGATCCCGACCGAGAGGCGGACGAGGTTTCGCGGCGCCGCGAACGGGGCGTTGGCCGTCGATGCGTGCGTCATCCGGGCTGGGTGCTCGATCAGGCTCTCGACTCCGCCGAGCGACTCGGCGAGCTGGAAGAGCTTCGTCCGCGCGCAGAGCGCAACGGCCTCTTCCTCGGAC
>DASZPQ010000040.1:0-10364 GCA_035550275.1 Gaiellaceae bacterium | reverse complement strand
TCGCTCTCGCAGCACGAGCTCTCGCAGTCGGGCGTGTACCAGGAGAAGTCCGACCCGTCGGTCTTCGTGCGCTTCCCCCTCCTCGACCGCGACGGCGAGTCGGTCGTGATCTGGACGACGACGCCGTGGACGCTGCCGGCGAACGTCGCGGCCGCGGTCAATCCGGAGGGCGAGTACGGCAGGCGCGAGAACGGTGAGTGGGTGCTCGCCGAGCGCTTCCCCGAGGACACGTTCGTGCAGCGCGCTCCCGGCTCCGAGCTCGTCGGGCTTCGCTACGAGGGACCGTTCGACACCCTCGCGCCCGGAGCGTCGGTCGAGCATCGGATCGTCCCGTGGGATGAGGTCTCGATGGAGGAGGGCACGGGGATCGTCCACATCGCGACCGGCTGCGGCCCGGAAGACTTCGAGCTCGGCAAGTCGCTCGGCCTGCCGGTGCTGACTCCGGTTGACGAGGCGGGGCACTTCTACGACAACTACGGCTGGCTGCACGGGCTCTCGACGGTCGAGGCTGCGGATCAGATCGTCGGCGATCTCTCCGAGCGCGGCTTCCTCGTCACCGCCGGGACGTATCTCCACAACTACGCGCACTGCTGGCGCTGCGACACGCCGATCATCTACCGGCTCTCCGATGACTGGTTCATCGCCGTCGACGGCGTGCGGCCGCGGCTGCTCGAGGAGAACGCCGAGGTCGAGTGGGTGCCCGACTACATGGGCAAGCGCATGGACGACTGGCTCCGCAACATGGGCGACTGGAACATCTCGCGCCGCCGTTACTACGGGCTGCCGCTGCCGTTCTACCCGTGTGCGTGCGGGCACCTGAACGTGGTCGGGTCGAAAGCCGAGCTGGAAGAGCGCGCGCTGGAAGGGCTCGAGCAGCTCCAGGAGCTGCGCCGGCCCTGGATCGACCGCGTCCCGATTCGCTGCGAAGCCTGCGATGAGCCCGTCACCCGGGTGGTCGAGGTCGGCGATGTGTGGCTCGACGCGGGGATCGTCCCGTTCTCGACGCTCGGCTGGCAGAACCCGGAGTGGAAGCCCGGCGGCTATGCGACGGGGGCATCTGCCGGATTGTCGGGCGCCGACCTTCCGGATCATGCGTATTGGGAGAAGTGGTTCCCGGCCGACTGGGTGACCGAGATGCGCGAGCAGATTCGGCTCTGGTTCTACTCGCAGTTCTTCATGTCGGTCGTTCTCGTCGATCGCTCGCCGTACACGCGCGTGCTCGGCTACGAGAAGATGCTCGACGAGACCGGCCGCGAGATGCACGGCTCGTGGGGGAACATGATCGACGCCGAGGATGCCTTCGAGAAGATGGGCGCCGACGTGATGCGCTGGCAGTACTGCGCGCAGCCGCCCGACCGGAATCTTCTCTTCGGGTACGGGCCGGGGCACGAGATCAAGCGGAAGCTCCTCACCTTCTGGAACTCGATGGTCGTGCTCACGAGCTACGGGAACATCGAGCAGTTCGAGCCGACGCTCGCCGATCTCGAGAACGGCCCTCCCGCGGAGCGCGCGTTGGACCGGTGGCTCGTCGAGCGCACGCACGAGCTCGTCCGCGACGCGACTGCGGCATACGAGGCCACGTTGACCGTGGATGTGATCCGCTCGTTCGAGGCGTTCGTCGACGATCTTTCCAACTGGTACATCCGCAGGTCCCGGCGGCAGTTCTACGGGGGCGTCGGCGATGCCTCGTTCCGCACGCTCTGGTACTCCCTCGTCCAGTCCCTGCGCGTGATCGCGCCGGTGATGCCGTTCCTGGCGGAACATCTCTGGCGAAACCTCGTCTCTGGCGACACCTCCGTGTTTCTCGCCGGCTGGCCGGAAACGGCGGAGCCCGATCGGGGGTTGCTGGACGAGATCGCGCTTGTACGGCGCGTGATCGCTCTCGGACGTCAGGCTCGCTCTGCTTCCGGGCTCAAGCAACGGCAGCCGCTGCGGCGCCTGGTTGTAGCCGGCGCCGGTGACGTTCAGGGTCACGCGGATGAGATCGCGGAAGAGCTACGCGTGAAATCGGTCGAGTTCGGAGTCGTCGAGGCCGCCGGCCTCAAGGTCAAGCCGAACCTGCCCGTGCTCGGGCCGAAGCTGGGCGCGGCGCTCCGTGAGGTGAACGCTGCTCTCGCCGAAGGGCGATTCGAGGAGCTTGCAGGCGGTCGTTTCCGTGTCGACGGCCATGAGCTCGAGGCGAACGAGGTGCTCGTCGAGCGCGTCGGTCTCGACGGCTGGGCTGTGGCGTCCGAGGATGGTTTGACCATTGCGCTCGACACGACCCTTGACGACGAGCTTCTGCTCGAAGCGCGCCTGCTCGACCTGATCCGCGCCATCCAGGTGTTACGCAAGGACTCGGGCCTGGAAGTCACCGACCGGATCCGGCTCTGGATCCCGGTCGAGGAGCTTTACCAGTTCGCGAGCCAGATCGCGGCAGAGACGCTTGCAGTGTCGGTTGAGCTCGGCGACGAGCTTCGGCTCGAGAAGGCCTGAGCCATCGACGGGCTGGAGCAACTCCTCGCTCGACTGGGCGAGCTCGTCGACGGGCGGCAGACGCCGGTACTTGTGGGTCTCGACGGTGGAGGGGGAGCGGGCAAATCGACACTCGCCGCGGCGGTCGTCGCCGCAACGTCTGGGGTCTCGGTGATCGAAGGAGACGATTTCTATGCCGGTCTCGTCGGCGAGGAGTGGGAGGCGATGACCCGGAGCGAGCAGGTCGACCGCTGCATGGACTGGCGCCGTCAGCGAGCCGTGCTCGAGGCGCTGGCGCAAGGACGGGAGGCGTCCTGGCAGCCATACGACTGGAAAGCCGACAACGGCGGCCTTCTGGACGCCTGGCTCTCCTGCGAGCCCACCTGGGTGGTGCTGCTCGAAGGTGTCTACAGCACGCGGCCCGAGTTGTCCGACCTGCTCGATCTCAAGGTCTTGCTCGACGCGCCCGACGACGTGCGACGCGAACGAATCCGTGCTCGGGAGGGCGAGGGGTATCGCGAGGAGTGGGAGGCGCGGTGGTTCGCCACCGAAAGCTACTACCTCGAGCATGTGATGCCACCAGGCGCCTTCGACCTCGTCTTGCGGTAGCGGCCTGCACGCTCGCGATCACGAGCTGCCGCGTTCTGGCCGCATCCCGCGCTTGCTGCACGCCATTCTGACCGCGCTGCTTTTGGCTGCACTGCGTTCTGAGCGCGCCTTGCATTCTGAGCGGACCTGCATTCTGAGCGCACCGTGCATTCTGAGCGCACCCCACCCATAGGGTGGGGCCGACTCCCTCCGCCCTCAAGGCCGATTCTAACGAGGCAAATGGCCCGGTTTGTGCCAGCTCTGCAACGATTCGTCCCCAGGTCGGGCGGCGATCAGGTTTGCGATTCGGCGAGCGTCAGTTCTCGCCGGAGCTCGATCGGGAGCCGGAACTCGACGTCTTCGTCGACCAGCCGGTACGGCTCGATCTCCGTCACGCCGCGGGCCCGGAACCAATCGCAGACACGCTCGACCAGCTTCTCCGGCGCGGATGCGCCCGAGGTGACGCCGACGATGCGCATCCCGTCGAGCCAGCTCTCGTCGATCTCCGACTCGTCGTCGATCAGGTGCGCAGCGACGCCGCCGGCGCGGGCAGTCTCGACCAGCCGGTTCGAGTTCGACGAGTTCCGCGAGCCGATCACCAGCAGCAGGTCGATCTCGGTGAGCATCTCCTTCACCGCCCACTGGCGGTTCGAAGTCGCGTAACAGATGTCTTCCTTCTTCGGCGCGTAGATCTCCGGGAAGCGGCGGCGGAGCGCGGCGATTGTCTCTCCCGTCTCGTCGACGGAGAGCGTTGTCTGCGTCACGTACGCGAGCTTGGCGCCCTCAGGGAACGTGAGCCGGTCGACGTCGGCGGTCGACTCGACGAGCACGATCGAGTCAGGGGCCTCGCCCATCGTCCCGACGACTTCCTCATGGCCGTCGTGCCCGATCAGGATCACGGTGTATCCCGCCGCTGCGTAGCGCCGCGCCTGCACGTGCACCTTCGTCACGAGCGGACAGGTCGCGTCGATCGTCTGGAGCTTCCGTTCGGCGGCCTGGACGTGAACCGCGGGGGCGACTCCATGTGCCGAGAAGACGATCGTCTCGCCTTCGGGAACCTCGCTCTCATCCTCGACGAAGACGGCGCCCCGAGCCTCGAGGTCACGCACGACATGCAGGTTGTGGACGATCTGCTTGCGCACGTACACAGGCGGCCCATACAGGTCGAGGGCGCGCTCAACCGTCTCGACGGCGCGCTCGACGCCGGCGCAGTAGCCGCGCGGCGAAGCAAGAAGGACTTTCTCGACCATGGTGTTCCAGTGTACGTCCGTCACGCCTGGCGACAACCGTGCAGGATGGGCAGATGACTCGCGCCCTGGTGATCGACGACGAGTCGCCAATCCGCCTGCTCTGCCGCGTGAACCTCGAAGCAGACGGCATCGACGTGATCGAGGCGTTCGACGGCCTGAGCGGCGTGATGATCGCCCAGTCGGAACGACCGGACGTGATCATCCTCGACGTGATGATGCCGGGGCTCGACGGCTGGCGCGTTGCCGAGCGGCTCCTGGACGATGAGCGCACGAGCGCGATCCCGATCATCTTCCTGACCGCGCGGGCCGAGCTTCGCGATCGCGCGCGGGGCCTCGATGCGGGAGGCGTCGACTATCTGACGAAGCCGTTCAACCCGGTCACGCTCGCGCCGCTGATTCGCGAGCTGCTCGCGCGCGCCGACGGAGGGAACTACGAAGCGCTTCGTCGCGAGAAGATCGAAGAGCTGCGGCGGCTCGTCGAGCCCTCCTAGCGGGCGGTCTGGGCGAGGGCGATCGCCGCCAGCACGATCGCGGCTCCAATCAGCTGAAGCGCGCCAAGGGACTCGCCGAGCCAGACCCAGGCGACGAGTGTCGCTACGACCGGCTCGACCATCGCGATGATCGCGACCCGGGTTGCCGGCAGGTGTCGAAGCGCGCTGACGAGCAGGAAGAACGGCACGATCGTCCCGAGGACGACCATCCAGGCCATCAGCGCCCAGACGGGCAGGTGATGCGCGTGCAGGTGCCCGAGCAGCGAGACGTCGGCGCCGACCCGGTGGCCGGGAAAGCTCCACCAGGGGGCGAGCACGGCCCAGAAGAGCGCGGCAAACCCGAACCCCCAGGCGAGCAGCGAGACCGGGTCCCGGTCGCTGACCGCTCGCTCGGCAAGGAGGATGTAGAGCGCGTAGGTGACGGCCGCTGCGAGTGAGAAGGCGATTCCGGCGGTCGAGAGCGCCCCGCCGTGGAAGATGTCGACGATCAAGCTGAGACCCACGAGCGAGAGCGCGAGCGCGAGCCAGATCCGGCGTCGGACCGATTCGTGGAAGACGAACCGCGCCCACAGAGCCACGAGGAGCGGGGCGAGGTATTCGATCAACAGCGCGACGCCGACCTCGAGCCGGTGAATCGAGAGGAAGTAGAACCACTGGACGAACGCGAGCCCGCAGATCCCGAAGATCGCGAGGTACGGCAGCTCGCGTTTCCCGGTTCGGAGCCGAGCGGGGGCAGTCACGAGCAGGATGAGCACGAGCCCGGCGAGCGCGCCTGTCGTGCGCACCTGCGAGAGGCGCAATGACGAGATGCCGGAGGCGAGGATCACCTTCGAGACCGTCCCGTTGATCGCCCAGAGCGTCGCGGCGGTCGCAGCCATCGCGTAGCCCAGGCGCGGCCGCCGCCGGCGTGCTGGTTCGACCGGAAACGGCGCCTCGCTCACGGCCGCCAGCCTACGCGGGGCGACCGGGCGGGACGCGCCCTACACTTCGTTCCGAACGGGATGTAGCTCAGCCTGGTTAGAGCGCTGCGTTTGGGACGCAGAGGCCGCGAGTTCGAATCTCGCCGTCCCGATTGGTTGTGAGGCCCTGGCTAGCTCAGGACCCAGTTGCCACCGCGGAGGATGGGGATCTCCTCGCCGCTGTGTGTCACGCCTGACACGGCGAGCTCGGTCGAGCCGATCATGAAGTCGGTGTGGATCGAGGAGTGGTTCACCCCGCGCGCGTGCCGTTCGTCGATCGACAGGGCCGACGAGCCGTTGACGGTTTGCGGGAAGGCCATCCCGAGCGCCACGTGCGACGACGCGTTCTCGTCGAAGAGGGTGTCGGAGAAGATGAGACCGGTCTTGCCGACTCGCGAGTCTGAATCGACGAGCGCGATCTCGCCGAGGCGCGCCGCGCCGTCGTCGGTTGCGACATGCGCCCGCATCAGCTCCTGGCCTTCGTCCGCGCGGACGTCGACGACGCGGCCTCCTTCGAAGTTGACCTCGAGGCCGCGCACGATCGTTCCCTGAATCTGGAGTGGGTAGGTCGAGCGAACCGCTCCGTCGACCCGGCGCGCGTCGGGCGAGGTGAAGACCTCCTCGGTCGGCATGTTCGCGACATGCTCGATCCCGGCCGATCGCTCGAGCGCGGCCATCCAGCTCGAGTCTGGGTGGAGGCCGACCGTCAGATCGGTTCCGGGCCCCCGGTAGCGGAGCGCATCGAAGCGCCGCTCGTTCAGTGCCGTGGCACGTCCAGCGAGCTTCCCAATGTGCTCGTTCCAGGCTGCGACAGGATCCGGCTCGTCAAGCCGGACTGCCGTCGCGACTGCATCCCAGAGCCGCTCGACATCCGGCTCGCCGAAAACGGTGCGGGCCCAGCCCTCGGTCGGGAACGCGACGATCGACCAGTTGCAAAGCCCGTCGGTGAGTTTGAGGCTCGCCTCGCTCAGCTTCTTCATCCGCGACCTGGCGACGCGGCTGCCGTCAAGGTCGCCAAAGAGGGTGGGCTCCGGGTTCCCCGTGATCCCGAGCAGTGCTCCGCCTTCTTCCCCGAGGGACTCGATCCGCTCGACGAGCCACGGCGGTGACCAGTCGAGCTGGTCTTCCGGCGCATACTCGATGTGCGCGCGCCGTACGTGCTGGTCGTTGTAGAGCACGTCGACATAGCGAGCCCCCGCTTCGTACGCCTCACGCGCCACCGCGCGGACGAGCAGCGCGTGCTCGACGTACGCGTTGATCGCCAGCCGCTGGCCTGGTTGGAGGTTGAGCCCCACGTGGACGGCGAGCCGCGCGTAATCCCTCAACCTGTCGTCTGCCGCCGCCATCCCCCTGAAGCCTACGCGGCAGTCGAGGCCGCCCGCCGAAGCTGAGACTAAACTCACCCGCGTGCTTCGGTTTACCCTGCTTGGAATTGCCGTGCTGCTCGTCGCGGCGGGGTGTGGCAGCAGCAAGAAGACCTACACATCGGGGTCGACGCAGTCATGCCTCGTGAAGCACGGCACCACCGTCGGGGGGCGGCTCGACTTTGTCGCCTCGACGGCAAGCGGCGGCGCATTCATCGTCCATCTGAGCGACGGCAACTTCGCCACGGTCGTCTTCGGCGCCTCGAACAGCGACGCTGCCCAGCTCGTGCGTGAGTATCAAGCGTTTGCCTTTCCGAACGTGAAGCAGAACCTTCCCGATGTGCTCAAGCTCTACAACAACGCCGTGATGCTCTGGCACATGCACCCGACGAGCAGCGATCTCGCGCTCGTTGCCGCCTGCCTGAAATAAGCCGCCCGGTTCGACCCGAGGCGTGTCAGGCACCGCGCTACCCTTTTCTCCACGACGCGGGTGTAGCTCAATGGTAGAGCTCCAGCCTTCCAAGCTGATCACGCGGGTTCGATTCCCGCCACCCGCTTAGCAGCTCTGGCACGGGAGAGCCCCAGGTTCTCCCCGCCGCTTTGGGTGTGACGTCCGATCTCCACCTGATTGTTCATCGCGGTGGGCGTCGAACGCACGGTCGACTTTCGAACGCGGACGATCGTCCGTGTCCTTGGCACGGCGATCCTCGTCGGGGCCGTGCTGGAGCTGCTCTGGATCGCGCGGCACGTTCTCGTCTGGGTCCTGATCTCGCTCTTCCTGGCGGTCGCGCTCGATCCGTTCGTCTCCTGGGTCGAACGTCGCGGGCGGGTGAAGCGGGGCGCCGCGATCGCGATCGTGTACCTGATCCTCGCGTTGATGATCGCGGGGATCGGCGCGGCGTTCGTGCCGAAGCTCGTGTCCGAGGTGAACGGGCTCGTGAACGCGACGCCTGGCTACGTCCATGACTTGACCCACGGCCGCGGCCGGCTCGGCTTCCTCGAGACCAAGTACCACGTCGTCGAGAAGGTGCGCGCCCAGGTGAAGGACGGCGGAGCCAAGCGCATCCTTGGCCTCTCGGGCGCGGCGGTCGCCCTGACGAAAGGCGTGATCTCGATCGTCCTCGCGACGATCACGATCATCTTCCTGACCTTCTTCATGCTGCTGGAAGGCCGCGGCTGGGTCGAGCGGTTCTACGGGCTCCTCGCCGAGGAATCTCAACCGCGCTGGCGCTCGATCGGGCACGACATCTACAAGACCGTCGGCGGCTACGTGAGCGGCAATCTGCTGATCAGCCTTGTCGCGGGGGTCTCGGCGACGCTCGTGCTGCTGATCATGGGCGTGCCATATGCGGTCGCGCTCGGGTTGCTCGTCGCCGTGCTCGACCTGATTCCACTCGCCGGCGCCACGATCGCGGGTCTCGTCGTCGTCGGCGTCTCGTTCTTGCATTCGATCCCTGCCGGGATCGTGCTGGCCGTGTTCGTGATCGTCTACCAGCAGATCGAGAACCATTTCCTCCAGCCGGTGATCTACGGGCGGACGGTCCAGCTCTCGCCGCTCGTCGTGCTGATCTCCGTGCTCGTCGGCGCGGAGCTCGCCGGCATCCTCGGCGCACTCGGCGCGATCCCGGTTGCCGGATCGATCCAGGTGCTCCTTCGCGACGTGCTCGCCCAGCGGGAGAAGCGGCGGAACCTTGGCAAGGCGACACCGCACCCCGCCGGCGCCGACTAGCCCAACCCGGCCCGTCGCTACCCTTGAGCCGCGCGCCCGTAGCTCAGTGGACAGAGCGACGGCCTTCTAAGCCGTTGGTCGGAGGTTCGAATCCTCCCGGGCGCACTCGCGTCCCTGGCCGGCGGCGCCTTGCGGCCGGCGGAGCCGGCCTCCGGCGCCGCCTCGCCCCGCTGCGCGCACGCCGCTCTTCGGGGCCGTGCTTGCGCACTGTCCCCTTCGGCGGCGCACACGCAGCAGGGCGCCAGGAACGCGAGTGGGGGTCGGGCCTGAAGCCGGCTGCGCCTTGCCGTCAGGGGAGCCGGCCTCCGGCGCCGCCTCGCCCCGCTGCGCGCACGCCGCTCTTCGGGGCCGTGCTTACGCACTGTCCCCTTCGGCGGCGCACACGCAGCGGGGCGCCAGGAACGCGAGTTGGGGTCGTATTTGGGACGCGTGGCTAGGATGTCTGCGCCGTGGTGGCGGTAGCTCAGTCGGTAGAGCCCTGGGTTGTGGTCCCAGTGGTCGCGGGTTCGAGTCCCGTCCGCCACCCCTCCTGATGAAAGAGTCGCCGTACCTCTCCGAGATCCGGCGGCTCGATCCTGTGGCAGATGCACAGCGGATCGTCTTCCTCGACGCGGCCCTCGAGTTTCCGTGGGACACGCAGCGTGCGCTCGAGCTCGCGTTCTACCGGACGTTTGCGGTGCCGTCGATCGCCGAGCTCCTCGACTCGACCGGCGAGTTCGTGGAGCGCTCGCAGAAGCGCTACGACGACACGCAGATCCTGATCTGCGCCTTCTGCGAGGCCGGCTACGACAGCGACTTCGGAAAGCGGGCGATCCGGCGGATGAATCAGATCCACGGGCGCTTCGAGATCGCGAACGAGGACTACCTGTACGTGCTCTCGACGATGGTGTTCGAGCCGATCCGCTGGAACCGCCGCTTCGGCTGGCGCCCCTTGATCGAAACCGAGCGGCTCGCCACGTTCTACTTCTGGCGCGAGGTCGGAAAACGGATGGCGATCCGCGACATCCCGGAGAGCTACGAGGAGCTCGAGGCGTTCAACGTCGAGTTCGAGCGCGCCCGATTCGGCTACACGGAGGCTGGTGCGCGCGTTGCCGCCGCGACCCGCGACCTGTTCCTCAGCTGGCTTCCGGGCCTCCCGAAGCGGGTCGGCCGGCCGCTCGTCCACGCCCTCTTTGACGACCCTTTGCTCGACGCGCTCGGCTTCCGCCGGCCATCGCCGTTCCTGCGCCGCACCGTCGAAGCCGCCGTCCGCGGACGCTCGCGAGCCGTGCGCGCGCTTCCGGTTCGCCGTCGCCCGATCCTGCGGACGGACGAGCGGCGCCGGAGCTATCCGGGCGGCTACGAGCTCGAGACGCTCGGGCCGACGCCGTAGCGCGACTACTCTGAAGGAGCCAGCTAGGCCCCGTAGCTCAGTGGATAGAGCGGCAGGCTTCGAACCTGCGCGCGGTGGTTCGATTCCACCCGGGGCTATTTCGCCCAAACGAATCCGCCGAGCTTCGCTCGGCATGACGATTCGTTTGGGGTGTGCT
>DASZPQ010000039.1:0-36237 GCA_035550275.1 Gaiellaceae bacterium | reverse complement strand
GGCCTCCTCGGCGACTTCGACCTCGCCGAGGAGGCCGCGCAGGACGCGTTCGCGATCGCGGCGGCGCGCTGGCCGCAAGAGGGCGTCCCGTCCAATCCGGCGAGCTGGCTCGTCACCACCGCCCGCAACCGCGCGATCGACCGCATCCGGCGCGACCGGACGCTCGCAGCGAAAACGCATCTGCTCATCGAGCGCGAGACAGTGGAGGAGACGATGGACCCGACCACCTTCCCGGACGAGCGGCTCGAGCTGATCTTCACCTGCTGCCACCCGGCGCTCGACACCGATGCCCAGGTCGCGCTCACGCTGCGGGCGCTCGGCGGCCTGACCACCGCCGAGATCGCGCGCGCGTTTCTCGTCCCGGAGCCGACCATGGCGCAGCGGCTCGTCCGCGCCAAGCGGAAGATCAAAGACGCCGGCATCCCGTTCAGGATCCCCGCCGACCATCTGCTGCCCGAGCGGCTCACCGCCGTGCTCGCGATCGTCTACCTGATCTTCAACGAAGGCTACGGCGGCCGCGGAGACCTGGCTGCCGAAGCGCTCCGCCTTGGCCGGGCGATGCGGGAGCTGATGCCCGACGAGCCCGAGGTGCACGGCTTGCTGGCGATGATGCTGCTGCTCGACGCCCGCAGCGCCGCCCGGTTCAGGGACGGAGAGCTGGTACTGCTCGCCGATCAGGACCGCTCGCTCTGGAATGCCCGACAGATCGCCGAGGGCCGGGCCTCGCTCGACCAGGCGATCGCCCTGCGCGGCCGCGGCCCGTACGTCCTCCAGGCAGCGATTGCCTCGCTTCATGCCGACGAGCCGCGCGACTGGGAAGAGATCGCCACGCTTTACGGTGAGCTCGCGCGGCTCACCGACTCACCGGTCGTCGAGCTGAGCAGAGCCGTGGCTGTCGCCGAGGATCAGGGCCCCGAGGCCGGTCTCGAGATCGTCGACCGCCTCCCGCTCGAGGACTACCGCTATTTCCATTCGACCCGCGCCGAGCTGCTGCGCCGCCTCGGCCGAACGTCCGAGGCTCGCGAGTCGTACGAGCGCGCGTTGGCGCTCGTCCACGACGAGGCCGAGCAGCGCCTCCTCGAGCGACAGCTTGCAGAGCTCTAGAAGGTTTCAGCTTCGAGCAGGGTTTTCCGCCAGATAGCATCGCTCGACCATGAGCGACGCGACCCCCGAGCACGAGCCACAGCCCGGCGCGGTCGCCAGCGCCTATGCCCCGAACGGCCTGCCGCCGAACGATCTCACGCATGAGGGCTGGCCGACGCTTCCCGGCTACGAGGCGGTCAACTTCGTCAATGCCGAGCCGCGCCTCTGGCCACTGACCGAGACCGTCTACCGCGTCTGGGGCGCCCCGGCGAGCGAGTACTCGAAGTACTGGTCGCCGACCGCCGTGCCCGAGACGCCGCACGAGTTCTACGGCGGCGAAGCCGTTCAGAGCTCATGGAACAGCGGCATCTACGTCGCGAGCGTGACGATCGAGTTCCTCGTCAGCGATCCGAAGCCCGAGGGCGCGCCCGTTTGGTACGGCCTGTCCGCGCGCCAGCCTGCGGCCGATATCCACGGCGAGTCGCTTCCCCATTCGAAGTTCCACCTGCCGGGAGGCACGGAGCAGCTCTGGATCCACCCGAGCCTCCTGCGGCGGCTGAACACCGCGTCACCCTGGAACGCTCCGCCTGACGCCGCTCCGGTCCCGCCGCCGAGCGCCGCGAGCGCTGCGGGCTCCGCGCCCGCCGATCCGGTTGCGCACGAGTACTGGGATCTCGGCCACTCCGTCGCGGATCTCGCGGCGCTGCTGCTCGTGATCTCGAACGAAGCGGAGCGGACGGGAATCGCCCACGCGCCGCTCCACGCGCAGGCCGAGAGACTGCGGCGCGACGCCGACAAGCTGATCGCCGAGGCTCCGAACATGCCCGACGAGCAGGCGGTCAAGCGCTGCCATCGCACCGCGCTCGACCTGATCGGCATCTCGCGGCATCTGCATCCGTTCCACGCCACGGCCAGCGAGAGCAAGCGCGTCGATCAGCTGCTGAACGAGATCGTCAGCCGCGCACACAAGCTCGGCACCGACATCGCCTGAGCTGCTCCAATTCGGCGATGGCCAAGGAGCCGCATCCCTCCCAGCGCAAGCGCCTCGAACGCGAGCGAACGATGGGCCTCGATCCCGAGGATGAGGCGGCTTCCTGGCTCGCGGAGCACGATCCGCCACCACCCGCTCCCGAGCCGAAGGCCGGCCGCAAGTCGGTCACGCTCCACCGCTGGCGTCAGGCGCAGCAGCGCAAGCCGGGGAGCTAGTTGTGCAGCGCGCCGAGCACTGACACGCCGACGACGATCGTGACGACGCCGGCGACCTGAACCTGCGCGAGGCGCTCGCGCAGGAAGAGGTAGCCGAAGACGGTGGAAATGGCCGCGAACTGCGACGCGAGGACGGCACTCACTGCGAGACCGTGTCGCGCTCCGAAGGCGTACAACGCGAAGCCGACCACCTCGAAGATGCCGCAGGCGACCACGTACGGCAGTGCCTCCCACGTCATCCGCCACCGCCGCGCAAGCGCCAGCGGGAGCGCGATCACCGCGACGCCGACGACCCGCGGCGGCAGCACGGCCCAGGCGATTCCGAGGTTCTGCCCCACTCTGGCCGTCGCGTAGAGCCCGAATCCGAAACAGACCGCGGCGCCGCCCGCGAGCAGTCCCGCCTCGATCTCTTTGCGCCGTCCTTCAGGCTTCCCGGGCGAGGCCGCCGCCAGCGCGACGCCCGCGGCGATTGCCAGCAGCGGAATCCCTTCGCGCGGTGCCAGATGCTCGCCGGCAAAGACAGCGATCACGGCGGCCACGGCGCCTTCCGTCGAGATGATCGGCGCGACGAGCCCGACCTTGCCGATCCGGTACGAGGAGTAGGCGAAGAGCAGCCCGGCGACATTCCCGAAGCCGGCGACGACGAGCCACGTCGTCGAGTGACGGTTGAGCCCTGCCGGCACGCCCGAGATCGCCGCCGTCGGGATCGAGACGATCAGCCCGACGACCATCACCGTCGCCACCATCGACCACGAATCGATCAGCTTGCTCGCACGAGCAGCCGTGATCGTCGTCACCGTCCAGGCAAGCGCGGCTCCCAGTCCGCCTGCGATTGCCAGCATCGGCGCAGGCTACGCGAGGAAGGGAAGCAAGGCCTTTCCACCCGTATTCATCCCCTGACGTCCACCCCAGTGGCTACCCTGGGCAGGCCCGGCGATCGTGAGCCTTGCTCGATTCGAGGTTCGTTCGCCGGGTTTCGCTTGCGCCGCCAGTGTGCGCACACAAAGACGAGTCCCCAAGCAAAAGACTCGCGCCCTGTCCCCGATCGGGAGGTCAATCCTGCGGTACCTCGCCGTCATTTCCGTAGTTGTTAGTGCGCTCGTTTTCAGCAATATCGCCACTGCCCGCCTCACGATGCCCCACTGGTGGATCGGAAAGGCAATGTGCATCCACCGTCACGAGTCGATCGACTGGCATCGCACGACCGACTGGCGTGGCTATCCCTCGGTCGACCGCGGCGGTCTCCAGATCGACCTCGGAACCTGGAACACCTTCGCGCCTGCGAGCTATCCGGCAAGCCCGGCGAGCGCCTCACCTCGCCAGCAGCTCTTCGTCGCCTACCGGATCTGGCTCGCAAACGGGCACCGCTTCGGCGGGAACCAGTGGTATTACTCGGCGGCCGCCTGCGGGGTGGCGTGAGCGGGTCCTCCGGCTCCCTCGTTCGGGGTGTCCGGAGTCAATCGCTTAACACCGATTCTCCAATGAGTGGGTGTCGCAGATCGCGAGTACATGAAGCGCCAGGGTCGGAATGACGCGTATTACAAGCGTCTGTTCGATCCTCCGGGGTCGTCTGCATCCATGCCAGAGAGCTCGTGGAGTCCGTCAGCTGAGCCAAGGAGGCGCACCCGCGGGCATGTCGGGGCGATCTGGCTTCCGGCGCTAACGCTCTTCGGGCTGTTCGTGCTGCCCCACCTGGCGATCTACGGGCACCACTACCGATTTTGGATGCTCTAGCCGTTCGACGATCGGAGAGAGAACGTCAGGCGCGCTCGAGCACGACGACGGGAATCTCGCGATCCGTCTTCGTCGCGTACTCGTCATAGTGGCGCCAGACCTCGTTCGCCTTCCGCCAGAGCCGCTCGCGCTCCTCGCCTGATGCCGTCCGCGCGCGAGCCGGAAAGACCTCGTCGTTGATCTGCAGCTCGACGTCAGGGTTCTTCTCGATGTTGCGATACCAGCCGGGATGCTCGAGCGCGAGCGCCCTTCGAGGCGACGATCACGTACCGCTCGTCGTCCTCCGCGTAGATCAGCGGTGTCGTGCGCGGCTCACCGCTCGTGCGTCCGGTCGTGGTCAGGAGCAGGATCGTTGACCCCTCCCGCCAGATATGCCCGACCTTCCCGCCGGTCTCGCGATAGCGGCGAACGTGTTCCTCGCCGAAAAGGCTCTCTGCGTCTGTCATTGGACCTCCTTCGTCGCCATAGTGTCGCAGGCCGTCGTGGTGCTCCGGCAATCGCGATCGCGAAGGCCGACGCAGCGGCGAGCACGAGCAACGCATTCGCCGCCCTTGCAGATATTCCGAGTTGCATGAGCACGTTCGGACTCAGGTACGCGAGCACGGCCGAGCGGTCCACCGGGAAGTGGAAGATCTGATCCCAGATCGTCCACCTCCCCGGATACAGGTTCACCCAGGTCAGCGTCACGGTGGTCATCGCCACGATCGAGAGCGCCGCCAGCGCGGTCGTCACGCGACGCCAGGCGGCGAACGCCGGAGCGAGCCCAAGCGCGAGAAACGGCAGACACGGTGCGAGGAACCGTGGGCCCGGAGACTCGCCGCCGTAGGGGAGGAAGTACCCGCAGTTCAGAATCACGAAAGCCACCGTCACGAGCGCGCAAACGATCGCCTCGGCCGGAAGGCGCCTGCCAAGCAGCACGAGCCCGGCCGCAGCGGCGAGCACGATCGGAGAGATGAGGAGGATGCCCCTGCTACCGAGGAAGATCTGATGCGCGGCGTGAAGATACGGCAAATGAACGCCGAAGAAGCCGCTTGACTGGTTGCTCTCGTTCGGCCCGACGACGTAGCGGTACGAGAACCGCCACGGCCGGTTGAACGCAACCCACGTGTAGCCCAGGAGGAGCACCACGCCTGGGAGCACTCCTCGGATGTATACGGCAAGCCTCCGCCCTCCCTGGAGCGCCACGTAGAGACCGACGATCGAGATGATCAGCGCTGCCTCATACGCGAAGCAGAGCGCTGCGCCGGCGGCCAGTCCGGCCAGCAGCGGCCGGCGGCGCCACGCGAGCGCGAACGCAGCGAGGCCGAGCGTTCCGGCGGTGATGTGCTCGAAATTCGCGGCTGCGAGCGGCGCGAACAGCGTCCCGAGCCCAAAGCTCGCGAGAACGAGGCTCCCATATCCCGGCGCAAGCCCTTCGGAGATCCTGCCGACCATGAACGCGCAGATCAGGAAGCTGATCCCGCTCGCCAGGACACGCACGAGCCACAGGCGGAGGCTGTTCGTCGGCCAGTACTGAGCGCTCGGCACACGAGCAGCGACCACGCCGGGGATCTCGAGCACCGACATGCCGGGCGCCTTGTCCGAGTAGAGATGCCCGTGATAGCTCGACTTGTCGAGGGCCGATTGGAGGCAACTGTCGGCCTTCACCTCGAGGCGGACGAGCGAGCGAGTAAGGCAGACCCGCGAAACATCCTGCGCATCGATCGAATACACCGGCGTCAGCGTCGCGACTGCGATCAACATCAGGATCAGCAGCTCGAATCGAGGTCGACGCCATGGGAACGGCGGCGGGCTCCGCCGCCATGGTCCGAGAGGCACATCAGTGTCTTGCCTTTTGTGCGCGGTCTACAAACCTTTGAACCGTTCCCCACTCGCCAACCAAGGCCGAGCACTGGGTGCCGCATCGACCCGGCAACCGGCGATCACGACCTTGATGCGCGTCCAGAACGCACGCGGCCTCGCGCTAAACGGCAACGTCTCGACGCTCGCGACCCGCTGAGTACGTTCAGGGCGCCGGCTGAACGACCGTGAGCTCGTAGGGATCCCCCGGCCGGGCCGGCGGAACGAGCTCGCAGCGGAACTGCTCGGAGATGGCGTCCGCGAGCTCATTGGCGTTCCGCGGCCGCACGCCACTGCTGAGCACGTGCCGCGCAACTTCCCCACGCGTCTTCTTCGCAAAGTGCGAGACGACCCGCCGAATACCATCGCGTTCCTCGACAACGCCGACGTGAACCCGGGTGATCGAAGAGCCTCGAGCGGGCCGCCAGGCAGCGGCGTAGGTCGCTGAGCGGCAGTCGAGGATGACTCTTCGTTGCGCTGCTTCCTCCAACGGTGCCCTCAGAGCTTCGCGCCAGTAGGCCGCGTCCATCTCCCGCTTGTACGCCGGAACGCGATCGGCAGGCCGAAGCGCCCCGAACTGAGCAGAGACGATCACGACGTTGCGAGCCGCCCGCGCCGGCAGCGTCCCGAGCTCGAGCGCGTTGTAGAGAACGCCCGTGTAGAGCCGCCCAGCCGCGACGGCGGGAGCGTTGCGAAGCGCGTCATCGAGCAGCCCCGCCCGAAGCAGCGTGAGCGACGGAAACGAGAGCGCCTCGAGATCGAGCGGCTTGCCGCGCCGAGGTTCGTACTTCGACTCGCTCGGCGGCAAGAGGATGACTGGCACGTTTTGGCTCATCTCTCCACTCTGCCGTCTTCGCCAGGCCGTCGTCGCGGCGGTATGCGATGTCAGACTCTCGACGAATGAAACTGCTCGTACTCGGAGGGACGGTCTTCCTCGGCCGGCATGTCGTCGCCGAGGCCCTCGCCGCGGGTCACGACGTGACGATCTTCACGCGCGGCCAGACGAACCCGGGTCTCTTTCCCGACGCCGAGCGCCTGATCGGCGACAGGGACGGTAATCTCGACGCGCTGCACCGACAAACGTGGGATGGGGTGATCGATACCTCCGGCTTCGTACCGCGAATCGTCCGCCAGTCGGGCGAGCTGCTTCGGGATGCGGTCGGGCGCTACGTCTTTGTCTCGTCAATCTCGGCCTATGCCGATCTCAGCCGGCCATACGACGAGAGCGCGGTGACCGGAAAGCTGGACGATCCGAGCTCCGAGGAGGTCTCGCTGTACTACGGACCGTTGAAAGCGGCCTGTGAGCGCGTCCTCGACGAGCTCTACGGCGACCGAACGACGCTCATCCGCGCCGGCCTGATCGGGGGCCCGTACGACCAGACCGACCGGTTCACCTACTGGCCGGTACGAATCGCGGAGGACGGCGACGTGCTCGCCCCTGGCACGCCGGACGCGCCGGTGCAGTTCATCGACGCGCGCGACCTCGCGCGCTGGATGATCGAGCTCGCTGCGGAAGGCCCAGGCGGCCCGATCAACGCCACGGGCCCCGCGACTCCGCTGACGATGGGAGACCTGCTGGACCGGCTGATCTCGGCAATCGGCACCAACTGCCGGTTGCATTGGATCGACAGTGAGGTACTCATGGAAGAGGGAGTCCAGCCGTGGACGGAGCTTCCGCTATGGCTCCCCGACCCCGACTACGCAGGCCTCCCCCTGGCGAACATCGACCGCGCCCGCGCCGCGGGACTCGATCTGCGACCGGTCGAGCAGACCGCGATTGACACCCTCGAGTGGGCCCGTACCGCCGGCGAGCAACGCCCAACCCTCAGCCGCGAGAAGGAACGGGAGTTGCTTGCGAAATACGCCGGCACCTAACCGGCGATACGCGCAACCGTCGAAAGTCATGTGCCGAGACTCCGCTCGCTACCGGCCTTGACCCTCGGGGTGCTGGCGTTGTCCGCAGCTGCGACTGCTGCCAGCTCGGCGGCTCCGTCGGCAGGAACCCCAAGCGACGCCGTCTACCGCAAGCTCTGCCGTGCGATTCGTCCAGACCACGTCCGCGCGCTCTTCACTGGCCCGGCCGCGCCGATCCGACTCGGCGGCGACGCCGACTGCGCCTTCTCCCCGCGAGGCGGCGACCCTGAGATCGCCGGCGTGAAGGTCTTCCTGCGAATCGACGACGGCGACCGCACCCTCTGGTCGCATCGCGGCGACAGGCCCTACGGCACCTTCCACTGGCTCTCGAAGACGGGCCGCCTCACAAAGTGGGGCGACCAGGGCGGAAGACTCCCCTCAGTCGTCGACGCCCGCCGCGGCTCGTTCACGTGCACGACGATCCCGGTCGGAATTGCCGGGCTCGCGATCCCGGCTGGATCTACTCTTACCGCCGCACGCACCTACGCGCGGAGACTGCTCGCGCTCTGCGACGACGTCTACGCCGCGCACAGCTAGAGGTTCCTGCCCGCATCCGACCTCCGGTATCAGACACCCTCTAGTAGGCGACTACTATGGCAGGAGCAGGTGGCCCTCTTCAAGTGTGAATGGGTCCGTTCCATCGTCGGGACGCCGCATATAGACACTGGCCGTCGCACCGGGCCAGTACGCCGCTTGGTTAAGCGGTTCCAGTTCGACATGACGTAGATCGTGGGCTTCACCAACCTTGCTTGACCATGCGGCTGAAGGCAGTTGCTTAGCGACGTGATGGAACGCTGAACCATCGGCGTAGATGGCGAGTTTCAGCCACCCTTGTTCATATGCCTCAGATTCGCAGAGTTCGTAGCCCCACAGTTCGAAAAGTGCGATGTAGCAGTCGAGATCGTCGTCAGGGCCCCTCGGCTGGGGAAATGGTGGCGGCGGCCAATGGATTCCCGGCGCCCACCAGTGCGCGAAATCACGGGTAACCCAAGCGACGCAGTTGTACTCGGCTGGCTTACTGGTGATGCGATGATCGGCCTCTGCTAGGCGCGGAATGCGCGCGTAAAGATCAGCGAGGTCGATCAAAGGTCTGGCCGCCGCGCTTGCTCCACCTAATCCATGCTGCCGCGGCTTCGGGGATCGTCTCCATCCCCGCACCCGGCTGGAAACCGGTGAGCGAGCCAAGAAGCGTCAACCAAATCGGTCTACCTCCGGGCCTCGTCAGACGCCCAACCAGCAAAGGAACGGCATGTTGGCCCAGCGCGAGAATCCCGATGTACGCAGGATGCGAGGCAAGGCGCCTCGGAGCGGATACGCCTGCCCCTGCAAGTTCGAGTTCATCAGCCATGAGCTCAAACTGGAGCCGAATATCCTCGCCAGCGGGTGATAGGGCTTCTGTTTCGCTTCGGGATGCGGACGGAGCGTCAGTATGGGCGCCTCCGATCAAGAGAAGGGGCCGCCACCTGGGCTGCTCGTGGACATCCGACTCCCAGAAATCGTGTTCCTGTCGCCGCTCGGCTTGTACTGCCCCGCTCATTCGCTTCCCCCTGTGAGTCCGAATCGGGCTTGCACGTAAGAGACTACTCTTTCGGCCTCGGCAAGCGTGTCCTGCCAGCACGACATTACGCCGTCGGCGGTGGGTTCAGGTGCACCATCCGGGCGCCACACGGAGTCGCAGTAGAAGGCGACCTCGGGCATGGTGTCCGGAGACCAAAGCGATGACGGGGCGTCGAGGTCTTCTGGGTATCCGGTGAGTCGAGAGGCCTGCCCCGCAAGCCGAGGTGCTATCTCCGACGCTTCAACGATCCCGCACTCAAGACGATAGTCGATCTCCGGTTCATCGACACGACCGTCCGCGAGTACAGCAAAGTCGGTGAACGTACTTCCTGCCTCGCTGAATACCTCTGCGGCAGCTGCTAACCGGGCTTCGCCGTACGTTTGGTGCGCGATTGGCGCGACCCACTGGAAGACGAACTCGGGCCGTGCCAGTCGATCTGGCTTCATGTGGGCGAAGACGACCTCAAGGGCAGTCAGAACGCGTTCGGTGTCGGGGCGAGAATTGAGCAGCGCAACGTCGACCCGATTCGGAAAAAGTCGCAACTGATAGGTCGCGTCGCCGAGACGGAGAGCGAGCAGATCGACTGAAAGTTGGAAGCCGACCACGAGCCCTTGCTCGTCGAGCTCGTGAGCCACGCGATAACGCTCCTCAAAGAATCGGAGAGTGGGCTGCCAGGGGACTATAAGGCGCTGTGTCCAAGGGTCCACGGTCGGACTAATGTAACGCGGTCGACGCAGCAGCGCGACTTGTTCATTGTGGGCATGCCCGCGACAGCGCGCTGTCGAACCGGTGTGTTCGAGCCGTCTGCGCGTAACGATCTGAGACAGAGTGAACGCCTCGAGATCAGCAGTGGGCAAGGGCTCGCTCACAACGAGTCGAAAAGGACCGAGCGCGGAAAATTCTAGGATTTTCCATGCGCGGGATCGCAGTGGAGGCGGCGGGAATCGAACCCGCGTCCGCGGAAGCCCAGGCAGAACGTCTACAAGCTTAGGTCGCGCTTGGGATTCGCTCGAACGGCTGGTTCACGACCGACCCACCGCTGAACTAGCCATCCTGAAGTCTCGCGCCGCCGACGATTGGCTTTTCTTTGGCACCAGCCTGCTCGTTGATGCCGCCATCCGGATCGCAGGCTCGTCCGGGGCGACACGCTGCTCTAGGTGTTTAGGCTAGGCAGCGAGTGCGAGGTTATTTTCCGCACTTGCGTTGTTTTTCCGGTTGTTTTAAGAGGCCGACCGGAGACCTCTGCTTGCAGCTCTGCCGGAGAACCAACCACGTCGAAACCATGGCGCCCCCGTATGTGTGTGTCAAAGCAGTGTACCCCTTGGTTCTCCGCACTCCTGGGCCGCCGCTCCTCGCGCTTCAGCCGGCGCCTGGATCGGATTCCCTATCGTTCGGCGCTCCGTGAGCAAGGCTCCTCGTTCCCCGTATCCACCCGATTTGCCAGACGACCCGGTGGCGGTCACGACGTTCGAGGATCTTGCCGACGCTGAAGCCAAAGGCCAGGACTGGGCGAATGTGCGGCAGCCGCGGTTCTCGGCACATCGGGTGGTGCTCCGAGAGTGTCGGTTGACGGGCGCCGAGCTCGCCGAAGCGGCGATGACAGACGTCAGCTTCATCGCCTGCCGGCTCGATCTTGCCGGCCTGCGTTTCGCCAGGTTTCAGCGGGTTGCGTTCAGCGACTGTCAGATGGCCGAGTGCGACTTGTATGGAGCGGTCTTCAAAGACGTGCTCTTCGAACGATGCGATCTCCAAGAAGCGACGTTTTCGTCCGCCAGCTTCGAGAATGTCGAGTTCGCAGGCTGCGATCTCGCGGGGCTACGAGGCGCCGAGGCTCTGCGCGGCGTCCGCATGGCCTGGAATGACGTTCTCCAATCTGCACCAGTCTTTGCGACTGCGCTCGGAATCGAGATCCTCGATTAGGGTCAGCGGCGCTCTTTGAGCGCGCGCTCGATCTGGCGCTTCGCGTCGCGGTCCTGCACCGTTTGGCGCTTGTCCTGGACGTTCTTGCCGCGGGCGAGTGCGACCTCGACCTTCACCCGGCCGTCCTTGAAGTAGAGCTTCGTCGGGACGAGCGTCAGGCCCTTCTCGCGTACCTGCGCGTAGAGCTGCTCGATCTGGCGGCGGTGCATCAGGAGCTTGCGGTCGCGCGTTGGCTCGTGGTTCGCGCGGTTGCCGTTCTCGTACGTGGAGATCTCGGCGCCGATCAGCCAAACCTCCCCGTTTCGAATGTCGGCGAACGACTGCGCGAGCGTCGCGCGGCCGTCGCGCAGCGACTTCACCTCGGTGCCGGTCAGCTGGATGCCCGCCTCGTGGCGCTCGAGCAGCGAGTAGTCGTGCCGGGCCTTGCGATTGTCGGTGATGAGTTTCTCTGCCATGTCTCAGTGAGTGACCACTACAACGATTGTAGGGTCGAACCAGGGGTTTTCCGGATAGACGCCTAAAGAGCAGCGCGGCAACCTGGAGAGATGACAGAACACGCGATCACCTACAAGAAGCTTCAGCGCAGCCGCGACGAGCGGATGCTCGGCGGTGTCTGCGGCGGCCTCGCGCGCTATTTCGACGTCAACCCCACCTTTTACCGCGTTGGGTTTGTCGTCCTGACGCTGCTCGGCGGAGCCGGGCTCCTGATCTACGGCGCGGCGTACCTCGTGATGCCTGACGAGGGACAGGACGACTCGATCGCGAGCGAGGTGTTGCGCAACCGTCGCCAGCGCCCCTGGGCGCTCGCCGGGCTCATCCTGGTCGGCGTCGCCGCGATCGTCCTGCTCTCGCGGCTCTCCTTCCACCTGCACGGCGGCACCGGTTTCTGGCTCGTCGTCCTGATCATCGGCGCCGGGCTGCTGCAATGGCAGCAGCGGTCGTCATGGCCATGGGGCTGGCGCGGGGCACGCTCAGGCGACGCGCCGAGCACACCGCCGGCCAGCGTCCAAGCCAGCGTCGCCGAGTCGAGCCCGGAGCCCGGCAACGGTCCCAGCGAGAAGCCACCTGCTGCGGAGCCAAGCACGCCCGTGGCGGAGGCCGTGTCACCGGAGCAGACCTACATGGACGCGTGGTACGAAAAGAAACGCCGCGGCGGAACGCTTGGGATCACGTTCGGCGTCCTGATCGTCGCCGGCGGCGTCCTCGCCCTGCTCGCGGCCGCAGGTGTCCACATCCCCTGGGCCGTTGTGATCGCGATCGGCGCCGTCGCATTTGGCTTCGGCATCGTCTGCGGAGCGTTGCTCGGCCGCCGGGTCGGCGGAATGGCATTCCTCGGCCTGGTGCTCGTCGGCGCAGCGCTCATCGCCTCGACGGTGCATCTCCATCTGAGCGGCGGGGTCGGGAATCGCACCTATGCGCCCG
This sequence comes from Gaiellaceae bacterium, assembly GCA_035550275.1. Lineage (GTDB taxonomy): Bacteria > Actinomycetota > Thermoleophilia > Gaiellales > Gaiellaceae > PALSA-600. The sequence goes on along the minus strand of DASZPQ010000039.1, from coordinate 23,561 downwards.
TGACTGCGCCGCAATCGAGCTATCACCTCGGGATCGGCGATCTGCACCTCGATCTGAGCAAGGCCTCGCTGACCGCGCCGCAAACGACCGTGAAGGCACGGGTCGGAATCGGCAACGTCCAGGTGATCGTTCCGCGGGGCGTCTCTGTCCGGGTGATCGGCCATTCTGGCGCCGGTGACGTGAAACTGCTCGGGCACGACGCAAACGGCCATGACGTCGACCAGATGGTCAGTGTTCCGGGCGGTGTCGCGGCGCCCAAGCTCGTCCTCGACGCGCGAGCCGACATCGGCCGGGTGCTGGTGACACGCTCCGTACGATGACCGCAATGCCCCTCACCCAGCTCCACCGCAGCACCGAGGACCGGGTCATCCTCGGTGTCTGCGGCGGGATCGCGGAGGCAATCGACGTCGATCCGACGCTCGTGCGGCTTGTCTTCGCGCTCCTGGCTCTCGCGGGGGGCGCCGGCGTTGTCCTCTATTTCGCGGTCCACCTCTTCATCGAGGGCAAGGGATGGATCGCGGTTGTCCTGGCGCTGGTCGCGGCCAGTGTTGCGCTGCACTCGCTCGGCCTCTCCGCCTCGGCGGTGACGGGGCTCGCGCTGATCGCCGGCGGCCTGGCGCTGATCTGGCGGCGCGGCGGGTCGCTGCGGCCCGGAGCGCCCCTGTCATTCGTCGGGCTGCTCGTCGTTGCCGGCGGCTCGGTGATCCTGCTCACGCGCGGTGGCTCGTCGACGTCGTTTCTGGCGCCGGGGGCCGTCGCGGGTGCACTCGTGCTCGTCGTCGGGCCCTGGCTCTGGCAGCTCGCCGTCGAGCGCGACCAGGAGCGCACGGAGCGAATCCGGTCAGAGGAGCGGGCGGAGGTTGCGGCGCGGGTTCATGATTCTGTTCTGCAGACGCTTGCTCTCGTACAACGGCACGCAGACGAGCCAAAGCGGGTTGCTTCTCTTGCCCGTCGGCAGGAGCGGGAGCTGCGCGTGTGGCTCTACGGTGACGGCCATGTCGACGGCGACACGCTTTCCGGGGCGCTCACTGCTGCAGCGACCGACGTTGAGGAGTTGCACGGTGTCCTCGTCGAGCTCGCGACCGGCACCGATTGCGCGCTCAGCGAGGAGCAGCGCCCGATCGTGCTCGCGGCGCGCGAGGCGATGACGAACGCGGCGAAATTCTCCGGCGCGGGTGAGATCTCGGTCTACGCCGAGGCTCGCGACGATCAGATCAGCATCTTCGTGCGCGACCGCGGAGTTGGATTCGACCGCGACGCTGTGCCGGGCGACCGGCGCGGGCTGGCCGAGTCGATCGAAGGCCGGATGACACGGGCGGGCGGCACGGCGACGATTGTCTCGTCGCCGGGATCGGGAACCGAAGTCGAATTGACCTTGCCGCGGGTGAGCGCATGAAGCCTCGCGTCGTGCTCGTCGACGATCATGCGCTCTTCCGGGCTGGGGTTCGGGGAGAGCTCGGCGCGAAGGTCGACATCGTCGGCGAGGCGGAGACCGTCGCCGAGGCCGTGCCGATGATCAAGGAGCTCGACCCTGACGTCGTTCTCCTCGACGTGCATCTGCCGGACGGCGGCGGCGAGGCCGTGATCGCCGGCGTCTCGCAGGAGCGGCCCGGCGTGCGCTTTCTGGCGCTGTCCGTCTCGGACGCCGCCGAGGATGTGATCGCCGTCATTCGGGCCGGCGCGCGCGGGTACGTGACGAAGACGATCTCGGGCGACGAGCTGGCGGAGGCTGTGAAGCGGACGGCTGACGGCGACGCGGTCTTCTCCCCCCGGCTGGCCGGATTCGTCCTGGACGCATTCCGGGCCGGGGAGCGCGTGCACAGCGACGCCGAGCTGGACGAGCTGACGGCGCGGGAACGAGAGGTGCTGCAGCTGATCGCACGTGGGTACCGCTACAAGGAGATCGCAGCGCGGCTGCACCTGTCGGTGAAGACGGTCGAGAGCCATGTCTCGAATGTCCTGCGGAAGCTGCAGCTCTCGTCGCGGCACGAGCTGACGCGCTGGGCCGCCGAGCGGCGCCTGATCTAGCGGCGCTTCTTGCCCTTCTTTTTCTGCGGGCCGCCCTTGCGAGGCGTCGGCTGACGGCGGACGGGCTGCGAGCTGAGCGCGAGCTCGACCTTGCCCTCGTTGCTCGCGATCGACTCGATGCGGACGGAGACCGGATCGCCCAGGCGATAGGCGCGGCCGAACCGCCGGCCGGTCATCGCGGTTCCTGTCGCGTTCAGCTCGAAGTAGTCGTCCGGCAGCTTTCGCGCGGGCAGCATGCCCTCGAAGACCTCGCCGAAGCGAATGAAGAGGCCACCGCCGATCATGCCGATGATCTCGCCTTCCCACGGCTCGTCCCACCCGCGCTCGTGAAGGCGGTCGTTCAGGAGCCATGCGAGGCAGATGTCGTCGGCGGCGTATTCGATCTTGGCCGCCTCGCGCTCGCGGCTCGAGGTGCGCTCCGCGAGCTCGTGGAGATCGGTCGGCATCGGGTCGTCGCCCTGGCCGATCTCGCGCAGCAGCGCCCGATGGACGACGAGATCCGGATAGCGCCGGATCGGCGACGTGAAATGGCAGTACGCCGTGCTGGCGAGCCCGGTGTGGCCGAGGTTCTGCGGGTCGTAGCGGGCCTGCTTCAGCGCTCGCAGCACCAGGGTCGGAAACGCCTCCCTCCCACGCCCCGACTTCTGGGAGTAGTCGGTGATCCGCTTCGAGATCTCGCCCGCGAGCGCTGCCGCCGACTGCGGCGTCAGATGCTCCGGAACGGGCGGCGTGGGAATCTTGAGGTCGGCGAGCTTGGCGAGGAGCAGCGAGATCGCCTGCGGCTCGGGCCGCTCGTGAACGCGGTAGAGCGCCTCCCGGTTCCGGCTCGCCAGGAATGCGGCGACGTGCTCGTTCGCGAGGATCATCAGCTCCTCCACGAGCATGTGCGCCTCGGGCTCGCTCTCGAGCCAGGCATTGGCGACACGCCCGCCGTCGAAGCTGAAGGCGACCTCGGGCGTCGTGATCTGGAGCGCGCCGCGCGCGAAGCGCTTCCGCCGAAGCTCCGACGCCAGCTCGTCGGCCAGCTCGAACTGCTCGAGGATCTCGGGCGACCCCTCTCGCCGCTGAGCCTGCGCGTAGGTGAGCCGTGCCCGTGAGCGGATCACAGACCGGTAGAACTGCGGCTCCCCGTGCGGCGGAATCTCAACGGTGACCGTGAGCCGGTCCTCGTTCGGCCGCAGCGAACAGAGGTCGTCGGCGAGCCAGTGCGGCAGCATCGGCGCGACGAGGCCCGGGACGTAGGTCGAGAAGCCGCGCTGCGCCGCCCCGAGGTCGAGCGGCGATCCGGCAGGGACGAAATACGAGACGTCTGCGATGTGAACCCACGCCCGGATCCCGTCGGCCTCGCGACGGAAGGAAAGCGCGTCGTCGTAGTCCTTCGCGGTCTCGGGGTCGATCGTGAAGCTGAGGAGCTCGCGGAGGTCGACCCGGCCGTCGAGGCTCGGCTCAGGCGGCGTGTGCGGCTCGAACTCGACCCGCGCGCCGCGCTCGACGAGGAGACCTTCGAGCACGTTCTCGATCCGGGTCGCAGGCCCGAGCCGCCGCTCGATGTGAGCGCGACCCCGCCCTGTCTGAACGACGGCGAGGTCACCGGCATCGACGTGGACGATCCCCTTCGTGTCGAGCGCGATCGGAACGCCGGGCGCGAAATACGGCTCGCCGGTGATCAGCTTCCGGCGCCGTTTGACCTCGACGACGACGTGCTTCGGCTGAATGAACTGGGACACTCGCTCTTCAGCCTACGTTCGAGGTGCCGCCGTCCCGGTCAGAGCCGACGCAAATTGGCACGAAGTTGGCGCAAAGGCGGCACAGACACGTCACAGGTACTCGCGTAACGTTCCAAGTGGGGTTCGCTCGCCCCCCATGGGGGAACCGGCCTGGGAGAGCTGGAGTCAGGCTGGACCGCGCGTCGGTCGGGTCGTGGAGCGCGTCGCGCGCTGGGACGTCTCTGCGGCGCCTAGACGCGGAGGAAGCGGTGCAGCGTCACGCCGGAGCCGAGGGCGCCGAGAACGAGGCCCATCCCGACCAGGATGAGCGAGGTGAGCGGGAACGCGAGCGCATGCACGCCCGAGCTGCCCGAAAGCGAGCCGTGCAGGATCGCCGGCAGGGCAAGCTCCTTGCCGAGGACTAAGAAGAGCACCGCAAGGAGTGCACCACCGAGCCCACAGAGCAGTCCTTCGATCATGAACGGACCGCGGACGAACCAGTTGGTCGCCCCGACGAGCTTCATCACCTCGATCTCCCTGCGCCTCGAAAAGATCGAGAGCCGGATCGTGTTCGCGATCAGGAGCGTCGAGGCGATCAGCAGCACGAGCGTCGCGACGGTGAAGACCGCCTCGATCACGTGCGCAACCTGCAGGATCCGCTTCGAGAGCTGCTTTCCGTCGCTGATGCTCGAAACGCCGGGCGGCAGCTTGTGCTTCGCGTTGTAGAGGCTCTGGGCGACGTTCTGGACGTACTCGCCCTTCGTCGGCGTGACCTGGAACGAGTCGGGCAGCGGGTTGTAGGCAAGGCCCTTCGTCAGCGCCGACTCTGTCTTCTGCATCTCCTTGATCGCGGTCGCCTTGGAGACGTACTTGATCGGCTTCTTGACCTCCGGATTCGCGCTGAGCAGGTTCGCGACATGGTTCTCCTGGGCGCGCGTCGCGTTCACGTTGAAGTAGACCTTCACGACGAGCTCGCTCTTCACGTGGTTCGACCAGGAGACGGTCCAGGTGCCGAGCGCGATGAAGAGGCCGAGCAGGAACATCCCGACGAGCACCGTCATCGTCGCGGCAACGGTGGTCGAGATGTTGGCGCCAAGGCTGCGCCATGCCTCGGAGACGAGGAGCCGAAGCCTCATTCGCCCGTGTACCCCCCGCGCCGCTCGTCACGAGCGAGACGCCCGTCTTCGAGCTGGATCACCCGCTTGCGCATCTTGTCGACCATTTCGCGGTCGTGGGTCACCATCAGGATCGTCGTGCCGCTCCGGTTGATGCGATAGAGCAGCTGCATGATCCCGACGGAGGTGTCCGGATCGAGGTTTCCTGTGGGCTCATCGCAGACGAGCAACGGCGGATGGTTGACGAACGCGCGCGCGATCGAGACACGCTGCTGCTCGCCGCCCGAGAGCTCGGTCGGCAGCGAGTTCATCTTGTGCGACAGACCGACCATCGAGAGAACCTCGGGAACCTTCTTCCGGATCGACGCACGGCTCTCGCCCTGCACCTTCAAGGCATAGGCGACATTCTCGGCTGCCGTGCGGCTGGGTAGCAATTTGAAGTCCTGGAAGACGCAGCCGATGTTGCGGCGGAGCATCGGCACCTTCGAGCGCTTGAGGCGAGAGAGGTCACGACCACCGACGACGATCTTGCCTTCGGTCGGATCGATCTCCTTCAGCAGCAGCTTCACGAGCGTCGATTTCCCTGACCCTGAGGCCCCGACGACGAAGACGAAATCGCCCTTGTCGATGTGGAAGGTGACCGCGCGCATCGCGACGACGTTCGGGTCGTACACCTTCGTCACGTTGTCGAACACGATCATCGACCCCGCGTTCGAGCGCTCCGCCTCAACCGGCGGTTCGGCCAACGCTGTCGCAGAGTCTGGGGTGAAGTCGGGTTCCTGCACGGGAATCGGGGCGGCGAGGCCTACCCGGCCTGCCTGGTGCGAAGGTATTCGGGAAGTGTAACTCACCGGCTAGACAACTTTCCCTGTTGCTTTCGCGAGCAGGAACTCGTGGATGAAGGGATCGAGGTTGCCATCGAGCACGCTCTGCGCGTTACCGACCTCATAGCCGGTACGGCTGTCCTTGACGAGTTGGTAGGGATGAAGGACATAGCTGCGAATCGATTCGCCGCCGAATCCGGTGTCGGCGGCACTTGCTCCGCCTCTTTCCTTCGCCATCTTCGCCTCACGCTCCTCCTCTTGCCGCTCGAGCAATCGCGCTTTTAACACTCGCATCGCGGTCTGCTTGTTCGCGGATTGAGAGCGCTCGTTCTGGCACTGGACGACGATCCCGGACGGGAGATGCGTGATCCGGACCGCGCTGTCTGTCTTGTTCACGTGCTGCCCACCCGCGCCTTGCGCGCGATAGGTGTCGATCTTCAGATCATCCTCGTTGATCTCGATATCGGCGTCTTCGGGCAGGAGCGGCGCAACGATCGTCGTCGCGAACGCGGTGTGCCGGCGGTGAGCACTGTCGAACGGTGACTGCCGCACGAGCCGGTGCTTGCCGCGCTCGGCCTTCAGGATCCCGTACGCGTTCTCGCCAACGACCGTGAAGGTGGCGCTCTTCAAGCCGGCCTCTTCACCGGGGCTCGCCTCGAGCAGCTCGGTCTTGAAGCCACGGCCTTGAATCCACCGCTCGTACATCCGCAGCATCATCTCGGTCCAATCCTGGGCATCCGTGCCGCCCGTCCCCGACTGGAGCGTGACAACGGCGTCCCCACCGTCGTACTCGCCGTCGAAGAGCGCCGCCTCCTGGAGCAGGCTCAGCTCCCGTTGGAGGGGCTCGATCGACTGCTCGATCTCGTCGGCCATGCCGGGATCGAGCTCGAGCAGGTTCACCGCGTCTTCGTACTCACTCGTCACGCGCAGGAACAACGCGTGCCGTTTCGAGACGCGGGAGTGCTCCATCGAAATCTTCTGCGCCGTCTCCTGATCGTCCCAGAAGCCAGGCTCGCTCATTGCCTGCTCGAGCTCTGCTGCGCGTGCTGCTAGCCGGTCCGGGTCAAAGGTAATCACGGACCCAGGCAAGCTGGACCCTGATTTCCTCGAGCTGATCGTGCAGCGTTCCGGTTTGCTCGGCCATCTCTTGATCCTAGCCGCCGTCCGCGCCACAGGATGCGCCAGGCGCCACGCGCCGCTCGCGTCTGGATCGCTTCGCTCCTGCCCGGTGGCTCGCAGAGGCCCATTTTTCCCCCTGGGTGGGTGGGGGCTCGGGATGGGTCCTTAGCGCCTCGACCCGCCGCAGGCTACCTCGAAACCCGCAACAGGACTGTGACCTGACTGGAAAACAAGTGGAACGATTCGCCCACAGGGCTGAGGCACTGCCAACGGGATCGTCGAGCGGGCTCGGTCAGGCGCCGTGGCAGCGCTTGAACTTCTTCCCCGAGCCGCACCAGCAAGGGTCGTTGCGTCCGAGGTTGTCGTTGCCGGAGTTCACGACCGGCCGGGTCGCAACCGAGCCACCACCGGCGACGCCAAGCGTCGAGGTGCCTGCACCTGCTGCCGCGATCGCATCCGAGCCGGCCAGCGACTGATGCTCGTAGCTCAGCGGACGCTGTCCGCGGCCATTTTGAGCAGGGGGTGCCGGGAGCGGCCCATCGCCGTTGCCGTTCGATCCGTCCGAGGTCGCTTCGACCTGAGCGTGGAAGAGCAGCGCGATCACCTCTTCACGGATCACGCGATTCAGCTCCAGGAACATCGTGTGCCCCTCGTTGCGGTACTCGACGAGCGGATCCTTCTGGGCCATCCCGCGCAGGTGAATCCCTTCGCGCATGTAGTCCATGTTCTCGAGGTGCTCGCGCCAGCGAACGTCGACGGTCTGGAGGACGATGAAGCGCTCGAGGTCGCGCATCAGGCCTTCCTGGATGACTTCGATCTCCGCCTCGCGCTCGGCATACGCCTGACGTGCGTCGTCGAGGAACTCGTCGATCACCGGCTCGATATCGAGCCCCTTCAGCTCCTCGAGCGTGACGCCAGTCCCGTAGAGCTGCTCCATCGCGACGATCAGCCCGTCGAGATCCCAGTCCTCGAGCACGTCGGTGCCGATGTAGTTCTCGACGACGTTCGAGATCACCTCGGGGAGCCAGTTCTCCTTGATGTCCTCGGAGAGATCCTCGCCCTCGAGGACGCGACGGCGCTGCTCGTAGATCACGCGGCGCTGGACGTTCATCACATCGTCGTACTTGAGGACGTTCTTGCGCTGGACGAAGTTCTGCTCCTCGACCTTCTTCTGCGCGTTCTCGATCTGGCGCGAGAGGATCGAGGCCTCCATCGGCTGATCGTCCGGAAGCTTGAAACGCTCCATGATGTTCTTGATCCGGTCGCCGGCGAACAGGCGCACGAGGTCGTCCTGACCGGAGAGGTAGAACCGCGTCTCGCCGGGATCGCCCTGGCGGCCTGAGCGGCCGCGGAGCTGGTTGTCGATCCGGCGTGACTCGTGCCGCTCGGTGCCGAGAACGTAGAGGCCGCCGAGCTCGCGAACCTGGTCGTCGATCTTGATGTCGACGCCGCGGCCTGCCATGTTCGTGGCGATCGTGACCGAGCCGACCTGGCCGGCGTCCTTGATGATCTCGGCCTCTCGCGCATGCTCCTTCGCGTTCAGGACTTTGTGCGGGACGCCCTGGCGCTTCAGCAGCTCGCTCAGATACTCGGAGGTCTCGACCGCGATCGTGCCGACGAGAACCGGCTGGCCCTTCTCGTGGCGCTCCTTGATGTCCTTCACGGTCGCGTCGAACTTGGCGTCGATCGTCTTGAAGATCAGGTCGTTCTTGTCGAGACGGGCCACGTCGACGTTGGTCGGGATCGGCACGACCTCGACGCCGTAGATCTCGACGAACTCCTTCTCCTCGGTCTTCGCGGTGCCGGTCATGCCGGCGAGCTTCTCGTAGAGGCGGAAGTAGTTCTGGAGCGTGATCGTGGCGAGCGTCTGATACTCTTCCTGGATCGAAACGCCCTCTTTCGCCTCGACCGCCTGGTGGAGGCCCTCCGACCAGCGGCGCCCTTCCATGATTCGGCCCGTGAACTCGTCGACGATCTTCACCTCGCCGTCCTGGATCACGTAGTCGACGTCCCTCTTGTAGAGCGCTTCCGCCTTCAACGCTTGAATCAGATGGTTCACGAGCTGGACGTTGCGCGTGTCGTAGAGGTTCTCGATCCGGAGCGCGCGCTCGACCTTCGCGACGCCGGACTCGCCCGGCGAGATCGTCTTGTGCTTCTCGTCGTAGAGATAGTCGTGCTCGCGCGAGAGCACCTCGTCCTCGACCTTGATTCCCTTCGACTGCGCTCCGTTCAGGGTCTTCACGATTCGCGCGAAGTCGTAGTAGAGCTGCGCGGCAGTCGTGGGCTCACCGGAGATGATCAGCGGTGTGCGCGCCTCGTCGATCAGGATCGAGTCGACCTCGTCGACGATCGCGAACGGATGGCCGCGCTGAACCGTGCCCTCGAGCGCAATCGCCATGTTGTCGCGGAGGTAGTCGAAGCCGAACTCGGAGTTCGTGCCGTAGGTGATGTCCGAGTCGTAGGCGGCCTTGCGCTGCTCGTGCGTCATGTTGGTCTCGATGAACGCGACGCTGACTCCGAGCCGCTCGTAGACACCGCGGTTCCACTCGGCGTCGCGTTGCGCGAGGTAGTCGTTGACCGTGACCAGGTGCACGCCCTGGCCGAGAATCCGGCCGTCGTGCGAGGTCACCGTCGGCAAGGCATTGAGATAGAGCGCGAGGCTGGCGACGAACGTCTTCCCTTCGCCGGTTTTCATCTCGGCAACGTCGCCCTCGTGCAGCACGATCCCGCCCATTAGCTGGACGTCGAACATGCGCTGATTCGACTCGCGGACGCGCGCCTCTCTGACAGCCGCGTACGCCTCGAAGAGGAGGCTCTCCAGCTCCTCCCCATTCTCGAGACGCTGACGGAACTCGGCTGTCTTTGCCTGAAGCGCTGCATCCGAGAGCGCCTGGAACTCCGGTTCGAGCGTGCCGATGTAGGCGGCCTGCTCTGCCATCCGCTTCATGCGGCGGCCTTCGCCGAAGCGGAGGAGCTTTTCGAAACCTTCGGTACCGGCCATTGGACACAGGGTACCGCCCGCGACGCTCGGGACGATCCCGGTCTACCTGCTAGAGCTTGTCCACCGTCACTTCCCAGAGCTCGCCGTCGACGCGGCGTGCTCGAACGACATGTTCCGGACGCTCCAGCTGCGCGATCGTCCCGAACGACGGCTCGCCGTCGACCACGAGCGTTCGCTCGCCGCCGTGCATTGTCAGCTCGATCTCGTCGCCTCCGACGCCAGGAAGATCGAGCACGACCACCGAGCGCGCCGCGACGGCCCACAAGCCGCCTTCGCGCCGCACGGCCTCCGCGCGAAACGGTGTCGCGAGCTCGGATTCGACCCCATCGGCGAGCTTCTCAAGATTGTCCGGGCCCTCTTCGACGATCACGTCTCCGCCCTTCATCACCACGAAAGCCGCTCGTTCCGCATCGATCTCGGGCGCCTCGACAGTCACGACCGCATCCCACTCACGAGGTCGTTGGAGACCGTGGATGCCGGCGGTATCCCAGGGTGGGCGACGCGGAGCGGCGGCCTGCCCGTCGAGCGAGATGCCTCCCTCGCGGGCGAGACGAACGTGCAGCGGCTCCTGGCGGCGGAAGAGGCTCAAACGCCGTGGTGTGGCGCGTGCCGCCGCGGCTCGAGCCGGCGCTTGTCGTTGTAGCGCCTCAGCTGCCGCTCCAGCTTGCCGACGATGCGGTCGATCGACGCTCGCATATTCGGCGAAACCGCATGCGCCCGCAGCGTCGTTCCCTCGGCGAAGATCGTCGCGTCGGCGACATGGCAGTCGGAGATCGACGGGTTCGTCTCTTCGGACAATTCGACCACGACGGCAGTCGACTGGCGCAACTGCTTGTCGAGTGCCGCGAGCTTGGACTCGGCGTACTCGCGGATCGAAGGCTCCACCGGAACGTTCTTGCCCTTCACCTGAAGTCGCATACGACTCTCCTTTGTGATGGTCGACGCTCGCACATTGAGCGTACCGAACCGTCCCATGGCTGGGAGGCAGCGGCTCAGCGAACGGCGCGCGCGAAAGTCACAACGTCGATCCGGCCGGCACCCGCCGCTCGAAGCGCCGACGCCGCTGCACCAACGGTCGCGCCGGTCGTGTAGACGTCGTCGACAAGCACGACATTCGCCGGCACCGCGCCCGTCGCGACGAACGCCCCACGGACGTTCCGCCGCCGCTCGATCCGCGACAACCCGGTTTGCTGCGAGACCGCGCGAGTCCGACGGAGCAGCGCCTGCTCCTCGAGCTCCCAGCGGGCAGCAAGCTCGTGCGCCAGCCGCCGGGCCGGATGGTGGCCCCGCTTCAGGCTCCGATCGCCGTCGGGCGGGATATATGTGATGACGTCTGCCGAAGGCCGCGGCACCGCTGCCACGACAAGCTCAGCGGCGAGCGCAGCCAGCGGGCGGAGCCCTCGCTCCTTCCACGCTCGCACGAGCACCCGCGTCGAGCCGGTGTAGACGACCGCGGCGCGCGCTGACGCGAATCCAAGCCGGCGTCCGGAGCATTCGATGCAGCGCAGAACTGGCCACTCGGTCGGCGCCCCGCAGCACGCGCAGAGCGGCGATCGAACCGGAAACACCGAGCGGCGACACGCGTCGCAGACGAGAGGCCCAGAACGCGAGCAAACCACGCAACGCGACGGCAAGAGAAGGTCGAGAATCCACTCGAATCACGGTACGGGGCAACCCGTGCCGTGTCTGTGTCAACTCTGTGTCAAATGAGCGCAGTGCCCGCCAACGAGAGGCTCAAAACGCGGCCGGAAGATACACGTCTCGCTGTGGCAGTCCCGCCCGCGCGCGAAACCGGTTGTCGGCCTCGAGCAGCTGTCCGTGGTCGCCGATGTCGAGCCATTCTTCCTCGAACTGAAAGCCATAGACCGGCTCGCGCTCGTAGAGCCAGGCGATGAATTTGCCCGGCGGGTCCGGCGGGTTCCCCTCGTCGAGGTAGCGCTCGAGCTCAACCAGGTGCGCGCGCGAAAAGAGATAGGTGGCCGTCGAGACGAGGTCGCTGCGTGGGTGCTCCGGCTTCTCTTCGAGCGAGACCACGCGATCGCCGGCGCCCAGCTCCACGACGCCGTAGAGCGAGGCAAGCGCCGGATCTGCCAGGCGGTGAACGGCAATCGCGCTGCCAGATCCCTTCGCGCGCCAGAACTCCACGTAGTCCTCGAGCGAGAAGCCGAACAGGTTGTCGCCGGCGATCACCAGCAGGTCGTCGTCGCCGAGTCCCGCACGATCGATCACGAAGCGAACGTCGCCGATCGCGCCGAGCCGGTCGTCGTTCGAAGCCGTGCCGTCGTCGTGCAGCGTGATCTCGCGCTCCGCAGCCCACGTCTCGAAGGCGGCAACCTTGGTCGCGTTCGTGACGACGTGCACCTCGTCGATGCCGGGAACGGCCATCACGCTGTCGAGAATCCAGTCGATGATCGGCCGCCCGCCGACCGACAGGAGCTCTTTCGGCAGCTCATCCGTCAGCGGGCGAAGCCGCGTGCCGTACCCCGCGGCGAGCAGGAGCGCCTTCACGCCGCGATCACCGCGTGCGTGAGCGACTCGGCGTACGGTGCCTCGTGGACGCCGTGCTCGGTGATGATCGCGGTGATCAACTCCGCCGGCGTGACGTCGAACGCGGGATTCCGGGCCTCGAAACGCGTCGTCACCTCGCCGGCGTCGCGTTCCTCGATCGGGATCTCGGCGCCAGTCGCCGTCGCGTGATCGACGGTCGAGCTGGGCGCGACGACGTAAAACGGCACGCGGTGGTACTGGGCCAGGACTGCCAGCCCGTAGGTGCCGATCTTGTTCGCCGTGTCTCCATTGGCTGCGATCCGGTCGGCGCCGGTGAAGATCACGTCCACCTCGCCGGCCGCCATCCTCGAAGCAGCGGCAGAGTCCGCGATCACGGCAAACGGGATACCTGCCGTCTCGAGCTCCCAGGCCGTCAGGCGCGCTCCTTGCAGAAGGGGGCGCGTTTCGTCGACCCAGACGTGCGCCAGCACCCCGCGCTCCCATGCTGCGAGCAGCGCGCCGACCGCGCTGCCGTATCCGCCCGTCGCAAGCCCGCCCGCGTTGCAGTGCGTCAGCGCGCGCGTTCCCGGCGCAAGCAGCCGAGCGGCATGAGCAGACATCGACCGGCAGCGCTCGACCTCATCGTGGTGAATCGCCCGTGCGTGCTCCTCGGAGGGATCGTCCCGCAGCTCGTCGAGCGCCCAGCCGAGATTGACTGCCGTCGGCCTCGACTCGCGGAGCACACGCTCGGCGGCCGCGAGATCCTCGCCGCGCGCCGCCGCCAGCGCATAGCCGTACGCCGCGGCGATTCCGATTGCCGGCGCTCCGCGGACGACCATCGTCCGAATCGCATCTGCGACCTCCGCGGCGGTCCGGCATTCCACGTCGACTTCCTCGAGCGGCAGCTTGCGCTGGTCGAGGAAGACGACACGGCCGGCTTCGAGGCGGAGAATTCGTTCAGGTTCGAGCACTGCTCAGCTGAACTGTATTTGCAAGCCGGGAGGGCCCGGCGAACCGAGCCTCCTAGGTGCCTTCGTCCCACGAGGCGAGATAGTTCGCCTGCGCGGCCGTCAACACGTCGATCGTCGCGCCCATCGTGGCGAGCTTGAGGCGCGCGATCTCCTCATCGATCGCAGTCGGCACCGGATAGACCTTCTTCTCGAGCGACGCGGCATGCTCGATCGCGTACTCGGTCGAGAGCGCCTGGTTCGCGAAGGACATGTCCATCACGATCGCGGGATGACCTTCGGCGGCCGAGATGTTCACGAGCCGCCCCTCGGCGAGCAGATAGATACGGCGGCCGTCGGCGTAGACGTACTCGTCCACGAACTGCCGCGCGACGCGTGTCTCGACCGCCATCGCCTTCAAAGCCGGGATGTCGATCTCGACGTTGAAGTGGCCCGTGTTGCAGAGGATCGCGCCGTCCTTGAGCAGCGCAAGGTGCTCCTCGGCGATCACGTGCTTGTCGCCCGTCGCGGTGCAGAAGATGTCTCCGATCGCGGCGGCCTCGGCCATCGGCATCACTTCGTAGCCATCCATCAGCGCCTCGAGCGCCCGCATCGGGTCGACCTCGGTGACGATCACGTGCGCGCCCATGCCCTTCGCGCGCATCGCGACGCCGCGGCCGGTCCAGCCGTAGCCCGCAACGACGAAGCGCTTGCCGGCGAAGAGGACGTTCGTCGCGCGGATGATCCCGTCGACCGTCGACTGCCCCGTGCCATAGCGGTTGTCGAAGAGATGCTTCGTCCGCGCCTCGTTGACCGCGATCACCGGGAACGCGAGCGCGCCGTCGGCTTCCATCGCCTTCAGGCGGATTACACCCGTGGTGGTCTCCTCCATCCCCGCGATGATGTCGCCGAGCTGCTCGCGCCGGGCGCTGTGCAGGACGCCGATCACGTCAGCGCCATCGTCCATCGTCAGCTGCGGCTTGTGATCGACCGCGGCCTCGATGTGCTGGTAGTAGGTGTCGTTGTCCTCACCCTTGATCGCGAAGACCGAGATGTCGTATTCGGCAACGAGCGCTGCGGCGGTCGCATCCTGCGTCGAGAGCGGATTGGACGCGCAGAGAACGACGTCCGCGCCGCCCGCCTTCAGCGTCCGCATCAGGTTCGCCGTCTCCGTCGTCACGTGGAGGCAAGCGGCGATGCGATAGCCGGCGAGCGGCTGCTCGGCCGTGAATCGCTCACGGATCGCGGCGAGAACCGGCATCTGCTGGTCGGCCCACTCGATCCGCTGAACGCCCTCGGGCGCAAGGCCCAGGTCCTTTACGTCGTATCGCTTGGTCGTGGCCATGACTCCTCGTTTCGTTCGTCAGGTTATGCGGCGAGCAGGCGCTCGTGCTTGCGCTGCTCCCACTCGATCCAGGAATGGACGTCGGCGGCCGCAGCCAGCCAGCCGTCGACCGCGACCCTCAGCTCCGGATCGCGGCGCAGGCGCGCTGCGAACGCGAGCTCGGCCGGGTCGACACCAAATCGCAGCCGAAGCTCGCGCAGCGCATTCAATTGATTCAGCTCCCAGAGGCGATAGGTGCGATAGCCGGACGCCGTGCGCTGTGGCACGACGAGCCCTTGCGCCTCGAGATAGCGCAGCATCCGCGCCGACCAACCGGTGCGGGCTGCTGCGACTCCTACGGTTGCGCCTTCCATGGCACAACCTTACCACGATTGTGTGAAGGTTTCTACTTCACCTTCGTGATCGGCGCGTTCAGGACGATGTGCTCGTCGGTGACCGTCAACTTGCCTGCCTTCTGGAGCGAGTCGATCTGGTCGTCCTGGCCGAGCAGAACCGGTGTCACACCGGCCTTCCAGGTGACGAAGAACTCCTCCCAGAGCGGGTTGTAATCGTCCTCACCAGGCTCCGAGCCGAAGACCGTCGTCTGGCCTGCGGCCGCGCGGCCCTGTACGAAGTACTGGGCGGGAAGCCCTTTGACCGCCTGCAGCGCCGGGGCGTAGTTCACGTGCAGCGCACTCGCCTGGGCCTTGTTCGAGACGTCGGTGATCAGGTAGACGTCGACGTGATGGTCGTAGTAGCCCGTGTACGAGAGCCGGCTCGCGGAGCTGTGGGGGCCCAGATTCGGCAGTCCGGCCGCCGACGCCGTCGTTGCGGTCGCCGCGAGCACCAGCATGGTGAGTGCGACAAGGATCGAGCTGCGCATTGCATTCCCTCTCTTCAAGTGTGGTCGAGAGGGAATACGGGAGCCGGCGGGCGGCGGTTCTGTTAAGGCGCAGACGTGCCGACGCGGCCGTATGCGTCCTCGATCCGGACGACGTCGTCGAGCTGCGGCGTCGACACCTCGATGATCGTCGTGTCCTCGATCGCGGTCACACGATGAACCGTGCCGGGGGCGTAGTGCAGCGTGGCGCCGGGCTCGAGGATCGCCTCCGTCAGCGTCTCATCCCCCACCGCGCCGAGCTCGATCTTCGCCCGGCCGGACTGGACAAGCCACGACTCGTCTTTCTGGATGTGGTACTGGAGCGAGAGCGCATGGCCCGCGGCGACAAAGAGCACCTTGCCGCAGTAGATCTCGTTCAGCGCCCAGATCAGCTCGTAGCCCCAGGGTTTCTCGACCCGGCGCGACTCGAACTCCCAGGGGGCGATGCTCACGGCCGCGATCCTACGCGAGCCACTCTGGGTGAGCCGCCATGTGCTCCCCTGCCGTGCGGAGCTCCTTCGGCGTGTTCACGGTCAGCCAGAGCCCCTCGTGCCGGTAGGCCTGCAGGCGCCGCTCTTCGACCAGTTCGGGAAACGTCGTCGTCTCGTGGTCGCCCTTGTCGGGGAGCCGCTCGACCGCCTCTTCCGAGAACACGTAGATGCCGCAGTTGACCCAGTAGGGAATCCGGCCGCCTTCGCTGAAACCCTCGATCACGTCGTCGTCGCCGAGGTCGACCACTCCGAACGGCGATTTCGGCCGCGCGACGGCAACCGTCACGGCCGCGGCGGTCTGGCGGTGCAGGGCAAGCAGTGCTCCAAAGTCGACATCGACGAGCTCATCGCCGTTCAAGGCGAAGACGTCGCCGGTTTCGCGCCGCTCGCGGGCGGCGAACTTGATCCCGCCGCCGCGGCCGAGGCGCTCCGGTTCCTCCGCCGTCGCGATCTCGACACCGAGATCCTGGAGCTCGGCGGTGAAGAGCTCTCCCTGCTCGATCGCGCAGGACATGATCACGCGCGTGACGCCGGCCTGGGCCAGACGCCCGATCTGATACGCGACGAGTGGCTTTCCGCCCACCTCGACGAGCGACTTCGGCCGTCCACCGGCCGCGTCGCCGAGCCGTTCGGCCTTTCCTCCGGCAAGGATGATCGCTTCCATTACAGGCGTCCGATCCCTTCGTACTCAAAACCCGCTGCGCGCGCCTCCGCGGGGTCGAGCAGGTTCCGGCCGTCGACGATCAAGGCGTTCGCCATCGCGTCGCGCACCTCGGCTCGCGCGAGGTCGCGCAGCTCCGCCCACTCGGTGACGATCACCGCCGCGTCGGCGTCCCGCACGGCATCGAGCACGGAATCGACGATCTCGACGCCCTTGGGCAGGGCGGAGCCAGGCGCAACCGGGTCCCAGCCACGCACGTCGGCTCCCTCGGCCAGCAGCCGGCTCGCGAGCACGATCGACGGAGCTTCGCGCATGTCGTCTGTGTTCGGCTTGAACGCGAGCCCTAGGAGGGCGACCTTCTTGCCGCGGAGCTTGCCCAGGTGCTTCTCGAGCTTGCCGATCACACGGCGCTTCTGGAGCTCGTTGACCTCGATCACGGCCGTCAGGAGCTGGAAGTGGTACCCCGAGTTCGATGCGAGCTGCTTCAGGGCGAGCGAATCTTTCGGGAAGCACGAGCCGCCGTAGCCGATGCCCGCACGGAGGAAATGCGGCCCGAGACGATGGTCGAGACCCACTCCCTTTGCCACGGAGACGACGTCAGCCCCGGTCGCCTCGCAGACGTTCGCGATCTCGTTGATGAACGAGATCCGCGTCATCAGAAACGCGTTCGCAGCGAGCTTGATCATCTCGGCCGAGTTGACGTCGCAGCGCACGATCTCGGTCTCGAGCGATTCGTACAGCGCCGCGACCGCGTCGCCGTCCTCCTCGCGAAACGCGCCGACGACGACCCGGTCCGGGTGCATGAAGTCGTCGACGGCATTGCCCTCGGCGAGGAACTCGGGGTTCGAGGCGTAGCCGACGTGCGCCAGGCCGCGCGCGTCCAGGCCGGCGCGGACCTTCTCCCCCGTTCCCACTGGAACCGTCGACTTCATCACGAGCACCGGGCGCCCTTCGAGATCTGGCAGGTCGTCGACCACTGTCCAGACGCGGCTGAGGTCGGCGTCGCCCGACGAGGTCGGCGGGGTATCGACGCAGACGAAGAGCAGCTCGCACCCGGCGATGTCGAGTGGGTCGAGCGTGAAGGTCAGGCGCTCCGCGTTCCTGCCGAGCAGCTCGAGCACATCCTGCTCGTGAAACGGCACCTTGCCTTCGCGCAGAGCCTCGATCTTCGCCGGCACGACGTCACGGATCACGACGTCGTGACCGAGCTCTGCAAAGCAGACCCCCGTTACGAGACCGACCCAGCCGGCGCCGAAAATGCCTACCTTCGCCACGGCCGGACTCTACTTAAGAGTTGTGATCGGTTTGAGACCCTTCGCGATCGCGATCATGGTCTCGTTCGACAGGTCGTTGAGCAGGCTGTTCACGACCCAGTAGGTCGCGCCGTGCGCGTGCAGCACGATCATGTGGAGGTCAGGCCCGGAGTAGTAGAGATCGAACTCGCGGCCGTCGAGATCGTGCTGGAAGCTCTTGTCCGCGAGAATCGGCGGATTCGGATCGTCCGTCTCCTCGATTCCCCAGAAGCTGTTGCCGTTGTGGAAGACGAGCCGGATCGCCTTGTTCTTCTTCGTGATGTGGTAGAGGTAGACAGGCTTGTCGCTCGGCAGCGTGTCCGGCTCTGAGTTCTGGTCCAGGACCGTCGGCACTTCCAGCGGGAAGGGGACTCGATGCGTCAGCGGCCGCAGCAGGTCGAGCGCCGGCGTCGGGTCATAACGTACCGATGCAGCCTGATGCGGCGCCACCGCCGGCGTCACCGGTGCGGGCGTGATCTGGTTGTGGAAGGTCTGCCCGAGCACGACGACGAGCATCGCCTTCGGGTCGAGCGCCCGAAGCGCCGGGCTCAGGGGCAGCGGCCCCACGTCGGAGGGCACGATCAGCTTCTGAAGCGCCTTGGCCGCCGCCTGAGCGCCCGGATACTGCTTGTCGTAGTAGATCTGGGTCCGGAAGTAGGTCTGCTTGGGCGCATTCGGCTCGATGCCGTTGGGCGGGAGCACGCTGATGTACCCGCGTTGCGTGAGCAGATACGACGCATTCGCCGCCGCGCCCTGGATGCCGTTGCCGTTCAGGGCCAGCACCGTCGTCTTGTTCGCGGGGGGAGCCTTCGTCTTGATCTTCGTCCCGAGCGCAGTCGCGTTCGCGACCTTCGACACGCCCACGTCCGGGTTCACGAACTGACTCACAGCATCCTGGATCGCCTGGCTCGACGCGGTCACATCGCTATAGCCGGAAACGCCGTTGATCGACACCTGGATGATGTGGCCCGGCGGCAGCGTCGCGGCGAGGAGCGCGTACTGGATCACCGAGCCGAAAGACGGATTGCCGCCGACTTCGATGTTCTGGGTGATCGTCTTCACGATCTTCGGCAGGTCGAGCGGATTGAAATGCTGGGCGACATCTGCCTTGAACGCGTGCACGAACTCCTGCTGGCGCGCAACCCGGACGAAGTCCGAGTCCGTGTGGCGGAAGCGAACGAAGTTGAGCGCCGCGCCGCCGGTCAGAAGCTGGTACCCGGGCTCGATGTTGATCGCGGCGTACCCGTCGCCCGGCGGGTTGTAGTACCGGCGGTCGATGTCCATCCAGACCCCCCCGAACTGGTCGACGATCTCCTTGAAGCCGTGGAAGTCGACCGTGATCAGGTAGCTGATCGGGATCCCAGTCAACGCCTTCACCGTTTCCAGCGAGCCCTCCGGGCCATAGACGGCGAAGGCAGAGTTGATCTTGTTCGGGCCGTGGTCGACATGCTTGCCGTAGATCGGCACGACGAGATCGCGCGGAAACGACATCAGCGAGATCGTCTTCGTCTTCGGATCGGCCCGGATCAGCATGATCGTGTCTGAGCGCGAGCCGGTCGCCGTCTCGCCAGGACGCTGATCCTCCCCGAGCACGAGCGCCGTCACGGGCTGCCCGGGCAGCGGGATGTCGAGCTCCTTCTGCGCGACCTTCACCGCTGTCGAATGGGCCTTGACCGCATTCAACGACTGATGGAACCAGAGGTACGCCCCACCCCCGATCCCGAGTGCGAGCGCGAGGATCACGAGCAGCGTCCCGATCAGGATCCGGCGCAGCAGTCCGAGGCCCGAGCGGCCTGGGGGCGGAGGCTGACGGTACTGCGTGACCGGGCCGACGGGTCCCGGTGGGAACACGGCATGGCCATTGCCATTCGCTCCGGCGCCGCGCCCGACGCCTCTCTTCAATGTCGTCCTCATACGAACGAAGCGGCGCCCGAAGGCGCCTGCGACAAGAAACGATACCCGACCTCGGGGCCCGGAACCTTAAGAAGTGCTGAGCGTCAAGAAAGATTCGGCCGCAGCCAGCGCTCGACGTCTGCGACGGTCTCGCCTTTCCTGACGGCGTAGTCCTCGAGCTGGTCGTTGCCGATCCGCCCGACCGCGAAATACCGCGACTTCGGGTGCGCGAGATAGATCCCGCTGACCGCGGCGGCCGGCGTCATCGCGAAGCTCTCGGTCAGGTCCATTCCGAGCGCCCGGGCGCCCAGCAGCTCGAACAGCTTCGCCTTCTCCGTGTGATCCGGGCACGCCGGATACCCGAACGCAGGCCGGATGCCGCGGAAGCGGCCGGCGTGGAGGTCTCCTTCGCCCAGCTGCTCGTCGGGCGCATACCACTCGTGGCGCACCCGTTCGTGCAGCCATTCGGCAAATGCCTCGGCCAGACGATCAGCCAGCGCCTTGACGATGATCCCCTGGTAGTCGTCGTGCTGGGCAATGTGCTTGTCGGCCAGCTCCTCTGCACCATGGACCGAGACGGCAAATGCACCGCCGTGGTCACCGGCAGGGGCG
The DNA here is from genome assembly GCA_035550275.1 of Gaiellaceae bacterium. Lineage (GTDB taxonomy): Bacteria > Actinomycetota > Thermoleophilia > Gaiellales > Gaiellaceae > PALSA-600. The sequence goes on along the minus strand of DASZPQ010000039.1, from coordinate 3,181 downwards.
TAGTAATCGGCAAGGCAGCGGTAGAAGCGGTCGTCGCCGTGATCGGCCTGCTGCCGCAGGAAGCAGAACCGTGTCTCCCCGATCACAACGTCGTCGCCCTCTGAATGGGCCGGCCAGAAGCCATAGATCCCGCGCGCCTGCAGCGTGCCGTCGCGGACGATCTGCTCAAGAACAGCCGTCGCGTCGGCATAGAGCTCGCGCGCTGCCGGATGCTCCAGGATCGCCGGGAACTTGCCCTTCAGATCCCAGGCATAGAAGAAGAACTGCCAGTCGATGTACGGGATGAGCTCGGCGAGCGCGGGCTCGACCGTGCGCGTCCCGATGAACGGCGGCGGCGGGAGATCGTCGTAGTTGAGCGCTTCACGCCGCTCCCGCACAACGGCCAGCGGCAGCAGAGGGTGCTTGATCTTCTCGGCGTGCTGGACGCGCAGACGCTCCTGGAGCTGGCGATTCTCGGCGTCGAGGCCCTCGCGGCGCTCGGCGTCGAGGACGCCGGAGACGACGTCGACGACCCGGCTCGCGTCGAGCACGTGCACGGTCTCGCGTGAGTACTCCGGCGCGATCCGCACCGCGGTGTGCTGGCGTGACGTGGTCGCGCCGCCGATCAGCAGCGGCAGCTCGATCCCGCGGCGCTCCATCTCCTTCGCCACATCCACCATCTGGTCGAGTGACGGCGTGATCAAGCCGGAGAGGCCGATCACGTCGGCGCCCTCCTCGATCGCGGTGTCGAGGATCCGCTCGGCCGGGACCATCACGCCGAGGTCGATCACCTTGTAGTTGTTGCACCCGAGCACGACCCCGACGATGTTCTTGCCGATGTCGTGCACGTCGCCCTTCACGGTCGCGAGCACGATCGTCCCCTGGGCGCTGCCGCCCGCTTTCTCTTCCTCCATGTACGGCTCCAAATACGCAACTGCGCGCTTCATCGCGCGCGCCGACTTGACGACCTGCGGCAGGAACATCCGGCCAGAGCCGAAGAGGTCGCCCACGATTCTCATTCCGTCCATCAGCGGTCCCTCGATCACGTCGAGCGGCCGCGGCAGGGAGGCGCGCGCCTCCTCGGTGTCGACCTCGATGAAGTCGACGATCCCGTGCACGAGCGCGTGCGCGAGCCGCTTCTCGACGGGCGCGTCGCGCCACGCGAGGTCGCGCTCGCGGGTCGTCACCTCGCCCTTCGCGCGCTCGGCGATCTCGATCAGGCGCTCGGTCGCATCGGGGCGGCGCGCGAAGATCACGTCCTCGACTCGCTCGAGCAGCTCCTTGTCGACGTCCTCGTAGACGGCAAGCTGGCCGGCGTTCACGATCCCCATGTCGAGCCCCGCGCGGATCGCGTGGTAGAGAAACGCTGCGTGCATCGCCTCGCGGACGACGTCGTTGCCGCGGAAGGAGAAGCTCAGATTGGAGATCCCGCCGCTCGTGCGCACGCCGGGGCAGCGCTCCTTGATCGGGCCGAGCGACTCGAGGAAGCCCTTCGCGTATTCGTCGTGCTCCTCCATCCCGGTCGCGACGGCCAGGATGTTCGGGTCGAAGATCAGGTCTTCCGGCGGGAAGCCGACCTCGTTCACGAGCAGGTCGTAGGCGCGCCCGCAGATCTCGACGCGTCGTTCGAGGCTCGTCGCCTGGCCTTCCTCGTCGAATGCCATCACCACGACAGCAGCCCCGTAGTCGCGGATCCGCCGCGCCTGCTCGAGGAACGGCCGTTCCCCTTCCTTTAAGGAGATCGAGTTGACGATCCCTTTGCCCTGGATGCATTGGAGGCCGGCCTCGAGCACCGACCAGCGCGAGCTGTCGACCATGATCGGCAGCCGGGCGACCTCGGGCTCGGTGGCGATCACGTTCAGGAAGGTGCGCATCGCCTCGACGCTCTCGAGCAGATCGGCGTCCATGTTGACGTCGAGGACGTTCGCTCCACCTCGGACCTGCTCGAGCGCGACCTCGACGGCGCCGTTGAAATCGCCGCCTTCGATCAGGCGGCGGAAGCGAGCCGAGCCGGTCACGTTCGTGCGCTCGCCGATCAGGACGAACCCCGTGTCAGGTCCAATCTCGAACGGCTCGAGGCCACTCCAACGAGTTCTCCGCTCGGTCATGGCGTCACAGGTCGGGGCGGCACGCCGTCGACGGCAGCCGCGATCGCAGCCGTGTGCGCGGGCGTCGAGCCGCAGCAGCTACCGGCGATGTTGAGAAAGCCTGCCTCGGCAAACTCCCGCAGCAGCGAGCTCGTCACCTCGGGCGTCTCCTCGTATTCGCCAAACGGGTTCGGCAGCCCGGCATTGGGGTGGGACGCGACGAGGCACGGCGCGAGGCGCGAGAGCTCCGCGACGTACGGCCGCATCTCCTTCGCGCCGAGGGCACAGTTGATCCCCACGATCAGCGGATCCGCGTGCTCGATCGACGTCCAGAAGGCTTCGAGCGTCTGTCCAGAGAGCGTCCGGCCAGAGAGGTCGACGATCGTGACCGAGATCCAGAGCGGAATCTCCGGCGCAGTCTCGCGCGCCGCGATGATCCCGGCCTTCACGTTCAGGGTGTCGAAGATCGTCTCGAACATCAGCAGGTCGACCCCACCTTCGCGAAGCGCGGCGATCTGCTCGGAGTACGCCTCCTTGACCTGGTCGAACGTCTTCGCACGAAACGACGGATCGTCGACCTTCGGGCTGAGCGAGAGCGCCACGTTCAGCGGCCCGATCGAGCCCGCGACGAACCTGTCTCCCGCGGCTTCGCGGGCGAGACGCGCGCCCGCGACGTTCATCTCGTAGACGGCATCCTCGAGGGCGTAGTCGGCCTGCCCGATCGACGTGGCCGTGAACGTGTTGGTGGTCGTGATGTCGGCGCCCGCGTCGAGATACTGCTCGTGGATCGAACGGATCAGGTCCGGTCGCGTCAGGTTGAGGACGTCCGGATTCCCGGTGACGTCGATCGCATGCGTCGCAAACCGCTCGCCCCGGTAATCCTCAGGCGCGAGCCCGGCTCCCTGGAGCATCGTGCCCCAGGCGCCGTCCAGCACGAGGATGCGCTGCTGCGCCAGGCGCTTGATCTCGGTTGCTACGTCTCGTCTCGTCGTCGCCACGCTCGTTGCCTCCGTGCCGAAAGAGAATGCCGAGGCGGGCGCCGCGTCAGGCTCTTTAGGCGTTTGGTAACCCGGTCGCCAAGCTGCCGTTCAAACCTTTCCGGGAGCAACAGCTTA
>DASZPQ010000038.1:0-18077 GCA_035550275.1 Gaiellaceae bacterium | reverse complement strand
AGGCCGGTGTGCTTGAAGAGCTTGTTCAGCGCGACCTGCGGGATCGCGTCCCGCTTCAGCTCGATTTGAATGCGCATCCCCGTGCGGTCCGAGTGGTCGGCGAGATCGGAGATCTCGGTCAGCACCTTCTCGTGCACCAGGTCGGCGATCTTCTTGATCACGCCGTTGTCGCCGCCCTTGCGGACGCCGAAGGGCAGCTCGCTGACGATGATCGCCGTCTTGCCGCCGCGGAGCTCTTCGATGTGAGCGCGCGCGCGCATGACGATCCGGCCGCGGCCGGTGCGATAGGCGTCGCGGATCCCTGCCCGGCCGAGGATCAGCGCGCCGGTTGGGAAGTCGGGGCCCTTGACGTGCGCCATCAGGTCTTCGACGTTCGCGTCGGGCTTGTCGATCAGCGTGACGACCGCGTCCACGATCTCGCTCAGCCGGTGGGGCGGCATGTTCGTCGCCATCCCGACCGCGATCCCCGACGAGCCGTTGACGAGCAGGTTCGGGAAGCGGGCCGGCAGGACGAGCGGCTCCTTCTTCGACTCGTCGTAGTTCGGCCCGAAGTCGACCGTGTCCGAGTCGAGCTCGCGGAGCATCTCCTCGGCGAGCCGGGCAAGCCGCGCCTCGGTGTAGCGCATCGCTGCCGCGGGGTCGTCGTCGATCGAGCCGAAGTTGCCCTGACCGTCGACCAGTGGATAGCGCAGCGAGAACGGCTGTGCGAGCCGCACGAGCGTGTCGTAGATCGCCTGGTCGCCGTGCGGGTGATGGTTGCCCATCACGTAGCCGACGATGTTGGCGCACTTCACATAGGGGCGGCCCGGGCGGTTGCCGTTCGACCACATCGAGAAGAGCACGCGGCGATGGACGGGCTTCAACCCGTCGCGAACGTCCGGAAGCGCGCGGCCGACGATGACCGACATCGCGTAGTCGAGATAGCTCGAGCGCATCTCCAGCTCGAGCTCACGCGGTTCTACGCGGCCCCGGCCGAGTGCGCCTGTGTCTACCTCAGACATCGAGGAACTTCACGTCCCGGGCGTTTTGCTCGATGAAGGCGCGCCGCGGCTCGACCTGGTCGCCCATCAGCGTCGAGAAAAGGTGGTCGGCGGCGGCGGCGTCCTCGACATCGACCCGCAGCAACAGGCGCTTGGACGGGTCCATCGTCGTTTCCCAGAGCTGTTCGGCATTCATCTCGCCGAGCCCCTTGAAGCGCGAGAGCTGGATCCCCTGCTTGGCGGCGTCGAGCACCTTCGTCCGCAGCACGTCGTAGGTCTCCGCCTCCTCGACCTCCTTGCCGATCGTGACCTTGAACGGCGGCAGGCCGACGATTTCGGAGAGCTTCGCGTACGCCTTGCGGACGTGGCTGTAGATCGGTGATGCGAGCAGCTCGTCGGGGACGCTGATGTTGCGCGACGTCCCGGTCTCGGTCTGAACAAGCCTGACCCGGAAGGCCGACTCGCCCGGCTCGAGCGATGACAGCTCGTAGCCGTTCGGGATGATCTCGCCGATCGCACGCGCGATATCCGAGGGCTGCTCGATCTCGTGCTCGACGAGCCGGTGCTGGATCATCAGCTCGACGGCAGGAATGCCGAAGTCCTCGCGCAGACGCGCCGAATAGCCCTCGTACTGCGTGATCTCCTTGGAGAACCGCGCCCATTTCGCCTCGGTGAACTTCACGTCCGTGCCTTCGCGGTCGGTGACCACGACGGCGGGAATCCGCTCGCGGGCAAGCAGGTCTTCCAGCTGCGCGTCCTTCTCGAAGTAGTAATCCTGCTGGCCGAGCTTCACCTTGTAGAGCGGCGGCACGGCGATGTAGATGTGGCCGCGCGCGATCAGCTCCGGCATCTGCCGGAAGAGGAAGGTCAGGATCAGCGTCCGGATGTGAGAGCCGTCGACGTCGGCGTCGGTCATCACGATCACGCGGTGGTAGCGGAGCTTCTCGAGATCGAACTCCTCCCCGATCGAGGTCCCGATCGCGGTGATGATCGCCTGGATCTCGGTGTTCGAGAGCACCTTGTTGATCCGGTTCTTCTCGCTGTTGATGATCTTGCCGCGCAGCGGCAGGATCGCCTGGTAGCCGCGGTCGCGACCCTGCTTGGCGGAGCCGCCGGCGGAGTCGCCCTCAACGATGAAGAGCTCAGCCGACTCGGGATCGTTGATCGAGCAGTCGGCGAGCTTGCCCGGCAGCGACATGCTCTCGAGCGCCGACTTGCGGCGCGTGAGCTCGCGGGCCTTGCGCGCGGCGAGCCGGGCACGCGACGCCGCGATTGCCTTGGCGACGATCTGGCGCGCATCGGTCGGGTTCTCCTCGAGGAACTCGGTCAGCCCCGCGTTCACCGTCGCCTCGACGAGGCCGGCGATCGGCGGGTTGCCGAGCTTGCCCTTCGTCTGGCCTTCGAACTGCGGGTTCTGAAGCTTCACGGAGATAACAGCGGCAAGGCCCTCGCGCACGTCCTCGCCCTCCAGGTTCTCGTCCTTCTCCTTCAGCAAGCCCTTGTCGCGCGCGTACTTGTTCAGCGTGCGCGTCAGGGCCGAGCGAAAGCCCTGCATATGGGTGCCGCCCTCGCGCGTATTGATGTTGTTCGCGAAGGAGAAGATCGACTCCTGATACGACGTGTTCCACTGCATCGAGACCTCCGCGACGCCCGCTTCGGTCTCGTTCTCGGTGTAGAAGATGTGCTTGTGGACGGTGTCCTTGGACTCGTTCGTGTACGCGACGAAGTCCTTGATCCCGCCCTCGTAGTGGAACTCGACCTTCTCGCCGCCGGCGCGCTCGTCGGTGATCGCGATCCGCAGGCCGCGAGTCAGGAACGCCGTCTCGCGGAGGCGCTGAACCACGATTTGAGCGGAGAGCTCGGTCTCGTCGAAGATCTCTGAGTCGGGCAGGAAGGAGATCGTCGTGCCGGTACCACCCACACCCGGCGCGTCGCTCACTTCCACATCGCTCTGCGGGATGCCGCGCGCGAACTCCTGCCGGTAGGTCTTGCCGTCTCGGTTCACCTCGGCGACAAGCCATTCGGACAGGGCGTTCACGACGGAGACGCCGACCCCGTGCAGACCGCCGGAAACCTTGTACCCCTCGCCGCCGAACTTGCCGCCGGCGTGCAGCTTCGTGAGCACGACCGTCATCGCCGAGAGCCCGCTGTCGGGCATCACATCGACGGGGATCCCGCGGCCGCGGTCGACGACGGTGACCGAGTTGTCAGGGTGAATCGTGACGTCAATCGAGTCGTTGAACCCCGCCATCGCCTCGTCGACCGCGTTGTCCACGACCTCGTAGATGAGGTGATGAAGGCCGCTCTGGCCGGTCGAGCCGATGTACATCCCGGGCCGCAAACGGACAGGTTCGAGCCCTTCGAGGACCGTGATGTCCTTCGCGGAGTAAGACGCGTCTGGGGTATTCGTAGCCAAGAGAGAAAATCCCTGCAAAACTCATGTTTTTCAGGGCACGCACAGTGTATCAGAAGGAGCGGTCTACGGGGCGCTGGCAAGGCTCAAACTGACCGCTTTTTGCACACTTCTGCGCAGGTTTTCGTCCTCGATCGAAGCGGCAATTGAAGCTGCCTGACGCTCCTGCTCCGCGGTCGGCTGAAGAGGCTCTGGAGCGGCCGCCTCCGCTGGGTGCTCCGGTAGCGGGCCGGGCGCGAAGCGTAGCTTCTCGACCCCGAGCCGCGCAGCGATCTCCGAGGCCTGATGGCCGAGCTCGAACGCCCAGATCGAGTCCGCCGTATTGACATGAACGGTTCCGTCGCGGGCGATGCGGGACGGCCAAGCGTTACGCGAAATCGCTTCCCCGACGGCGGCGGGCCAGAGCGCGAGCACCTCGCCGAGGCCTGCCTGCGCCCCGAAGCGAGAGAGCTCGTGGCGAACCTCGCTAGACAGCCTGTCCAGGGCTCACCTCCACGACCTGTGCCGGCTCGACCGGCAGCGCTGAGCGTTCCGTCGTCGTGATCACTGCCTGTTCCATATTCCCGATTCGCTCGGCCAGCACGCGGCGGCGGCGCTGGTCGAGCTCGGAGAGCACGTCGTCGAGCAGCACAAGCGGTGCCGATGGCGACAGCTCGGCTTCGGCGAGCAGGAGCGAGAGCACCGCCAGCCGCTGCTCTCCTTGCGAGCCGAAGCTTCGAAGCTCACGGGGGCCGGCGCTGATCACGACCTCGTCGAGATGCGGACCGAGCCCCGTCGCGCCGCGGGCGACGTCCTGGCCGAGCCGTGCCTCGAGATCTGCGACCGAGGGGGCGGTTGCGTCATAGGTGAGCCGGGCATCCGGAAGGCCGAGCTCGGCGGCGCGCTCCGCAAATCCCGGCGAGATCCGCGCGATCGTCTCGCGTCTCGACTCGACGAGTCGTGCGCCCAGGTCCGCGACGGACGCCGTCCATGGAGCGACTGCTGCGGAATCGGAGAGCCCGAGCTGCACCCGCCGCAGCGCGGCGTTTCGCTGCGCCAGTGCGGCCGCGTAGTCCTGCGGGTCCGCGAGGCGGGCCGGCTGCAGGCGGCCGAGCACGCGATCGAAATACGCGCGCCGCACCGCGGGACCGCCTTTGACCACAGCGAGGCGGTCGGGTGTGAAGACAACTGTCGCGAACCTGCGGCGAAGCGCTTCGGCCGACGGCAGCGGCGCACCGTTCACCGTCACCTGCCGCGACTCTCGACCTTGAAGGACAAGCCGGACGAGCGCCTCCGTCGGACCGTCGCGAACCACAAGCTCGACGGCGGCGGCGTTCTCGCCGAAGCGGATCAGCTGACCGTCAGAGCGGGTCCTCGGCGAGAAGCCCTGCGTTCCGAGATGGAGCGCTTCGAGCAGGTTCGTCTTGCCGGTCCCGTTCTCTCCCGCGACCACGACGATTCCCGGTGAGAGCGCGAGATCGAGCGACGCGTAGGAGCGGTAGTTCCGGAGCGTGATGCGGTCGACGATCAGCCTGGGAGGCGGATCGACAGGGCGGTAGTTCCGGAGCGTGACATCGGCGGCGATCAGCCAGCGAGGCGGATCGGCATGATCAGGTACGTGTAGTCGGCGGTCTCGCCTTCGAGGACGGCCGGCCGGAGCGGGCTGATCAGCTTCACCTTCACGGTCGACGAATCCACCGAGTCGAGGCCGTCCCGCAGGAACTCCGCGTTGAACCCGATCTCGAGCGGGTCTGCCGCAAACGACGCGGGCAGCGACTCGCGAGCTTCTCCGACATCCTGGGTCTGCGCCGACACCGTCAGCTCGCCATCCGCGAAGCGCAGCCGGAGCGGCGAGTTGCGCTGTGCCATCAGCGAGACGCGGCGGACAACCTCGAGCAGCTCGTCCCGTGGGAACTCGACGACATGCTCGAACTGCTCCGGCAGGAGCTGGCGGTAGTTCGGGAACTGCCCGTCGATCCGGCGCGTCGTCAGCCAGGCGCCGCCGCTGCCGAAGACGACGTGGTTCTCGTGCACGCCGAGCTCGACTTCCGTCGATCCGGCGGCGAGGCGCGTCAGTTCCTGCAGCGCGCGGGCGGGGATGATCGCCTCGAGATCCGGGAGCGTCCCTTCGGCGGGAGTTTCTTTCACCGCGAGGCGGTACGAGTCGGTGGCGGCCATCACGATCTTGCCGGGCTCGAAGCGAACGAGGATCCCCGTCAGGACCGGGCGGCTCTCGTCGCGCGAAGCCGATCGGCCGACACGGTTGACCGTCTCGAGGAGAGCCTCCCCGTCGATCTGATGCAACTCGATGTTCTCGATCTCGGGGAGCCGCGGAAAGTCCTCGGTCGAGTACGTGTGGATCCGGTAGCTCGCTCCGGCACAGGCGATCACGACCACGGCTTCGTCGGGCTTGTGCTCGATCGAGACGTCCGCGTCCGGGAGCGACCGCGCGATATCGAGCAGCAGGCGTCCCGGAACGACCACCTCGCCCTCGCCGCTCAGGTCGGCGTCGACGGCAGATCGAAGCGAAAGCTCCATGTCGGTCGCGGCGAGATGAAGCTGGCCGCCCTCGCCGCGAAGCTGAACTCCTCCGAGCACGAGCACCGACGTCCGCGTCGAAACAGCGCGGGCGACAAGCGCCAGGCGGTCGCTGAGCACGTCTCGGGGGATGGTGAGCTTCAGACCTGTGTCCACGGTTGTTTCTGAGTTAATCATTTAATGAAAACCAAGTCGTAGTACATAGGGGTTGTGGACTCGGGGGAAAAGCCTCCTTCGCAAGTGAGAGAGCCACTTTCCCTGTGGGTCGCCGGAGCGAACAACTCCACCCTTTCACCAGGCCGCAACGTCATCGAGCCTGCTTGATGCGCGCCGTGAGTTCTTGCACGAGGTTGTACACAGACCTGTCCTCACGGATCAGGCGCGCGATCTTGGAGGTCGCGTGGATCACCGTCGTGTGGTCGCGACCCCCGAACTCCTTGCCGATCTTCGGCAGCGACGAGTCGGTGAGCTCGCGCGAGAGGTACATCGCGACCTGCCGCGGATAGACGATGTTCTGAGAGCGGCGATCCCCGGTGAGCTCCGCGAGGCTGACGCTGAACCGCTCGCAGATCAGCTCCTGAATCCGGTCGATCGAGACCGCGGCTGCCTCGCCGTGCGGGAAGACGTCTCTGAGCACGTCCTGCGCGAGCTCGACGTCCATCCGCCGGCCGGTCAGCGAGGAGAAGGCCACAACTCGCGTCAGCGCTCCTTCGAGCTCCCGGATGTTCGTCGAGACGCGGCTGGCCACGAACGTCAGCACCTCGGGGTCGTCCACGTCGATCGAGTCGTACTTCACCTTGCGGCGAAGGATTGCGATGCGCGTCTCGAGGTCCGGCGGCTGAATGTCGGTGATCAGGCCCCACTCGAAGCGCGAGCGCAGCCGGTCCTCGAGCGTCGCGATGTCGCGCGGCGGCCGGTCCGAGCTCATGATCACCTGGCGGCCGGCCTCGTGGAGCGAGTTGAAGGTGTGGAAGAACTCCTCCTGGATCCGCTCCTTGTGCTCGAAGAACTGGACGTCGTCGATCAGCAGCACGTCGTAGGTGCGGTAGCGCTGCTTGAACCCCTCGATGCGCTTGTCGCGCAGGCTGTTGATGAAGTCGTTGACGAAGGTCTCGGAGGTGACGTAGCGCACCGTCATGTTCGCGTTGTGCTGGCCGACGTAGTTCGCGACGGCGTGCAGTAGGTGCGTTTTCCCGAGGCCGGTGTGCCCGTAAATGAAGAGCGGGTTGTAGGCCTGGGCCGGCGCCTCTGCGACCGCAAGGGCCGCGGCGTGCGCGAAGCGGTTCGACGAGCCGATCACGAAGGAGTCGAAGGTGTACTTCGGATTGATCCCGCCGTCGGGGCGCGGGACCGGCGGCGGCGGCACTGCCGGCGCGCGAACCGAATCGGTCGACGATGCAGGGGCGACAGAGGAGCCGGGATGCTCATCGACGGTGAGCCGGACTCGCCGCTCTCGCCCGGTTGCATCTTTGACGGCAGCGCGAATCAGCTCGAGAAAGTGCCCCTCGATCCATTCTCGCGTGAAATCGTTCGGAACGACGAGCGCAAACGCGTCCTCGTCGAGCGAGCTCGCACCCACCTCACTGAACCAGTTTCGGAAGGTCGTTTCGTTGAGTGCTTCCCGCAACCGAGCCGATACGTCGTCCCAGAGGCTTTCCGCTGTCAGCTCACCTGCGTGCTCCACGCGTCCAGCCAGCTCCTTCGTCGAGTGTTCGAAGCGCGACAATAGCAGCGTTCCCAGAGACACCCAAATCGGAAACGGAGACCCTCAAACGAGGGAAAAACAGGCCAATTTGCAGGGAAAAACAGCTCCTCCACACGAGTCTCCACAGGTGTGGACAGACGGTTTCCGGACCGTCATTTCGGCCGCAGTTTCCACGACTTTTCTCAATCTCGGACCCTGTGGACAACGAGTCACGAAGCGGTCCGTCTATACTGCGGGCCCGCCGGAGAAATCCCCGGCTCTTTGCACCCTTTCGAGTCCAGGACACATTTTCAGGCCATGAAACGGACGTATCAGCCAAACGTACGCAAGCGGAAGAAGAAGCACGGCTTCCGTGCCCGCATGGCGACGCGTGCCGGCCAGATGGTTCTGAAGCGCCGCCGCGCCAAGGGGCGCAAGCGCCTCTCCGCGTAGGCGTGCAGCGCAAGAACCGCCTCTCGCGCTCACGTGACTTCGATGCCGTCTATCGCCAAGGACGGTCGGTGTCCACTCGCTTTCTGACGCTGTATTGGTTCGGCCGCGACAATGAACCGGGCGAGCCGCGCCTTGGGCTCGCTGTCCCGAAGGCCGCCGGCAACGCGGTCGTCCGCAATCGGATCAAGCGCCAGCTCCGAGAGGTCTGGCGCGCCAAGCTCGACGCCGAGGCAATCGAACGGGTGAATGACTACGTATTGGTCGTGCGCCCGGGCCTTCCCGAAGCGGCAGAGCAGCGCGGCCACGAGTGGCTCACGGAGCGCGTGGACGAGGTGCTCGGCAAGGCGGCCGCATGAGCGCGCTGCGCCGCACCCCGGCCACGGCAGGCATCGGCCTCGTCTACGCCTATCGCTACACACTCGGCCTCCTCGTGAAGCCCGGGACGTGCAAGTACCACCCGAGCTGCTCGGAGTACGCGATCGAAGCGCTGCGCAAGCACGGCCTGGTGAAGGGCTCGGCAAAGGCGGCCTGGCGCCTTCTGCGCTGTAACCCGTGGTCGCAGGGCGGGGTCGACCACCCGTGATCGTCGCAAGCTTCCTCCAGCCGCTCGAGAACGTCGTCCTCTGGCTGCTGCACCGCTTCCACGACAACCTCGGGCTGACCTGGGCGTGGGCGATCGTCGCGACCACGATCACGGTGCGAATCGTCCTCGTCCCCCTCACGGTTCGCCAGATCCACTCGATGCAGGCGATGCAGAAGCACGCGCCCGAGATGAAGGAGATTCAGAAGAAGTACAAGGGCGACCGCGCGAAGCTGAACGAAGAGCTGATGAAGTTCTACAAGGAGAACCACATCAACCCGGCGGCCTCGTGCCTGCCGCTCGTTGCCCAGCTGCCGGTGTTCTTCTCGCTCTACCTGGTGCTGAAGCACTTCACGAAGCACGTGCCGGCCGGATCGGACCTCTCGTGGCTCCACATCGTCCCAAGCATCACCGCGAAGGCGAGCGCGCACTGGTCGGGCTATCTCCTGCTCGCGATCTACGCCTCGAGCCAGGTGCTCTCGACCTACTTCATGTCGGCGCAGATGGACAAGATGCAGCGGCGGCTGATGATGGTCGTGCCGCTGATCTTCATCACCGTGATCGCGAGCTTCCCTGTGGGTCTCGTCATCTACTGGGTGACGACAAACCTGTGGACAGTCGGCCAGGGCGTCGTCACGCGCCGCCTGGTGCCGAAGACGGCCATGCCCTCGTTCGGCAGCCGGAAGAAGCCGGCGCAGAGCGGCGGCTCCTCCGGAAATGGCGCGAAGAAGGAGACCCCGCCGCCGAAGCTCGCACCTGCCGCGAAGGCACGGCCGGCTCAGCCTGCTCAGCCGCGGCGGGTGAAGCGCAGCAAAGGCGGCCCGCGGCGGTGACCGAGGAAGTGACCGCCGAGGCGACCGGAGAGACTGTCGGCGAGGCGAAGGGGAACGCTCTGCGCGATCTGGAGCGGCAGGTTCCCCGGCTCGACAAGTCCGCCGTTCGCTTCCAGGTCTTGTCCGAAGGCGAGCGCGGCCTGCTCGGGGTCGGCTTCACCCCGGCCAGGGTGCTCGCGGCGGTGTCGGCGGAACAGACCGAGCCCGAGCCCGCGCCTCGAGAGGACATCGATGAGAGCGACCTTGCCCGCACCGTCCGCGAGGTGCTCACCCACGTGACGGCCGCGCTCGGCCTGGAGTGCCGGATCGAGATCGCCGAGAACGACGAGTCGCTGACCGCGACCTGCACCGGCGGTGATCTGGGGATCCTGATCGGGAAGCACGGCCAGACGATCGACGCGATCCAGACGCTGGTCGGAGCGATCGCCGGCGGCGGCCCGGAGGAGCGGAAGGAGATCGTCGTCGACGCGTCCGACTATCGCGCTCGCCGCCGCTCGACGATCGAGTCGCTCGCGATCAGCGCTGCGCAGGAGGTCGTGCGCACCGGGACGCGCGTCGCCCTCGAGCCGATGAGCGCGGCCGAGCGGAAGCTCGCCCATGAGCGTCTGGCAGACGAAGACGGTGTCACAACCGTCAGCGAGGGAGCGGAGCCCAATCGCTACCTCGTCGTCGAGCCCGCTTGAGCTCTGGCTCCGGGCCGTCGTCGAGACGCCGGGGCTGACAGCACTCGATCTGCCGGCGGCCCGGCAGATGCTCCTGGAGGACTCGCTTCGGGCTCTCGAGCTGATTGCCGCCACCGCTGGCCCGATCGTGGACGTCGGCTCGGGAGGCGGAGCGCCGGGCATTCCGGTCGCGCTCTCGCTGCCCGAGCGCGAGGTCGTGCTGATCGAGGCTGAGCAGCGCAAGTGCGCGTTCCTGAAACGCTGGGCGCCGCCGAACACGCGGGTTGTCTGGGGACGGGTCGAGGAGCAGGAGACAGACTGGGCCGGCGTGGCCCTTGCGAAGGCGCTGGCGCATCCCGGCGTCGCGGCGGAGTGGTGCCTGCCGCTCGTCCGCCCGGGCGGAATCGCGATCCTCTGGGTCGGGGAGACAGCGGACGCCGAAGCTGTCTCGAAGGTCGCCGCGAAGCTGGCCGCGGAGCATGAACCGGGGCCAGATGGGCTGCTCGTCCTCCGGAAGCTCGGCCCGACCCCCGCCGGCTTTCCCCGCCGGGTCGGCGTGGCGAAGAAGCGGCCGCTCGTCTGACCCGCGTCATCCGAGCCGACGGCAAGAATCCCTTTGTGCCGGGCAAGGTCTACGCGTTCGCGAACCAGAAGGGTGGGGTCGGAAAGACGACCACCGCCGTCAACCTCGCGGCCTGCCTGGCGGAGGCCGGGGAGCGAGCGCTCGTGGTCGACCTCGACCCTCAGGCGAACGCGACTTCGGGTCTCGGAATGAAGGCCAACGGCACCTCGAGCTACGACCTGCTCGATGGTGCACCGCTGGCGGAGCTGGCCAAGCCGACGGCATTTCCCAATCTCTTCCTCGTCCCGTCGAAGCCTGAGCTTGCGGGAGCTGCCGTTGAGCTCTCGCGCCATGACGGCGGCGACCGGTTTCTCGCCGAGGCGCTCGCGGCCGACCATGGCTTCGACTTCGTCCTGCTCGACTGTCCGCCCTCGCTCGGCCCGCTGACGGTGAACGCCCTCGCCGCGGCCGACCGCGTGATCGTCCCGGTGCAGGCCGAGTACTACGCGCTCGAAGGCCTGGCGCAGCTCGTCCAGTCGATCGAGCTCGTGAAGACGCGGCTGAACGCCAGGCTGGCGATCGCCGGCGTGCTCGTGACGATGACGGATGCCCGCACGCATCTCTCGGCCGACGTCGAGGAGGAGGTTCGCCGCCACTTCGGCGAGCTCGTCTTCCGGACGTCGATCCCGCGCGCCGTGCGCATCGCAGAAGCGCCGAGCCACGGACTCCCGATCACGCACTACGACCGGCGCTCCCGCGGCGCCGAGGCCTACTGGAAGGTGGCGATGGAACTTGTCGAACGCAGCTGAGTCTTCCGCCCCGAGGCGCGGCCTCGGCCGCGGCTTCGAGGTTCTGATCGGCGGCCGCACGCCCGAGCTCGCCCACGTTCCGATCGAGGACATCCACGCGAACCCACGCCAGCCCCGGAAGCGCTTCGACCACGAGGCGACCGCCGGTCTCTCGGAGTCCATTCGCTCGCAAGGCGTGATCCAGCCGGTTGTCCTGCGGACACGGCTCGAGGGCGGCTACGAGCTGATCGCAGGCGAGCGCCGCTGGCGCGCCGCGCGCGAAGCAGGCGTCCTGACGGTTCCAGCCGTGATCCGGGAGGCCGACGACCGCGACACGCTCCTGCTCGGCCTGGTCGAGAACGTCGCCCGCGAAGACCTGTCCCCGATCGAAGAAGCCCGCGGCTACGCGCTGCTGATGGACGAGTTCGAGCTGACCCTCGGCGAGGTCTCGGAGCGAGTCGGACGCTCGAAGCCGGCGATCTCGAACAAGACCCGCCTGCTGGAGCTCCCGGACGACGTCCTGGCCATGGTCGAGCGCGGCGAGCTCTCGGAGGGTCACGCCCGCGCCGTGCTGGCCGTCCCGGACAACGTCGAGCGTCGCAAGCTGGCGCGAAAGATCGTGGCCACGGGCATGTCAGTGCGAGCGGCCGAGCGAGCTGCCCGCTGGTCGGGAGCGAAGACAAAGCCGCGCACGAAAACATCGGTCGACCCAGCCCTCGCAGCCCGGGTCAAAGATGGCCTGCAACGACTGACGGGCCTCGAAGTCAGAGTCGCCCCAGGCCGAGTCGAGCTGGCCTTCAACGACGAGCACGACCTCGAAGAGCTAGCCGAGATCCTCGACACCCTCTCGCTCTAACCCAAAAGCGAGAGGCCGTGAGAATCCAATGGAAGCAAGCGCGGGCTGTGCCCGTGCTTGCCCTGCCAGAATTGAAAAGCGGCGAGCGCGGAAATTCTAGGATTTCCATGTGCGGATTAACAGTGGGCGATCGTGGATTCGAACCACGGACCTCCGCCTTATCAGAGCGGCGCTCTAACCAACTGAGCTAATCGCCCGCGCGGGGCAGTGTAGCGACGAGGCGTGCAGGTCGAGGGCGCGGGGTACTCTAGGTTCGAGTGATGACGGAGATGGTCATCTACGGAGTCTCGTTCGACCTCGTCGGCAAGCAGCCGATCGTCTTGCTGAAGACGGCGGAGTCCAACAAGTTCCTCCCGATCTGGATCGGCCATCCCGAAGCCGCGTCGATCCTGATGAAGCTCCAGGACACGCCGCCGCCGCGCCCGCTCACGCACGACTTGCTCGTGAACATCCTCGGTGAGCTCGATGCGGAGGTCGTCCGGGTCACGGTCACCGAGCTGCGCGAGAACACGTTCCACGCGTCGATCACCGTCGCCCAGAATGGCACCGAGGTCGAGATCGACTCGCGCTCCTCCGATGCGATCGCCGTCGCCGTTCGCGTCTCGGCGCCGATCTTTGCCGCCGACTCCGTGATCGAGGAGTCCGCGATCGAGTTCGACGGCGAAGAGGTGAACGAGGAAGAGATCGTCGACGAGTTCAAGCGCTTCCTCGAGGTCGTGTCGGCCGAGGACTTCGTCGAGCTCGAAGACGACGCCGACGACGAGAGCTAGCTAGTGGTGCGTCGCGGTCACGGCCGCGATCAGCGAGATGCTGTTGAACGTCCCGTGTAAGAGCATCCCCGGATAGACGCTCTTCGTCTTCCAGCGCAGCCAGGCGAGCGCGCAGCCGAAGAGCGCCAGCTCCGGGAACGCCTCGAAGAGCCCGTGTGCGAGCGCGAAGGTGATGCCGATCGCGACGATCGCGGTCCAGGTGCCGAAGCGTTCGAGCAGCGAGAACCCGAGCCCGCGGAAGGTCAGCTCCTCGACGATCGGAGCGACAATCGCGATCACGACGAAGTTGGCGGCGTATTCCCACTTGTGGCTCGGCTCCCAGCTTTTCGGGGTCAGCCCCTGCTCGCGGGCCCCGTGGAGGATCGGGTCGAGCAGCGCAATCGCGATGAAGACGCCGATCAGCAGCAGCACGGCCAGACCGAGCGCGCGTGGCCAGGAAGCCGGCCGCCGCAGCATCAGCAAGTCCGTCCGGGAGCCGGCGATCCAGAGCACGAGCGCGAGCAGGATCCCGTACACCACGGCCGAGCTGGCGGCAGTCGAATACTTGTAGAGGATGTCGCGAGGCGGTTTGCCGCCCCCGAGCCGGCTCGCATACTGGAGCGCGATCAGCCCGATGACGAGGGAAGACCATCCGACGAGGCGGCCTCGAGTCCCAAGCTGCTTCACTTCTTGCGTTGTGTCGCGCGTCTCCACGGATACCGAGGCTAACAGCGCCCTCCTGCGGATCGCGTCATGAGCAACTTCTGGACGCACGTCGTGATCGCCGCTGCGGTGGTCGCGATCTTCGCGGCCGTCGCCAAGGTGATCGACGCGCGGATCACTCGGCGGGGCCTCTCGGCCGGCGCCGCGACGCGCTACGGCGTTCTCCGCCGGGTGATCTTCGGGACGATCCTCTTTGTCGGCGTTCTCTCCGCGCTGCTTGTCATTCCGCAGGTGCGCGCGCTCGCGGGCGGGATCCTCGCGTCGTCTGCTGTGCTCGGTCTCGTGATCGGCTTCGCAGCGCAGCGGACGCTCGGCAACTTCATCGCCGGGCTCCTGATCGCGTTCGCGCAGCCGCTACGGCTCGGTGACGAGGTCGAGATCGGCGGCGACAGCGGCGTGGTCGAGGAGATCGGCCTCACCTATACCTGGCTCCGCACGGCGAACAACGACAGATTGGTGATCCCGAACGAGAAGCTCGCGTCAGAGACGATCCGGAACACGACGATCCGGGCGACGAAGACGCTGGTCGAGGTGACGGTGCAGGTGCCCCCGGCTGCGGATCTGGCGGCCGTCGTCGCAGCGCTGGAAGAGATCGCCACGGGCGTCCAGGTCACCGGTCTCAGAGGCGGCCCGACGATCACCGTTCGCCGCTGGGCAGATCGGGATACTGATCTCGGCCAGGAAGAGAGCGCGTTGAGGCTCGCGGTCCACGAACGGCTTCGCGCGCTCTCCGTCGTCGAGGGAGATGCGTCCGAATGAGCCCGCGCGACGAGCTGCGCGAGATGCTGGAGCAACGCCACCGGCGCCGCCTGAGGCTGGAGCGCGTCCGCCGCCGCCGCCGCGCAGGGATCGTGCTCGGGGGAGTCGGCGGCGCCGTGATCGTCGTGCTCCTGCTCGCCGGCTTCGGAACGAGCGCCGCGCTCTCGGCGACGTGCTCGCTGTCCAGCCTGCAGCAGGTGAAGGTCGCCCAGAACTCGTTTGTCTACGCCGCGGACGGCTCGTTGCTCGGGTCGATCCCCGCCGACCAGAACCGCGATCCGGTGCCGCTCACGAAGATGAGCAGCTGGCTCCCCACGGCCACGATCGCGATCGAGGACAAGCGCTTCTACCAGCACGGCGGGATCGACTACGTCGGAATCATGCGGGCGCTCTGGAGCGACCTGAGCGCCGGGAAGGTCGTCCAGGGCGGATCGACGATCACCCAGCAGCTCGTCCGAAACCTCTACACCGGGAGCCAGCGGACCTTCCAGCGCAAGGTGAAGGAGGCGTGTCTCGCGATCAAGCTGAGCGACTCTGTCTCCAAGCAGAAGATCCTCGAGGAGTACCTGAACACGGTCTACTACGGCAATCACGCCTACGGGGTGCAAGCCGCCGCCGAGACCTACTTCTCGAAGCCCGCGTCGGAGCTGAACCTGCGCCAGGCGGCGTTGCTCGCCGGTCTGCCCCAGGCGCCGTCGACGGACGATCCGTTCCACGATCCGCAGGCGGCGATCGCGCGGCGAAACGAAGTCCTCCAGGCGATGTTCGCCGACGGCGCGATCACGCTCGCGCAGGAGCGCTGGGCGGCGAAGGGAACGACGCTCTCGCTGAAGCCGGGCCGCATCTACACGAGGATCCGCGAGCCGTATTTCTTCTCCTACGTGATCGACCAGCTCCAGCAGGCCTACGGCGCAAACACGGTTCGGGGAGGGGGGTTGCGCGTCTACACGACGATCAATCCAAAGCTCCAGGCTGCCGCGAACTCGGCGATCCGCTCGACCCTGTACGAGTCGAACGACCCGGCCTCGGCGGTCGTCTCGGTGGTTCCCGGCAACGGCGCCATTCGCGCCATGACCGCGGTGATCCCAGGCAACAAGACGAACCAGTTCAACCTCACGTCCCAGTCGGCCCGCGAGGCCGGCTCGACCTTCAAGGCCTTCGTGCTTGCGACGGCGATCCAGCAGGGGATCGACCCGGATCGCACCTACTACGACTCGGCTCCGTTCACCTGCACCGCGACGCAATGCCTGACGAATGGGCAGCCGTGGCAGGTCTCGACCTACGAGCACACCTACACGGGCTACACCTCGATCACGCGTGGCACGCTCGATTCCGACAACACGATCTATGCCCAGCTGACGCTCGACGTCGGCCCCCAGAACGTCTGGAACATGGCGACGCGCCTCGGTGTCCACCTGACGCAGCCCGCGGTCGCCTCGATCGGGCTCGGGCCTCTCTCCGTGTCGCCGCTCGACATGGCCGCGGCCTATGCCACGTTCGCCTCGGGCGGCATCTACGCGAAGCCGCGCGCGATCACGAAGGTGACCTTCCCCGACGGCAAGGTCGACGCGAGCTGGAACAAGCCTCAGACGAAGCGGGTGCTCAGCTCGGGCGTTGCCTGGAAGGTAAACGATGTGCTCGAGCAGAACGCGATGTACGGAACCGGCTATGGCTCTGGTGACGGCATCCACCCGAACGCCGGCAAGACCGGCACCACCGAGGATCACGCCGACGGCTGGTTCGACGGCTACACGCGCGACCTCTCGACGTCCGTTTGGATGGGGTACCCGCAGGGCGAGATCCCGATGCTCGACGTGCACGGATACGAGGTGGCAGGTGCAACCTTCGCAGTGCCAATCTGGCACAAGTTCATGGCCGTTGCCGAAGCCAAGTTGCCGGCACGCAAGTTCCTCGTCCCGGCCCAGCTTCCGGTCCTGCACTCGATCACTCCCGGGAGCTTCGGGTATCTCGCGATCCTCTCGACGACCACGACCACCACGACGACGACCACGACGACGACTCCGGCCAAGCGTCCCAAAGCGGCTCCCACCGAGTCGACTCCGAAGCGCGTGATTGTCCCGCTGACGCCATAGGAGCTGGTTCGTGAGCGAGCTCCTTTCGATCGACCAGGCGCTCGAGCTCGTGCTCGGCCGGGCTGTAGCGCTCGAGCCCGAGGACGTTGTGGTCGCCGGTGCCGCGGGCCGCGTGCTGGCCGCACCGGCGCTTGCGGCGGTCGACCTACCACCATTCCCGAGCTCGTCGATGGACGGATTTGCGGTGCGCTCGCGCGATCTCCCCGGGACGCTGACGATCGTGGGAGAAGCTGCGGCCGGACGGCCGGCAACGATGGCGGTTGGCGAGGGCCAGGCGATCGCGATCGCAACCGGAGGGATGGTGCCTGCCGGGGCCGACGCGGTCGTTCCGATCGAAGATGTGCATGTAGACGAAGGTGTCGTTGTCATTCAAGGCAACACAATCCGAGGCGGGCTTGTGCGGGATCGAGGCGGAGATGTCTCCGCGGGCGCCCTGGTCGTGGCCGCGGGCACATCGCTTGGGCCAGCTCAGATCGGCGCTCTTGCAGCCGCCGGCCTCACGAACGTGTCCTGCGCGCGGGTGCCCAGGGTCGCCGTTCTTTTGACCGGCACGGAGCTCCGCGCTGCGGGCGAGCAGCTCGAGGCCGGCGAGATCTATGACGCGAACGGGCCGATGCTCGCGGCCCAGCTTCGGTCGGCAGGAGCGGACGTCGACCTCCTGCCCGCCGTGAGAGATGACCCAGACGCGTTGCGAGCGGCCCTGGAGCGTGGTTTGGCCGCGGATGCGTTGATCACGACCGGTGGCGTCTCGGTCGGCGTCCACGACCTGGTCCGCGGCACGTCCGCCGAGCTCGGCGTCGAGGAGGTCTTCTGGGGTGTTGCGCTTC
The DNA here is from genome assembly GCA_035550275.1 of Gaiellaceae bacterium. Classification (GTDB taxonomy): domain Bacteria; phylum Actinomycetota; class Thermoleophilia; order Gaiellales; family Gaiellaceae; genus PALSA-600. The sequence continues at coordinate 598 of DASZPQ010000038.1, read as the reverse complement.
GGCCCGGAAAGCCGATTGCCTTTGGCGTGCTCGGCCGGACGCTCGTCTTCGGGCTGCCGGGGAACCCGGTGTCGGCGCTTGTCGGGCTCGAGCTCTTCGTCAGGCCGGCGCTGCTCGCGCTGCAGGGCGCGAGCGATCCCCGGCCGCCGTTCCTGCCAGGCCGGCTTGGACGGGCGGTCCGACGCACCGCGACGCGCGATTCGCTGTTGCGGGCCCGCAAAACGGTTGACGTGGGCTCGGTTGTGCTCGAGCCCGTGGGCGGGCAGGAGTCGCACATGATCGCCCGCGCCGCGGCGGCTGATGCGCTCGTGCTCGTTCCGCGTGGAGACGGTGAGCTGGCGGCGGGAAGTCCGGTCTCCTACCTCGCGCTCTGACCGTTTTCACGTGGAACGCGAGGATCGAGCCCGCCGCTGCCGGCGGCCGGCCCGGCTGACGAGCACCACCGTGCGGACGATGTCGCCGACGACGCCGCGCGGGCCTCGCTGGTCTCGAGGGGGATACGGCGCGTAGCGCCCTGCCGCCGCCGCAGCGAGCTGCGCGGCTCCCGCGGCTCCGACGAGCGCGATCAGGACGGGGGGCAAGGTCACGTAGCCGAGCG
>DASZPQ010000037.1:0-1739 GCA_035550275.1 Gaiellaceae bacterium | reverse complement strand
CCGTCATCGGCCTCGTCGTGTTCGCCTCCACGGGATGCATCCGCGCGCTAAGGGAAGCATATCGAGAGATGCTCGACTCTCACGCCGGCCTCGATTCGGTGATTCGCGACGCTGGCCTCGCGCTAACCAAGGGCCAGCCTCTTCGCGCTTTCGAACTCTCGGGACGCGGTCTCGCGACGGCGATGTCGGCGCGTTCTCGGAATGCCCTCTGGAAGACGATGGCGTGGTCCGGGATCGGAACGGCGGATCCGCTCCTCACGCACGACGCTCTCCTTCATTTGGCGCCCGAAGCCATCGACCTGCATTTATTGGCTTCCTACCTCGGCTGTTGCAACCGACTCGACGAAGCCATCGAATTGCTGGAGGACGCGCGGCTTGCCGGGCAGGGCAGCCCGGAGTGCTTCCGGTTACTCGCGGACTTGCTCTTCCGTCGCGGGGACAGCGCCGCCGTCCTTGCGCTCGCGCGGGGCAAGGACTCGACGCTGTCGCCCGAAGACCGCAACGCCATCGAGCTGGCGGTGGCCTTGTCGCCGTCGGTCTGAGCGACGGCTACGCCGCCACCGGTTTGCAACGATTTCCCACTCGCACGAGCGGCACGGCGCCTCTTCCCTATTTCTTCGTGATTGTCCGACCGCCGGTCATCAGCTCGCCCACGGCAAGATGTCGTTCGCGACCGTGTGCTTCAGGTCATCGATCGGGAGAGTGAAGTGGAAGTTTGCGCCCCCGCCCGGACGGTCCTCTACCCAAATTCTGCCGCCGTGCGCCTCGATGACGCCGCGACAGATGGCGAGGCCCAACCCGGCGCCGCCGCGAACCCCCGCCGACTTCGACCGGCAGAACTTCTCGAAGATGCGCTGACTATCGGCAACGGGCACGCCGGGACCGCGGTCGCCGATCGTGACCTTCAGGCCCTGATCGGTGACGCAAGCTCGGATGTCGATGGGCTCGCCCGGCGGCGTGTACCTCGCTGCGTTCTCCAGGAGGTTGACGATGACCTGCTCGACGAGCACGGCGTCCAGGGGCACAGGCGGCAGGCCGCTCGGAAGGTCGATCTCGATGGCGCGCCCGCGCAGCGCCTTTTCCATTCGGTTCAAGGCCACGCCGACGACGTCGTGAATCGGATGCCACTCCTTCCTCGGAGACAACACGCCGGCCGAGAGCTGCGTCATGTCCAGGAGATTGCGCACGAGCCTTCCGAGCCGTTCGGACTCCTCGTACGCCGTCTCCAGTAGATCTCGACGCGCAGCGGGATCGAGCAATGGGTCGTCCTCGAGCAGCGTGCTCGTCGCGCCGGTGATGACGCCGAGGGGCGTCCGCAGATCGTGTGAAACCGAGCTCAAGAGGGAGCTTCTGAGCTGCTCGGTCTCCGCCTTGAGCTGCGCGCGGCGCGCGGCTTCGGCAAGCTGCCGCTGTTCGATGGCGAGCGCAATCTGGACCGCGAACGCCTCCACGAGCTGAAGCTGCTCCCTTTCGGCGAATCGCCGCTCGTCTTGGGGCCGGACGATCAGGACGCCGAGCTTGCCCCGCTGCACGCGGAGAAGCAAAAAGATCGCGGGCAACGACGACGACGTGTCGGTGCCCAGACCGGCGCGCTCTCGGTCGTTCTCGAACATCTGTGTCGCGAGCGCCCGCTCCCGTTCGTCGAGCACGAAGGTCCCGCGTCCAAGAAGGGCGGGTTTTAGGGCGGCTTCCGACTGCTCCGGTTGCAGCAGGATGCACACATCGGCGGCGAAGGCGTC
>DASZPQ010000036.1:0-5626 GCA_035550275.1 Gaiellaceae bacterium | reverse complement strand
TCCGGCTATGAACAGTGGGAGAAGGTGGCTGTCTGATGGCTGCTCCAGTGCAGACCGAGACCGAGATCGTCGAAGGCATCGGCTCCGACTACGGGGTCAAGTACGGCTTCTCGAATCCGGACGAGGCGAAGGACTACTTCTTCAAGTCCGGCCGCGGCATCTCTCACGAAGTGGTCGAAGCCATTGCCGAGCACAAGAACGAGCCCGAGTGGATGCGGAAGACGCGTCACCAGGCGCTCGATTACTTCTTCGCCCGCCCGATGCCGAACTGGGGCGGCGACCTCTCCCAGATCGACTTCGACAACATCTACTACTACATCAAGCCGACCGAAAATCAGGTCGACAACTGGGAAGACCTGCCGGCCGAGATCCTCGACACGTGGGACAAGCTCGGCATCCCCGAGGCAGAGAAGCAGAAGCTCGTCGCGGGCGTCGGCGCCCAGTACGAGTCGGAGGTCGTCTACCACAGCCTCCAGAAGAAGCTCACCGACCAGGGCGTGATCTTCCTCGACATGGATTCGGCGCTGCGCGAGCACGAGGATCTCGTCAAGCAGTACTTCGGGACGATCATCCCGTCGAACGACAACAAGTTCGCCGCCCTGAACACGGCGGTCTGGTCCGGCGGCTCGTTCATCTACGTCCCGCCGGGCGTGCACATCGACCTGCCGCTCCAGGCCTACTTCCGGATCAACGCCGAGAACATGGGCCAGTTCGAGCGCACGATGATCCTGGTCGACGAGGACGCGTACGTCCACTACGTCGAGGGCTGCACGGCCCCGATCTATTCGTCCGACTCGCTGCACTCGGCAGTCGTCGAGATCGTGGTCAAGAAGGGCGGCCGCGCTCGCTACACGACGATCCAGAACTGGTCGAACAATGTCTACAACCTTGTCACCAAGCGCGCCGTTGCGCACGAGAACGCGACGATGGAATGGGTCGACGGGAACCTCGGCTCGAAGCTGACGATGAAGTACCCGGCGATCTGGCTGCTCGGCGACCGCGCCCACGGCGAGGTGCTGTCGATCGCCTTCGCGGGTGCCGGCCAGCATCAGGATGCCGGCGGCAAGTGCGTCCACGTCGGCAAGGACACGACGTCGGTGATCACGTCGAAGTCGATCTCGAAGAACGGCGGGCGCGCGGGCTATCGCGGCCTGCTCCAGGTCGACAAGACGGCGATCGGCGCGAAGTCGAAGGTTGTCTGCGACGCGCTGATCCTTGACGAGGACTCGCGCTCCGACACCTACCCGTACATCCAGATCGATTGCAATGAGGTCGACATCGGCCACGAGGCGACGGTTTCGAAGATCGGCGAGGAGCAGCTCTTCTACTTGATGTCGCGCGGCCTCTCCGAGTCGGAAGCGTCCGCGATGATCGTCTCCGGGTTCGTCGAGCCGATCACGAAGGAGCTCCCGCTCGAGTACGCCGTCGAGATGAACCGGCTGATCCAGCTGCAGATGGAAGGCTCGGTTGGCTAAAGCAGAGGCGGCAGCCGCCTTTGCGGAGCTGCCACTTCCGACAACTCGAGACGAAGCCTGGCGGTTCACCGACCTGAAGGGCTTCGATCCTGCCGCGTTCGATCAGAGTGGCGAGTCTCACATCGCAGACGCGCCACAGCTGCTCGATCTGGACGTGGCCGGCATGGCGCAGGTGACCGAGGCCGGGATCGAGATCTCGGGCGCGCCCGAGGGCGTCACCTTCGGCCTGCTCGAGGAGGGCAACCCACGGCTTTACGAGCTCGTCGGGTGGAGCGAGAAGTTCGCCGCTCACAACGCGGCGGTGTGGGAGCACGGCCTGTTCGTCCATGTCCCGAAGGGCGTCGTGCTGGAGAAGCCCCTCTACGTACGGGTCACGAACACGGTCGACGGCGGCTCGCTCTTCTGGCGTCTGCTCGTCGTCGCCGAGGAGGGCTCCAGGTTCACGCTGATCGAGGAGTACGCCTCGGCGAGCCCGGAGCTGCACGGCTACTCGAACGCCGTCGTCGAGCTCTTCGTCGAGCAGGCCGCCAAGCTCGAGTACGTCTCGGTGCAGAACCTCTCCCAGGAGACCTGGCACTTCGCGAACCACCATGCGCGCGTCGAGCGCGACGCCGAGCTCGACTGGGTGACCGGCGGCTTCGGCTCCAAGCGCGGCAAGGTTCGCATCCAGAACGACCTGAGCGGCCCCGGCGCCACCTCACGGGTGACCGGCGCGTACTTCGCCGACGGCGACCAGCATCTCGATTACGACACCTTCCAGGAGCACATCGCGCCGTCGACCGAGTCGGACTTCGCCTTCAAGGGCGCGCTGCGCGAATCGGCGCGCTCCGTCTGGCGCGGGATGATCCGCGTCGAGCCCGACGCCCAGAAGACGAACGCCTACCAGGAGAACCGCAACCTTCTCCTCAGCGACACCGCGCACGCGGATTCGATCCCGGGTCTCGAGATCATGGCCAACGACGTCCGCTGCACGCACGGAGCGACGCTCGGCAAGGTCAACCGTGACGAGCTCTTCTACCTGATGGCTCGCGGCCTCTCGCGATCGGACGCCGAGCGCCTGATCGTGCGCGGCTTCTTCCAGGACGTGCTCGACCGGATCGAGCTCGAGCCCGTCCGCGAGGCGCTCGGCGCCGCGCTCGAAGCGCGAATTCCGCAGAGCTAGCCTCCCTTCCGGGAGGCCTTCAGCTTGGCCAGATTCTCCTTCGTCGCGTAGACACCGACGCCGTTCACGTAGATCCACGGTGGCAGGAGCTGCGAGTGCGGCGTGAGCGCGGGATAGCCGCAGGCGGGCGCCAGGAGCATTCCACCGCTCGACTGGAGCTCGCCGAAGCGGTGCATCTGCCTGCCGTCCGGGTGCACGTACTCCTCGACGGAGAGGATCCGGCTTACGTCCTTATCGCGGACGAAGGCCATGATCTGTGGCATCGTGGGGTTGGCGGTCGTGTACGTGAGCTCCCGGATCGTCGGGTCGGCGATGTTGTCCGGCGGCGGCTTCGGACGGAGATAGCCGTCGGCCATTCGGAACCAGAAGCCGCTCTCGGCTTGCCAGAGCATCGAGTTGCCCCAGAAGCCGTAGGGAAAGATCGCCAGGTTCTCGTTGCGCGGCAGGCACTTGTAGGTGCCGTCGGTGAAGAACGCGAGGCGTTGCGGGAAGTTGCGAAAGTCGGGAGTCTCGAGGCCGGGCACGAGCGCGGCGACCGCCAGGACGGGAAGGAGGATCGCCGCCCAGCGCCGGCTCTTGCTCGCCCAGAGCGCCACGATCACCGCCGCGGCAAGCGAGCCGTAGACCGCGAACCGCACCGGAAGCACGTTGTCGAAAACCGGCAGATCGACGAGCAGGTGCCACGGAAGCGAGAGCTCCCTGTGACCCTCGATCCAGAGGGCGCTCCCGAGGGTCGCAAGCATCGTCGCGAGGAGCGCGACGACGAGGAAGCGCGCCGTCGGGGACCGCCGCTCACGCAGCGCGAACCAGACGACCGCGATGAGAGTCGGGATGCCGAGGTAGGCCCCCTGCTCGACCTGGCTGCTCGGAAAGTGCTGCGAGATGCCGTACAGGGCCGGGCCGCCCGCCGCGAGCAGATGCGTCGGGACGACGAAGTTGAGGAGATCGCCGCTGTAGAGGTTCGGGTCGTTGATCGAATCGCCGATGTAGCCGGTCGCCGCGTAGTAGAGGAGCGGGGCGCCGAGGATCGCGCCGATTCCGTAGCCGGCGGCGATCGGCCAGACGAGGCTGCGCAGAGCGAGCCGGGAGCGCGGAACCAGGCAGAAGCCGAGCCCGAGCGCGAGCGCGAGCACGAAGGTCAGGGTGAAGAGCACCTCGGTGGACAGATAGAGCTGGAGCGCGAGGAGCACGCCGAGCCGCACCGCGACGGCTCGCGGCCCGAGCTCGCTCTGAAGGCCCTGCACGATCACGAGCGCGACGAGCGGCAGGCAGAAGACCGACGTGAGGTGAAGGTGCCCGAGCTCCTCGCCGAGCATGTAGGCCGAGAAGCCGTAGAGGTAGCCGCCGACGAGCGCGGGCCAGAGCCGGTGCGTGAGGTGCCGGCAGAGCAGAAACGCCGTGAACGCCGACAACGCGGGCATTAGCATCGCTGCGACGTTGTAGGAGGCGGTCGGGCCGAAGAGGATCGTCAGCGGAGCGAATGGGACCGCGAGCCCGGGCACGGTGGTCGCCCAGGCGAGGTTGATCCCGTCGGGCGCGTAGATCGCATGGGTGACGAACGGGTTCTCCCAGTTGCCGATCGCGTGCGGCCACCAGGCGAACGACCAGATGAAGATCTGCGGGTCCCGCCCTGCGCCGAGAACCGCTCGGCCTGGATGCGGGAGGAGCCGGAAGCCGAAATACAGGAACGCGATCCCGGTGTACCCGAGAAGGACGAACGCATTCGTCCGAGCCCGCCGCGTCACAGGGCCATGCTAACGAGGCTCCTGGCCGGCTCTTACGTCCGCACGAGCGGCTTGTACTTGATCCGGTGCGGCTCGAGCGCCTCGGCGCCGCGGGTCTCCTTCACCCACTCCGCGTACTCGCCGTAGGTGCCCTCGAACCAGGTCGCCTGCGAGTCGCCCTCGAAGGCGAGGATGTGCGTCGCGACGCGATCGAGGAACCAGCGGTCATGGGTGATCACGACTGCGCAACCTGCAAAATCGAGTAGTGCTTCTTCCAAAGCCCGCAAGGTGTCCACATCGAGATCGTTCGTCGGTTCGTCGAGCAGCAGGACGTTGCCGCCCGAGCGCAGCAGCTTCGCCAGATGGACGCGGTTTCGCTCGCCGCCCGAGAGGTCGCTCAACCGCTTCTGCTGGTCGCCGCCGCGGAAGTTGAACCAGCTCACGTACTGACGCGAGTTCACTTCCTTCTTGCCGAGCTCGATCATGTCGTGCCCGCCGCTGATCTCCTTCCAGACGGTGCTCTTCGGGTCGAGCCCGGCACGGGACTGGTCGACATAGGCGAGTTGCACCGTGTCGCCGAGCCGGAGCGTGCCGCCGTCTGGTGTCTCCTCGCCGGCGATCATCCGAAACAGCGTCGTCTTGCCGGCACCGTTCGGGCCGATCACGCCGACGATCCCTGCGGGTGGGAGCGAGAAGTTCAGATCCTCGAAGAGCAGGCGGTCGCCGAAGCCCTTCGCCAGGCCGTTGGCCTCGATCACGACGTCGCCGAGGCGCGGGCCGGACGGGATGTGGATCTCGACCTTGTCCAGCTTCACGGCCTGCTCTTCCGCGTACAGCTTCTCGTAGGCAGACAGCCGGGCCTTCGACTTGTCGTGGCGCGCCTTCGGGCTCATCCGCACCCACTCGAGCTCGCGCGCGAGCGTGCGGCGGCGCGCCGACTCGGTCTTCTCCTCGATCGCAAGGCGCGTCTGCTTCTGGTCGAGCCACGACGAGTAGTTGCCTTCGAACGGGAGCCCCTTGCCGCGGTCGAGCTCGAGGATCCAGCCCGCCACGTTGTCGAGGAAGTAGCGGTCGTGGGTGACGGCGACGACGGTGCCCTTGTAGTCGGCGAGGAAGCGCTCCAGCCACGCGACCGATTCCGCGTCGAGGTGGTTCGTCGGCTCGTCGAGCAGCAGGAGGTCGGGGGACGAGAGCAGCAGGCGGCAGAGCGCGACGCGGCGGCGTTCGCCGCCGGACAGCGTCGTGACGTCGCGGTCGCCCTCGGG
>DASZPQ010000035.1:0-20725 GCA_035550275.1 Gaiellaceae bacterium | reverse complement strand
TGCACTCGGTGAGGATACGCCGGGGTCCCGAGCGTTTGCAGGAAATTTCTAGTGAGGAAGTGGGAACGCGCCGCTCTTGTAGTAGGCGCGCACCTGTGCCTTGAAGTAGCCGCCGTCGTCGTCGGCGCTCAGCGACGCGCGCGTGTTCCCGTCGATCGGTGCGGGGTTCGTGATGCCGTCCTTGGCTGCGTCGCACGCGCAGGTCGCTCCGTCGGCACCGCGCCCGAAGAGAAAGCCGACGAAGCCCGCGGCGACATAGGCGCGCAGGTGGGCCCGCGAATCGGGGCCGAGGAGCCACTGGACGCGGTTGTCCTGGAAGTGATCCCAGGTGTTGTTCATCGCGCGCATGACCATGTTCCCGAGCGGGATCTGCCAGGCGACCATCCGCAGGCCGGTGAGGGCGACGAATGTCTTCGCGTAGAGGAGCTGGCGGGCGAAGTCGGCAGGCTTCATCCACGTGTTCGGGTTGCTCTCCTGCTTCGCGTAGAAGCCCGCGTCGCGGTCGGAGAAGTCCTCGAAGGACACGTCGAACGTGGCGTGGAGCGAGCGGTAGAAGGTCGCGGAGCGGGTTGCGTAGGCGCGCACGGTCGCGTTCGGCGGCTTCTCGTACTGGATGTCGTGCTTCGTGCCCCAGCCGCTCAGGTGGTAGGCGAGGATCACGTTCGGGGCGAGCTCGTTCCGAAGCTTCACAAACTCCTGGGCGAAGCCAGCGGCGTTCTGCGGGAGGCCGGCGGGGACGACGGCGGGCACGGTCGCGGCGTTGTCGTTCTTGGCTCTCTGCTCGATGTAGCCCCAGAGGTCGGGCTCGACGTGCAGGACGACCGTGTGGGTGCTCTTCGCGCGGGTGAAGAAGAGGCGCACGTCCTTCCAGTACGCGTCCATCACGGCCCGGTTGTTGAGGTGGGCAAGGTCGACTTTCAGCTCGTCGCCGCCGGCCGGTTTTGACTGGAGCAGCTGGTAGTAGCTGAAGACGGGGATCTCGCCGTTTGCCCAGGATTCGTCGTCGTAGCGCGTGACGAACGAGCCGTCGGGGTTCCAGGTCGACCAGCCCTGCCCGGTGTTCGCGCCGCCGGCGAGGTACTGGTAGCGGAAGCCGAACGGCGCGGCCTTCTTCAGCGCCTGCGCGTCGCCGGGATCGTCGGCCATTCCGATCTGGAGCGTCTGGGGCCAGCCGGTCGGCAGCGGCGGCAGGGTGCCCGCGCGGGCCGCGGTCGCGGTCGAGAGCGCGGCGACGACGGCGAGGGCGATCAGCTTCATCCCTTCGACTGTTCCCGGTGCGGGACGCTTGGAACCACGGCGACTCACCGTCCCCTCATCGGCCCCTTCGTACCGTGCGCCGAAATCGACGAGAGGGGTGGGAATGAAGGCTCGACATGCGGTGCGAATTGCTCTGACGGGCGTGTCGCTCGTGCTGCCAGGAACGGCCGCGGCGGCGACGGGGGCGCAGCTGTTCTCGCAGTCCGGCTGCGCCGGCTGCCACACGCTGGCGGCGGCAGGATCGACCGGCACGGATGGGCCGAACCTCGACCAGCTCCAGCCGTCGCAGGCAGCGGTCGTGAACCAGGTCACCTACGGCGGGGGCGGAATGCCGGCGTTCGGGAGCACGCTCGGCTCGGCGAACATCGCAACGCTGGCGACCTGGGTCTCGTTGGTCGCCGGTCATTCGGGCTCGACCGCCGCGTCAGGAGTCGCGGGCCTGAGCGTGGCGAAGGTGAAGTCGATTCAGCGCGAGCTCGCGAAGCTCGGGTATTTCCATCACGCCGTGACCGGCGTCTACGGCCCGGTCACGACCGCCGCGGTGAAGGCGTTCCAGAAGGCGGCGGGCCTGAAGGCCGACGGTCTCTGGGGGCCGAAGACGGCTGCGGCGGTCTCGAAAAGGCTCGGCTAGGGCAGGTCGCGTGGATACAGTGCCGTCGTGACTCCGCTCGGAAAAGCACTCAGCTTCGCGGCCAGCGCATCGGGCCGGAAAGCGCTGAAGCAGGCCGTTCAGGTTGCGCGGAGCGGTGAGGGCAAGAAGCTGATCGCCCAGGCGCACAAGGTCGCGACGAGCCCGGAGGGCAGGAAGCTGATCGAGCATGCCCGCAAGGCTGCCTCCGAGGCGTCCTCCGCCGCGAAGTCGCCCGCGAACCGCGACCGCGTCGAAGCGATCCGTGCGGCGCTCGCCAAGCGCAAAGCCTCCTAGCTCGCACCGTCCGCACGACGATCCGGGAAATCACGGATGCCGGCCGGGCCGCTCCGGCGGATGCTTCGCGTGAAATCGACGAAGGAGCAGCCATGAGTGCCGTCCCGAGCTACCCGCTTCACCTCGAAGGCGAGCTTCAGCCGAACCTCTCGCGCTGGCTCTGGCTCGTCAAGTGGTTTCTCGCGATCCCGCACTTCGTGGTGCTCGCGTTTCTCTGGATCGGCGCGATCTTCGCGACGATCTGGGCCTTCTTCGCGCTGCTCTTCACCGGGCGCTACCCGCGCGGAATCTTCAACTACAACGTCGGCGTGCTGCGCTGGACCTGGCGCGTCGAGTTCTATTGCTGCTCGGCGATCGGCACGGACACGTACCCGCCGTTCACGCGCGCCGATGTGCCCGACTTCCCGGCGCACCTCTCGGTGGACTACCCGGAGCACCAGCGGCGCGGCTTGCCGCTGATCGGCTGGTGGCTCGCCGGGATCCCGCAGTACGTGATTGCGGGCATCCTCGCCGGCGGGGCGTCGGGGACGGTTTCCCGGTATGGATCGACGGGGCTGATTGGTGTGCTCGTCCTCGTCGCGGGCGTCCTCTTGCTGTTCCGCGGCACCTATCCGCGTGGGATCTTCGACCTGATCATGGGCTTCAATCGCTGGGTCTTCCGGGTCGGCGGCTACGCGCTCCTGATGACTCCGGAGTACCCGCCGTTCCGGCTCGACCAGGGCGGCAGCGAGAGCTCGAGGCCGGCTGCACCGTAGTCTCGAGGCAGCGCGTGCTCACGTCGGAGGTCGGCGTGGGCCAAATCGGACAGATGTGGATGAGTCGTCACAGAGTTGGCACCCGGCTCCGCCGCGAACCTGGTTCCATCGGTGGCATGAAACGGGATGCCCCGGCGACGGTGAAACAGATCTACGCGATCGCGGCGGTTCTCTGCGAGAAGACGGGCGAGGTCTTTCCGCGGGATCGGGGTGCGGCGTCGGCGTTGCTGGACAAGCTGAAAGGGCCGTTGCCGGACGGGCCGCGCGGCGAAGGCGGTGATAGCAAAGTGCTAGCATGACCGATATGGCCACGCTCTATATCCGCGACGTTCCAGCGCCGATCGTGGCGCGGCTCAAGGACCGTGCGAAGCGCGAAGGGCGTTCGCTCAATAGTGAGGTGGTGGCGCTTCTCGAGGCGTCCACCGCCGAGGAACGGACGCTCGAAGAAGTGCTCGACGCGATGGAGGCGTTGGCGAAGCGGATCAATCTCTCTCCCGACGCACCGATGCCCGAGGACTTGATTTGTCTTGACCGCGACACACGTTGAGGTCGTCGATGCCACTGTTGTCGATGCGAGCGCTGCGATGCGCTTCGGTCTAGGACGAGCTCCTGAGCTCCGCCGGGTATTCGAAGATGGCGCGCTCTTCGCGCCGGACTTCTTCGCGCTCGACTGCGCAAACGGAGTCCGGCGATATGTGCGCGCAGGTGAGATCCAGCGACGGGATGGCGACGAACTGCTCGGCTTCTTGCTTTCGCTTCGGATCGAGCTCATTCCGGCAGCGCGACTCGCGGTGGCGGCGTACAACGTTGGGCTCGAACGTGCGCTCAGCGTCTACGACGCCGCGTACGTGGTCGTTGCCAGCGCTGCAAATGCACCGCTGATCACGGCCGACCGCCGACTCGCCGCTGCGTACGACCGCTCAGAGTTGATCGCCTAAAGCTCTCTTCGCAAACTGCGGGAAGCCGAGAGAGGGCTGTCTGGACCGAGGCCTAAACTGGCCAGCCCGATGCCTGAAGCACCGCCCTTCGTTCACCTGCACGTCCACTCCGAGTATTCGATCCTGGACGGGGCCTGCAGGATCCCGGATCTCGTCTCGCGGGCGGCCGAGCTCGAGATGCCCGCGGTCTCGCTCACCGACCACGGATCGATGGCCGGAGCCGTCCAGCTCTTCAAGGCCGCCAAGGGAACAGGGGTCAAGCCGATCGTCGGCTGCGAGGTCTACGTCGCCGAAGACCGCCGCGCGCAGCAGAAGGGCTACGCCCATCTGACGCTGCTCGCCTCGGACAATGCCGGCTACGCGAACCTGATCAAGCTCTCGAGCCTCGGCTACCTCGAGGGCTACTACTACAAGCCGCGCGTCGACTGGGAGCTGCTCGAGCGGCACTCGGCCGGCGTGATCGCGCTGTCCGGCTGTCTTTCCGGCCGTGTCTGCAAGGCGCTCGAGGAGAACCGCGTCACGGATGCGCAGGCCGAGCTCGACCGGCTGGCGCAGGTCTTCGGGCGCGACAACGTCTACGTCGAGCTCCAGAACGCGCACCTCGACGTCCAGCAGCGGATCCTCCCGCAGCTCGTCGAGCTGGCCGCGAAGGTGAACCTGCCCACGGTCGCGACGGGCGACGTCCACTACCTGCGCGACACCGACGCGCGCGCCCACGAGGCGCTGCTCTGCATCCAGTCGGGCGACTCGCTGAAGAACCCGAACCACTGGCACTTCGACACCGACGAGTTCTATTTCAAGTCGGCGGCCGAGATGGCGCTCGACTTCCCGGGCCACGAGGACGCGATGCGGCGCACGCTCGAGGTCGCCGAGCGCTGCAACGTCACGATCGAGCTCGGGAAGATCCTGCTGCCGAAGTACCCGGTCCCGGACGGTCGCGAGGCGTTCGACTACATGGTCGAGCTCTGCGAGAAAGGCCTGGCCAAGCGCTACGAGAAGATCACGCCCGAGCTCACCGAGAGGTTGAAGTTCGAGCTGAAGACGATCAAGGAGATGGGCTTCGAGGACTACTTCCTGATCGTCTGGGACTTCATCCACTTCGCGAAGCAGAACGGCATCAGCGTCGGCCCGGGCCGCGGTTCGGCCGCCGGCAGCCTCGTCTCCTACTGCCTCGAGATCACCGACCTCGACCCGATCCGCTATGGCCTGATCTTCGAGCGGTTCCTGAACCCGGGTCGCAAGGAGATGCCCGACATGGACATCGATTTCGCCGTCTCCGGGCGCGAGCGTGTGATCAACTACGTGACCGAGAAGTACGGCCGCGACCGCGTCGCCCAGATCATCACCTTCTCGACGATGGCCGCCCGCGCCGCCGTTCGCGACGCCGGGCGGGTGTTGGAGGTGCCCTACGGCGTGGTTGACCGGATCGCGAAGCTGATCCCGGAAGGCCCGGGCCAGACGCTCGCCGAGTGCATGAAGCCCGGCGCTGACCTGCGCAAGGCCGTCGACGAGGACGCGATCGCGAAGGAGATCGTCGACCTAGCGCAGCCGCTCGAAGGCCTGACGCGTGCCGACTCGATTCACGCCGCCGCAGTCGTGATCGGCGCCGCGCCCTTGATGGAGACGGTGCCGCTGCAGCAGAAGGGCCCCGACCAGGAGGTCGTGACCCAGTTCGCGATGAACGACGTCAGCGATCTCGGCCTGCTGAAGATGGACTTCCTCGGCCTGCGCAACCTCGACGTGATCGAGAAGGCCGTCGAGCTGATCGGCGACCTCGACATCACGAAGATCCCGATGGACGACAAGGCGACGTACAAGATGCTCGCCCGCGGCGAGGCGACCGGCGTCTTCCAGTTCGAGTCGACCGGCATGCGCGAGGCGTTGCGGCTCGTGAAGCCGACGACCTTCGAGGACATCATCGCCCTCGGCGCGCTCTACCGGCCGGGCCCGATGCAGTACATCCCGAACTACGCCGCCCGCAAGAACGGCAAGGAGCAGGTCACCTACCTCGACCCGCGCCTGAAGGCGATCACGGGCGGGACCTACGGCATCTCGGTCTACCAGGAGCAGTCGATGGCGATCGCCAAGGAGATTGCCGGCTTCTCGCTGATCGAAGCAGAAGACCTGCGCAAGGCGATCGGCAAGAAGATCCACACGCTGATGGCGTCGTTGAAGGACAAGTTCATCGAGGGCGCGATCAAGAACAACACCTCCGACCAGGTCGCGCGCCAGCTCTGGGATGACCTCGAGAAGGCGCAGGACTACTCGTTCAACAAGGCGCACGCCGCCTGTTACGCGCTGATCTCGTACCGCACCGCCTGGCTGCGCGCGCACCATCCCTGCGAGTACATGGCGGCGCTGATCTCGTCGGTCATGAACACGAAGGACCGCGTCCCGTTCTACGTGAACGCCTGCCACGAGCTCGGGATCGAAGTGCTGCCGCCGGACGTGAACGAGTCGCAGATCGACTTCGCCGTCGTCGGCGGGAAAATCCGCTTCGGCCTGAACGCCGTGAAGGGCGTCGGAGAGCTCGCCGGTCGCACGATCATCCGGGCGCGCGAGGAGGGTGGGCCGTTCGAGTCGATCTGGGATTTCACCTCGCGTGTCGATCCGTCGGTCGTGAACAAGCGGGCGCTCGAGTCGCTCGTCAAGTGCGGCGCGCTGCCAGGCTCGCGGATGGCGATGATCGAGGTGCTGGAGCACGCGCTCTCGTACGGCCAGAAGCAGCAGGCCGACCGGCTCGCCGGCCAGGGCTCGATCTTCGACCTCGGCGACGGCGGCGAGGAGGCCGACGACAAGCCTCGCCATCATCCGACGCTCGGGACGCAGGAGTACGAGAAGAACGAGCTGCTGCGGATGGAGAAGGAGACGCTCGGGCTCTACGTCTCGGAGCACCCGCTCTCGTCGCTGCGCACGGAGATGGGGCGCAAGACGGACGCGATGCTCGCCGAGCTCGAGCGCCGCCGCGACGGTGAGCTCGTCACCGTCGGCGGGATCGTCAGCGAGATCAAGCAGATGACGACGAAGAAGGGCGACCTGATGGTCTTCATGCGGCTCGACGATGTCACCGGCGGCACCGAGGTCGTCGTCTTCAACTCGATGTACGTCTCAGCCGGGGCCCTCTGCCAGGTCGACCGCATCCTGATCGTCAAGGGCCGCGTGGATCACAAAGAAGGCGAGACGAAGCTGATCGCGCTCGACATTCAACCTTTCGAGTCAGTTGCCGAGAACCGGGAAGTGAGGCTGAAGATCGACGCGACCCGCGCTCCAGCTGGTGTGATCAAGCAGCTCGCCGCATTGATCCGCGACTTTCCGGGCGAGAGCCCAGTCTTCCTCAGCTGCCTGACATCGCAGGGCTCACAGGTCTTCGCGCTCGGCCCTGCCTACCGCGTGAAGCCAGCTCCGGACTTCTACGCCGAGGTCAAAGCGCTGCTCGGAGAGTCGGCGCTCGCCTAAGTTTGAGGGGATGAGCGCCGATGAAGAGAGGGTTAATTCTCAGTAAAAGCTTGGCATTCGATGGTATGACGCAAACCTTCAAGTGCGTTTCATCGAATACATGGGCAAGAACAACGGTGACAAGGAGGGGCGATGTCTGCGGCTGATACTCAGGTAACGGAAACAGAGATCGAACGAGTCGAGCACTGGCGCGCCGAGGCGCTCGAGAAGGCCGGATTCGATCCGGTCTCGGCTGTCGAGCTGGCGGCAAGGCACGACGTCGATCTGCACCGAGCGCTTGCACTGGTCGAGAGCGGTTGCCCGCCCGAGACCGCGCTTCGCATTCTCATTTAAGACGGGGTCAACGAAGCTCTAACGCGCAGACCGCCTTCGCGGTCGGCAGAATGCCGGGCTGATGGTCGCCCTGCTCGCATCGATCCCCTCGCCGCACTCCAGCACGGTCAGCCTCGGGCCGCTCGTGATCCATATGTACGGCGTGATGCTGCTGCTCGGCATCGGCGCGTGCGTCTGGCTGACCGCCCGGCGCTGGGCTGCGGTCGGCGGCGAGTTCGACCTCGTGATCCGGGTCACGGTCTGGGGGGTTGCCTTCGGCGTGATCGGCGCTCGCATCTACCACGACATCACGTCGTGGAGCCAGGTGCCATCTCCGAAGTGGGAAGGCGTGTTCGAGGTCTGGAAGGGCGGCCTCGGCATCTGGGGTGGGATCCTCTTCGGCGCGGTTGCAGGCGCGATCGTGATCCGCAGCGAAGGCGAGCGACCGCTTGTCTTCCTGGACGCCGCCGCGCCGGGACTTCTGCTCGCGCAGGGGATCGGACGCATCGGCAACTGGTGGAACCAGGAGCTCTTCGGGGGCAAGACGAAGCTGCCTTGGGGCCTCCAGATCGACGACGCGCATCTGCCGCGGCTCGCAAACGGCGCGTTCCCGCCTGGGGTGTTCAGCGGCACGCTCTTTCAGCCGACGTTCCTCTACGAGCTGCTCTGGGACGTGGCCGGCGTCTTCGTCCTGCTCTGGGTTGCGCGGCGCTGGACGCTGAAGCCGCCGGCGCTGTTCGCGCTTTACGTCTCCTACTACTGCTTCGGGCGGTTCTTCGAGGAGCTGATGCGGATCGATCCGTCGTCGCACATCGCAGGCCTGCGCCTGAACGCGTGGGTTTCGATCCTCTGCTTTATCGCGTCGACCGGGTTCTTCATCTGGTGGCAGGTGCTCGGCCATGGCGTCGACCCGCCGCCGAATCCGCCGCGGAAGAAGAAGGTCGTGAAGCGCGAGATCCCGAAGGGCCCGAAGATGACCATCCCGAGAGGCCGCGTCCGGTAGCGACGTTAGCCTGCTTGCGTGCTGGCGTCTGTCCACGAACTCGAGCTCGACCTCGATGCGTTCGAGGGGCCGTTTGATCTCCTGCTGACCCTCGTCCTGCGCGACGAGGTGCCGCTGGCGGAGATCGATCTCGCAGAGATCATCATCGTCTTCGTCTCTCGGCTTGCCGAGCGCGACGAGCTCGACCTCGACGCCTGCGGCGAGTTCCTGATCCTGATCTCTGCGCTGCTCGAGTTGAAGGCGCGCGGGCTCTTCCCCGACGAGGAGGCTGAGCTGCTCGAGCTCGAGCCCGAGGAGGCCGCCGAGGAGCTGGCGCGCCGGCTCGCCGAATACCGGCGGGCGAAGGAAGCCGGAGCATGGCTCGCTGAGCGGCTCGAAGCCGGGCGTGACAGGTTCTTCCGGCTCGGCCCGGCACCATTTGCGCCCGCGCGTCCTGAGCCCACGTATGCGTCACAGTCGCCCGAAAAGCTTGCCGCCGCGCTGCGTGCGCTGGCAGTCGAGCCTCCGGCGCCGTCCACGGCCCACATGGCGCTTCAGTTCCCGCCGGTGGCGCAGTTCCTCGAGCGCTGGCGCTCGCTGCTGAGGCGACGCGCGCGGATCGACTTCGAGCAGGAAGTTGCGGGCCTCTCGCGCGTCGAGGTCGCCGTCGCGTTCCTTGCCCTGCTCGAGCTGCGCAAGCAGAACGAGCTCGCGCTGTCGCAGGCCGCGCCATTCGCGCCGATAAGGATTTCCCGCCCTGATGCCGAAAGGAGCCTCCCTTGGAACGTCCTCTCCGCCTGATCGAGTCGAATCCGGTCGACGGGCTTGCCCGGACGATCGAAGCGCTGCTCGTGATCGCATCGCAGCCGCTGACCATCGATGAGCTTGCCGACGCGACGCAGGACGACGCGGAGCGCGTCGAGTCCGCGCTCGAAGCGCTGTCCGAGCAGTACCGCGAGGGAAGGAGCGGGATCGTGCTCGAGTACGTCGCGGGCGGCTGGGGCTTTCGCGCCTCGCGCGAAGCGGCCGAGGCGTGCGCGCGGCTCTTCGAGCGGCCGGTCGAGCGCGGTCTGTCGCATGCAGCGCTCGAGACGCTCGCGATCGTGGCCTATCTCGGCCCGTGCTCGCGGCCCGAGATCGCGCGGATCCGTGGTGTCAACGTCGACGGCGTGGTCTCCGGTCTCGTCGAGCGGGGCCTCATCTCCGAGGCTGGACGGGAGAACGAGTTCGGTGCGATCCGCTACCGGACGACGCCGCTCTTCGAGCGTGTCTTCGAGCTGGAATCGCTCGCGGAGTTGCCGCGGCTCGACGATCTCGGCGCCGACGTGACAGAGATTCGTTCACGGCTCGAGACCGTGGCCGAAAAACGCCCGGCGTAGCAACGGGGAGGCCGGGGAACCTCTCTGGGGTTTCCGGTGTAAAGGGGCCGTATGCGATCGTTCCCCGTCGCCTGCAGCATCTGCGTCCTGGCGCTCGTCGCCGCTGCGCCGGCGGCCGCGAAGTTCAAGCTGACGCTCGCGTTCGGGGACTCGTCGCCGACAGTCGGCCAGCCGATCACCGTCGTGCTGCGTACCGAGGGTGTTTTGTCGAGGGCAGACGGCATGAAGCTCGTTGCGGTCGCACCAGGTCGCTCGATGTTCGACGTGATCGGTGTCGTCACCGGCGCGTCGTCCCTCGCGCGGGCGGTGATCCCGCGAGACGGGTTCGGGATTGCGCTCACTCGAGTCGCGCCGCATCGCTGGCGGGCGTTCGTCCAGTTTCCACGCGCAGGCAGTTGGCAGATCGTCGTCCCGAACTGGGGGCCGGTTGGCTATGCGATTCCGCCACCTCTCGTGCGCGAGCTGCAGGTCTCGTCGGGCTAGCGGCTCGTCTGCGGATCTCCTTGCGCCGGCCGCCGGCGGTGCTCGTTGGCGCTCCACGCTCTCCACGTGCCCCCAAGGGGGCGAGAGCCCCCTGCAAGTCACGCTAGCGGGAAACGTGTGACGTGTCTGTCACAGAATCGGGTCAGAAGTGGAACTTCGTGCCTTGCGACCGGTCGATGCTGTGCGTTCGCTGCTTTGCGCACGGTTAGAAACGCGGCGCGCGGGTACCAAGGTCGAGGTGGCGATCCGATGACGAAGAATCCCTGGGCGTGGGCGCGCGAGGGCGCGCACCTTACCGAGTGCTGGTTCGGCGGCCAGATCACGGCTCAGATTTGCGCCCATCACCGGCGTCGTCTGCGCGCGACCGGCTGGGAACACGCGCTCGAAGCGCTCGGCGGTGGCTGGGCAAGCGCGCATACGCCTCCGCGCGGTGGCAACGCCATTCAGCTCCTGATCGACGGTGCCCAGGCACTGCCGCTGGTCGCCGAGGAGCTCCGGTCTGCGCGGTCGCACGTCCATCTGACCGGGTGGCATTTCGGGCCGGAGTTCGCGCTGGTGCGCGATGACCGCCCGCTCGTGCTGCGCGACCTGCTGACCGAGTTGGCGGAAAGGGTCGACGTGCGCGTCCTTGCCTGGGCCGGGGCTCCTCTACCGCTCTTCCGGCCCTCGCGGGGAGACATCCGGAAGATCAAGGATCGCTTCACGGCCCACACGAAGATCCAGTTCGCGCTCGACTCGCACGAGCGCCCGATGCACTGTCACCACGAGAAGACGATCGTGATCGACGATCGAGTCGCCTTCGTGGGCGGGATCGATCTCACCGCCGAGGCGGGAGACCGGTACGACACGAACGAGCATCCAAGCCGTGCAGCAATCGGCTGGCACGACGCGGCCGCCCGTATCGAGGGCCCCGCTGTCGCAGACGTCGCGAATCACTTCGTCATGCGCTGGCGTGAGGTGACCGGCGAGCAGCTTGCCCGCGCCGAGCCGACCGAGGCTGCCGGAGAGATCGAGCTTCAGATCGCACGGACGATCCCGGAGAAGATCTACAAGGCGATCCCCAGGGGCGAGTTCAGCATCCTCGAGTCATACGTGCGCGCCTTTCGCGGCGCGCAGAGGTTCATCTACATCGAGAACCAATTCCTCTGGTCGCCGGAGATCTCGGCGGTGCTCGTCGAGAAGCTCAAGCATCCGCCGTCACCCGACTTCCGGCTCGTGGCCGTCCTTCCCACGAAGCCGAACAACGGCGCCGAGGACACGCGTGGCGTGCTCGGAGAGTTGATCGACGCCGACGGCGACGCCGGGATGGTGCTCGCCTGCACGCTCGCCGCACGTTCCGGGCCGAACTGGGACTCGATCTACGTGCACGCGAAGATCGCGGTCGTCGATGACGAGTGGATCACGATCGGCTCGGCGAACCTCAACGAGCACTCGCTGTTCAACGACACCGAGCTGAATCTCGTCGCCCATGATCCTGGCCTCGCGAGGGACGCGCGCCTCCGCCTGTGGTCCGAGCATCTCGAGCTCCCGGTCGACCGGATCGACGGAGAGCCGTGCTCCGTGATCGATGAGCTCTGGAAGCCGATCAGCAAGGAGCAGCTCGAACGGCGAACCGACGGCCGGCCGTTGACGCATCGCCTGGTGAGGCTGCCGCATCTCTCGCGGCGCTCGAGCCGTTTGCTGGGGCCGGTTTCAGGCCTGCTCGTCGACGGCTAGACAGGTTGCGGCGCCCTAGCGTCTCGGGCCAGGAGGTTGTGGCCTTGGCACTTGACGCGGCGGCGTGGCGGCCCGTGCCGCGACTTCCGCGGCGGCGCCGAACGAGACCACTCGTCCTCCGAAGGCGATGCCGCACACTGCGAACCAACCCCAGCCGAGCAACAGGCCGCCGAGCACGTCGGTGAGCCAGTGCACGTCGAGCAAGACGCGAGAGCACGCGACGCCGACGCCGATCGCGACCGCGGCGCCGGCCAGGATCGACCGCGCGGGCCGCGACCGCTGCCTGCCGAGCAGCAGCGCCGCGCAGGCCCAGAACGCTGCCGCCGTGGTCGTGTGGCCGCTCGGGAACGACGGGCCGAGTGTCGCTGCGGCGGGATTGAACGTGGGCCGTGTCCGGTCGACGATCCCTTTGATCACGTTCGCCAGCAGTTCCTCGCCGCCGACGACCGCCACGATGAACGGCACGAGCCACCGGCTCCGGTCGCGGATCAGCTCGACGACGGCGAGCACGACGGCGAGCACGATCACGTTCTGAATCGCGCCGAGCTGCGTGACGTCGGTCAAGGCGTGCGTCGAGAACGCCGTTGCGTGGCGGTTCCCCCATTTCGCGACGCCGTTGTCGAACCCGATCAGATGGGAGTTCGTGCGAATCAGGTAGGCCAGCAGCCCGAGGATGACACCGGCCCCGATGCTGAAGAGCAGCGCGATCGTCAGCGCGAGCTCGGTGGCCGACTCGGGCTTGAGCCGCCGCTGCAGAGCCGAGCGACCGGCCGGATGGTGCTCGGCGACCTCGCCGATCTTCTCGGCGATGCTCAGGGCCGGGGCCGGTTTCTCCCACGCCCTGCGTGGGTAGCGCCATGCCGCGACGCCCGCGACGACCCCGCAGATCGACGCAATCAGGATGAGGACGAGAAATGGCATATCGAGAGGCCCCACAACGATGTTTCACTCGGCGGCAGATCCAAAACGTTTGCGGGTGAAGGCTGCTGGAGAACTCTTCTCCGTGCAGGCAATCACCACGATACGGCGACCGATTGAGTCGACGGAGCATCGGACGCCGCGGAGCGGATGGCAGATCCCGGTTCTCGAGCCTGCCCGGGATGGCGTCGCCCAGCGTTTTGCGACGGCTCTCGGCCGCGGGCGGCACCCGGCCGTCGTGTTCTTCGCCACGCTGATCGCGGGCCTCGTCGTGATCTCGGCCTGCTCGGTGGCTGCGGGCGTCCTGCTCGCGAACGTGCTCTCCCATTCCTGGGGCATCGGGACGGCGAACCGGCACGTCGTTGCCTGGCTCGCTGGTCATCGAACGCCCGGCAGGACGAGCGCGTCGCTCGTGGGATCGATCATGGCCGGCGGCGTGACGTTGCCGATCGTCGTCGCGGCGATCGGGCTCGTTTGCGCGATCTTCAGGAAGTGGCGGATCGCAGCGTTCGCCGTGTTCGGGCTGATCGCCGAGTCGTCCGCCTATCGGATCACGACGTTCTTCTTCCACGAGCACCGGCCCCGGGTGCCGCGACTCGAAAAGCTCCCGGTCAACGCGAGCTATCCGTCGGGGCACACCGCGGCGTCGATCGCCGTCTACTGCGGCATTGCGCTGCTGCTGACGTCGAAGTTCGCGAATCCGGTTTTTCGGGTTGCCGTTTGGGCGATTGCGGTCTCGATCCCCATCTTTGTCGGTCTCTCGCGGATGTATCGAGGCATGCACTATCCGCTCGATGTTCTTGGCGGCGCGTTCGTCGGGAGCGCTTCGTTCGTTCTGATCGTCTTCGCGTGCCGCGTGGCCGGTGCCGCAGCGGCTGCTCGTGAGGATCCTGCGGCCCGATGAAGGTTGCGGTTGTGGCTCATTCGGGGAAGTCGCTCGGCGGTGGGCTGCTCGAGTTGCGACGCACGCTCGAGGCCGAGGGTGTCACCGATCCGATCTGGGTCGAAGTCCCGAAGAGCCGCAAGGCGCCCGCGCAGGTGAAGCGCGTTCTCGACGAGGGCGCGGATCTCGTCTTCGCGTGGGGCGGCGACGGGATGGTGCAGCGCTGTGTCGACGTTCTGGCCGGGTCGGAGGCGAGCCTCGCGATCGTTCCCGCCGGCACCGCCAACCTCTTCGCCTCGAATCTCGGGATCCCGAAGAACATCGAGCAGGCGGTTGAGGTCGGATTGAGAGGCGAGCGTCACCGTTTCGACGCGATCCGCTTCAACGGTGAGCGATTCGCGGTGATGGCAGGCGTGGGTTTCGACGCCGCGATGATTCACGACGCCGGAGGCCTCAAGGACCGGATCGGCCGGGTCGCGTACGTCTGGAGTGGGGCGAAGAACCTCCGCTCGAAGGCCTTCCGGGTGAAGATCAAGGTCGACGGTGTTAGCTGGTTCAGCGGCAAGGCGAGCTGCGTCCTCCTCGGGAACGTCGGCGAGCTCTTTGCCGGGCTCGAAGCGTTCGAGGATGCCAAGCCCGACGACGGGCTCTTCGAGCTTGGAGTCGTGACTGCGGACAGCGTGCTCCAGTGGGCGCGAACGCTGGCGAGGGCGACTGTGGGCACGCCGACCAAGTCGCCCTTCGTCGAGGCGACCAACGCCCGTTCGGTCAACGTCGAGCTCAGTCGCAAGGTTCGCTACGAGCTCGACGGCGGCGACCGGAACAAGATCAAGTCGTTCAAGGCGACGATCGAGCCCGGCGTGATTCGCGTCTGCATTCCGAACGGCGGCAAGCATGAGTAGCTCGCTGTCGCGCGATGCGTCCCGCGCCGGCAACGACTTCGTGCACACGCCGGTCTTTGCCGTGCTCTCGCGAGCGGGCTTCGTCGCGCGCGGGCTCGTCTACGGGATCATCGGGCTGCTCGCACTCCGGCTGGCGGTTGGGGCCGGCGGCACGATCACGAATCAGGAGGGCGCGCTGCATGCCGTCGCGCGGCAGGACTTCGGCCAGTTCCTCCTGACGCTGGTCGCGATCGGGCTGGGCGGGTATTCGGTCTGGCGGCTGATGCGGGCCGCGATCGGCCACGGCCCCGAGGGACGTGACAGCGGGGTGGAGCGGGTCGGAGCGCTCGGAAGCGGGATCTTCTACGGGACGATCTGCATTGCCGCGGTGAAGATCCTGGCGGGCGCCGATGCGGGCAGCGAGGGGAATGCGAAGAAGACCACGGCCGGGGTCTACGGATGGCCTGCCGGCGCGTGGATCATCGGCGCAGCAGGCGTCGTGATGATCGGAGTCGCGCTCTATCAGGGTCACCGAGGCGTGACGCGATCGTTCCTCGCGGATTCGAAGACCGAAGAGATGGGGCCAGAAATGAAGCGGTGGATCACCCGGATCGGAGTCGTCGGCCACCTGGCCCGGATGGTCGTGTTCGCGCTCGTCGGCATCTTCCTGATCAAGGCCGCAATCGACGCCAAGCCCGATGCGGCCATCGGTCTCGATGGCGCTCTCGCAAAGGTGCTGCACCGCAGCTACGGAAGCCTCTTGCTCGGAGTCGTCTCGGCAGGGCTGATCGCATTCGCGCTCTTCTCGCTCAGCGAGGCGCGCTACCGCAGGATCTAGCGGCGCGCTTTTTCGATCCGGGCGGAGCCCTGCTGGATCACGAAGTGGGCAGCCTGGCTGCCATGCTTTCGGGCGAGGCCCAGGAGTTGCCGGCGTTGCTTGGCGGGCAGCCGCATCCAGAGCTCGTACGCCGTAAACGCCATCCCGAGCGGGCCGAGTCGTCGTAGCGCCAGTTTCGAGAGCATCGATTGCTCATTCCCACGTTCGGCGATGCCGAACCTTCCTTGCCGTTCGCGAAAGAGCGACACTCTGTCCATGCGACTGAATGCCTGGCTCGCGCGCGCCGGTGTTGCGTCCCGGCGTGGGGCGGACGAGCTGATCAAGGCCGGCCGAGTGCTCGTGAACGGCGAGCCCGGTCAGTTGAACACCTTCGTCGAGTCGCGCGACCGGGTCGAGCTCGATGGAGCGCTGCTTTCGAAGCAGGGGCTCGCCTACGTCCTGCTGAACAAGCCGGCGGGAGTCGTCACGACCGCCCGTGATCCCGGGGGACGCCCGACGGTGGTCGATCTCGTCGATCACCCCGCACGTGTCGTCCCGGTCGGCCGCCTCGACATCGACACGACCGGGGTGCTGCTGCTCACGAACGACGGGGAGCTCGCGCACAAGCTCGCCCATCCGCGCTACGAGGTCGACAAGGTCTACGTCGCGGAAGTCGAGGGCGATCCCTCGGAGGAGACGCTCGCGCAGCTCGCCGCCGGAATCGAGCTGGAAGACGGGATCACGGCCCCGGCCGTCGTTCGGCGCCTCGGGCACGGCCGCGTCGAGCTGACCATCCACGAAGGCCGCAACCGCCAGGTAAAGCGGATGCTCGAGCGCGTGGGTCATCCGGTGAAACGGCTGCGGCGGACCCGGTACGGGCAGCTCACCGTCGAAGGGCTCGCTGTCGGCGAGTGGCGCGAACTGACGCCGAAAGAGCTCGAAGGGCTACGCGGGTAGGACGAAACCCATGCGCTCGTACATCGCGCGCAGGGTAGGAGCAGATGCCGCGCGCGCCTTCTCAGCGCCGACCGCGAGCAGGCCGGCGAGCTCGACGGCGTCGCTGCGGATCTCGGCGTACCGGGTCTGGATCGGCTCGAGGAGGCCGATCACGGCCTCGGCGACGTCGCCCTTGAAGTCGCCGTAGCCGCGGCCGCCTTCGTAGCGGGCCTCGATCGCCTCGGCGGTTTCGCCCGTCGCGACGGTCATGATGTCGATCAGGTTCGTGACGCCCGCTTTGTCGCTGCCGCGGCGCACGTCCGTGCCTGAATCAGTCACCGCGCTCTTCACCTTCTTGCGGATCACGTCCGGCGGGTCGAGCATCAGCAGCGTTCCCTGGGCCGTTCCGCCCGTCGTCGACATCTTCTTCGTCGGCTCCTGGAGGTCCATGATCCGCGCGCCGATCGTGGGATAGACGCCCTCCGGCACGACGAACGTCTGGCCGAAGCGCGAGTTGAACCGCTCGGCGATGTCCCGAGACAGTTCGAGATGCTGGCGCTGGTCGTCGCCGATCGGGACGCGGTCGGTCTGGTAGAGCAGGATGTCGCCCGCCATCAGGATCGGGTAGGTGAAGAGACCCGCGGTGACGACGTCCTGACGGTCGCCCTTCTCCTTGAACTGCGTCATCCGCCCGAGCTGCCCGTAGCTGGCGACGCCCGACAGCAGCCAAGCCGCTTCGGCATGCGCGGTCACGTGGCTCTGGGCGAAAACCGTCGAGCGCGTGGGGTCGAGGCCCGTCGCGAAGAGGAGCGCGGCGAGGTCCAAGGTCCGCTCGCGCAGGTCGGACGGGTCGTAGTCGACCGTGATCGAATGGAGGTCGACGATGCAGAAGAACGCGTCGCCTTCCTCTTGAGTGGCGGCGTACTGGCGGAAGCCCCCCGAGTAGTTCCCGAAGTGCTTCGCGCCGGTGGGCTGGATGCCGGAGAAGATGCGCATGGCATCGAGCTTAGCCGCCTCTACACTGGAAACGTATGGCTGTAGTCGATTCCACCTGGTCCCCGTCATCGTGGCGGGACTTCGAAGCCCTTCAGCAACCGGAGTGGCCCGACAGTGCGCGCGCCGACGCGGTCCGCCGCAGGCTGCATGCGTTGCCACCACTCGTTTTTGCCGGAGAGGCGCGCCAGGTACAAGCGGCGCTCGGAGAGGTGGCAGCCGGACGCGCGTTCCTGCTCCAGGCGGGCGATTGCGCGGAGTCGTTTCACGACTTCTCGCGACTCACCGACACCGGTGCGGCCTACTCGGCGGTCGCGATCCGCGAGCGACTGAAGATTCTCCTGCAAATGGCCGCAGTTCTCACCTATGGCGCCGCGCTGCCGGTGTTGAAGATCGGGCGGATCGCGGGCCAGTTCGTGAAGCCGCGCTCGAACGACTTCGAACAGACCCCGGACGGTCAGATTCCCGTGTTTCGCGGGCACATGGTCCACGACGATGCCCCGAGCGAGCTCGCCCGTGTGGCCGACCCGGAGCGGATGCTCGACGGGTACCACTTCGCGACCGCGACGCTGAACCTCGTCCGCGCCTTCACGAAGGGCGGTTTCGCCGACCTGACGCAGGTTCACGCCTGGAATCAGGTCTTCGTCGCCAACTCACCGCAGGGACAGCGCTACGAGCAGCTCGCCTCGGAGATCGAGCGGGCGCTGGCCTTCATGGCCGCGTGCGGGATCGACCTCGCGGCGACGCCGCAGCTGCATCAGGTCGACGTTTGGACGAGCCACGAGGGCCTCTTGCTCGACTACGAGGAAGGGCTGACTCGCCGCGATTCGTTCACGGGCGATTGGTACGACTGCTCGGCGCACATGCTCTGGGTCGGTGAGCGGACGCGCCAGATCGACGGTGCGCATGTCGAGTTCTTCTCGGGTGTCCACAATCCCCTCGGTGTGAAGCTCGGCCCGAGCGCGACCCCGGACGAGGTGGTCGAGTTGTGCGAGCGCTTGAACCCGGACCGCATCCCGGGGCGGTTGTCGCTGATCATGCGGCTCGGCGCGCAGCAGGCCGAGTCGCTGCTGCCGCCGCTCCTGCGGGCCGTGAAGGAATCCGGGCACCCCGTCGTCTGGGTCTGCGACCCGATGCACGCGAACGGGTTCGTCACCTCGAGCGGCTTCAAGACGCGCCACTTCGACGCGATCATGACCGAGATCGAGGGCTTCTTCGCCGCCTGTCGCGCCGAGCGCGTCTGGCCCGGCGGCGTCCATCTCGAATACACGGGCGACGACGTCACCGAGTGCCTCGGAGGCTCCGAGGATCTCTCCGAGGACCAGCTCGACCACCGCTACGAGACGCTTTGCGATCCTCGCCTGAACGGGCGCCAGTCGCTCGACCTCGCTTTCCGGCTCGCCGAGCTGATGCGCCGAGAGCGCGGGTAGTTCATGCCGGTCAAGCGTCTTACCTTGGTCGGCACAGGGCTGATCGGTGCTTCCGTGGGCCTGGCCGCCAAGCGCGCCGGGATTCGCGTCGTCGGCTGGGATCCCGACGCGTTGGCCGTAGCCGTTGCCGCCGAGCGCGGCGCGCTGGACGATCCGGCGGGCTCGCTCGAAGCCGCGCTCGCCGACGCAGAGCTCGCCGTCGTCGCGGCGCCGATCGGGACGCTGCCGGCGCAGGTCGTCGAGGTGCTCGCGACAGCGGCGGAGCAGACGACGGTGACCGACGTCGGGTCGATCAAGGCCAGCGTGATCGAGGCTGCTGCCGGCTCTCCGCGCTTCGTCGGCGGTCATCCGATGGCCGGCTCCGAAGCGCGTGGGCCCGAGAATGCGGTCGAGGGGCTCTTCGACGGCGCAACCTGGTTCCTGACGCCGACCGCCGAGACCGACCACGAGCGCCATCGTCTCGTCCACGGCTTCGTCACCGATCTCGGCGCAACGCCGCGCGTGATCGATGCGCTTGCCCACGACCGGCTTGTCGCCTTGACGAGCCACCTGCCGCACGTGCTGGCGAACATCGTCGCCAACCAGGCCGGCGCGTCCCGCGTCGAGGGCCACGATCCGCTCGCGAGCGCCGGTGGGGCGTTGCGCGACATGACCAGGATCGCCGGCTCAAACCCTCGACTCTGGGTTGAGATTTTCCTCGACAACGCCGACGCTGTCCGCGAGACGCTCAGCGAGCATCGCCGGCGGATCGACGAGGTCGAGGCTGCGCTTGCCTCCGGCGACGCCGACTTCCTCACGGCGTGGGTGGGCGAGGCTGCAGAGAACCGCCGCCGGATGCTGGAGCGCGCCTACGCCGATCCCGGCGCCCTGCACCGCCTCCAGGTTCACGTCTCCGACCAGCCGGGCATGCTCGCCGAGATCACGCAGGCCTTCGGCGCCGAGCGGATCAACATCGAAGACTTCGAGATGCAGCACGTCTCGCCGGAGCTCGGCGGCACGTTGACCCTGCTCGTCACCGGCGAGAGCGAAGCCCGCCGCGCCGCGACGCTGCTCGAAGGTCACGGCTACGCGGTAGTCATGTCTGCGGTGCTCGATGAAGGTTGAGCCCGCAGCTCGCATCGACGGCCACATCGGCGTTCCGGGCGAAAAAGGCATCTCGCATCGCGCGCTCCTGATCGGCGCGCTCTGCGAGGGCGAGACGCTCGTTCGCGGCTGGGGCCGCTCCGGCGACACCGAGTCCACGCTCGGCGTCGTCCGCGCGCTCGGCGTGAAGGTCGAGGAGCGAGACGTCGACACGCTGGTTGTCCACGGCGTCGGCCTCCGCGGGCTGAAGGCACCTGACGCGCCGCTCGACTGCGGCAACGCCGGCACGCTCGCGCGACTCGTCACGGGGATCCTCGCCTTTCAGCCGGGCCGGTTCGAGCTCGTCGGCGACGATTCGCTTTCGAGCCGGCCGATGGGACGCGTCGCCGATCCGCTGAGCAAGATGGGAGCGACGATCGAGACGACCGACGGCCACCTGCCGCTGACGATCGAAGGCCACGAGCTCGGCGGGATCGACTACACGCTGCCGGTCGCGAGCGGCCAGGTGAAGTCGGCGATCCTGCTCGCCGGGCTCGGTGCTCGCGCCAAGACGACGGTCGTCGAGCCGACTCCGGTGCGCG
>DASZPQ010000034.1:0-18610 GCA_035550275.1 Gaiellaceae bacterium | reverse complement strand
CAGGCTTCATCCAGGGTCAGATCGAGGCTGCGGCCTTCGAATGGACGAGCGATGTCGAGGCCGGCCGCCGGCCGATCGTCGGCGTCAACACCTTCGTCGAAGAGGAAGGCGAGCGAATCGAGCTGCATCGGATCGACCCGGAGTCCGAGCGTGAGCAGGTAAAGCGCACGCAGGGTGTCCGCGCGGCTCGCGACGCCGCTGCGGCCGACGCAGCCCTGGCGCGTGTCCGCGAGGTCTCGCGTGGCACGGACAATCTGCTCCCGTCAATGCGAGAGGCGCTCGTTGCGCGTTGCACCGTCGGCGAGATCTGCGGTGTGCTGCGCGATGAGTGGGGCATGCACGACCACTAGTGCGCATCCTCCTCGTCTCGCAGATGTACCCGAGCCCGGCGAACCCGGACTTCGGCGCGTTCGTCGCGCAGATGGAGCAGGCGCTTCGCGACCGGGGCCATGAGATCGAGCTGGCGGTGATCGACCGGCGCAGTGGCGGAAAGCGGCGCTACCTCGAGCTCCGCCAAAAGGTCGCTGCGGCGCCCCCGGTCGACGTCGTCTGGGCGCACTTCCTCGTCCCGGCGGGCCTGATCGCCTCGCGCCGCCCTGAGCCGCTTGTCGTCACGGCGCACGGGCAGGACGTGGCCAATGTTGGCACTCGCCGTGGGCTTGCTGTCCTGACGCGCCAGGTCGTGCGCCGCGCCATGACGGTGATCGCGGTCTCGGACTACCTCCGCCGCGAGCTCGAAGCGAAGCTTCCGGAGACACGCGGCAAGACAGAGGTCGTGAACTCTGGCGTCGACCTCGACCGCTTCAAGCCACCCGCAAGTAACAACTTGTTACTTGCGGGTGGGCGCCCGTCCTACCTGTGCGTCGGGAGCTTGACCGAGCGCAAGAACGTCGTTCGGCTCGCGGACGCGTTCGCGCGGGTCGGGAACGGCAGCCTGACCTTCCTCGGCGACGGGCCGCTCCGCTCGCAGCTCGAGGGCCGGCCCGGCGTGACCGTCGAGGGCGCGGTGCCGCACCGCCAGGTGCCGGCCTGGCTTGCCGCCGCCGACGTCGTCTGCGCCCCGTCGCTCGTCGAGCCCTTCGGCCAGGCGATCCTCGAGGCGATGGCCTGCGGGCGAACGGTGGTTGCGACCCGGAACGGCGGGCCACCGGAGTTCGTCCCGCCGGAAGCCGGCATCCTCGTCGACCCGACCGACGAAGACGCGCTCGTCCAGGCCCTCGAAGAGGCCGCCGCGATGCCGAGCCCGAACGAGGCCGCCCGCGCGGCCGCCGAGGCTCACGACGTCAAGCGTCAGGCCGAGCGGGTGGAGGCGATTCTGCTGCGAGCCGCTCGAGGTCGGCAAGCCTGATCTCTACAAGCGGCTTGACGCGCTCCTCGATCCCGGCCTCGCGTGCGACTTCGAGCGCCTGCTCGTAGCTCTCGCGGATCTTCTCCGGCGCCACGCCGTGCTTGAGCCGGTTGTCTCCCGTGAGTAAGAGGGCCTGGATCCGCTCGCGCGCTTCGCCTTCATCCATTCTCAAAGGCTACTGCGCTACGCTTTCGACGCGATGCTTCCGGTCTTCTCCGTTATTCACGTGCTGCTCTCGGTCGGGCTGATTGCTCTGATCCTGATGCATTCGGGGCGCGACGCCGGGCTCGGCGGGATGGGCTTCACGCCGGCCTCGCAGGGCGGAACGCACATCGTCGAGCGGAACCTCACGCGCGTCACGATCGTCGTCGCGATTCTCTTCTTCGCGAACACGATCGTCCTCTTCCGCCTGCTCAACTAGGGCACACGTCCTAGACTCGCGCCTTGGCGCTCAAAGCCCTCCACCACGTGACCTGCGTCTGCTCTGACGCGCAGCGAACGGTCGAGTTCTATCGGGAGGCGCTCGGCTTCTGGCTCGTCAAGAAGACTGTCAATTACGACGACCCGCACAGCTACCACCTCTACTTCGGAGATGAGACCGGCTCGCCCGGGTCGCTGATCACGTTCTTCGAATGGCCGCGGGCCGATCACGGCCGGCTCGGCCGTGGGACGCTCGAATCGATCGGCCTCTACACGCCGAGCGTCGTCGAGGAGTGCGAAGGCGAGGATCCCGACGGCCTGCGGCTGCGGCTCTATCCGCGCGAGACGCCGGGACTGCGGGACGTCGTGGCGGTCGGCAATCCGATGCTCTACGCGGGCCTCTTCGACGACGAAGCCCCGCTGCAGTTCGGCGCGCTCGTCGACGAGACCGCGCTGATCGGAGCTGGGACGGCCCACCACATGGCGTGGCAGGTCACGGACGATGCCGAGGAGCTGACCTGGTTCCAGCGCCTCGTCGAGATCGGGCTCCGGCCGACGCCGGCTGCGACCCAGAAATACTTCCACTCGTTCTACTTCCGGATGCCCGACGGGAACCTGGTCGAGCTGGCGACGAGCGAGCCGGGCTTCCTCGTCGACGAGCCGCTCGAGACGCTTGGCGAGCAGCTCTCACTTCCACCGTGGCTCGAGCCCGAGCGCGCGACCCTGGAACGCGAGCTCACCCCGATCACGTAAAGGCCTGGCTAGAATGCCGCTCCCACGCGCTGGTGGCGGAATTGGTAGACGCGCAAGGTTGAGGGCCTTGTGCCCTTTGGGGCGTGGAGGTTCAAGTCCTCTCCAGCGCATGTGAGCACGGGGGAGAGCCATCGGTTCTCCCCCGTGAGCCTCTCTCCACCCGTTGCGACTGGTTGTGAGCGAGCACGGGCGAAACCCGCACTCGCGGCCGTTCGTTGTGCAATTTCGACTCGGACGCGAGACTGCTGGGCTCACGAAGCCTGAGCCCGCGTGGACCGCCGTTCCACCCGGGCTTCGCGCCACCAGATCAGTTCGTAGGCGTGCAACGTGACCCAGATGAGCGCGACGAGCGCGACCGTGACGAGCGCAGGGACAGCCAGTGCCACCGGCCACACGGCGATGAACCCGAGCGACGCAATCGTTCGGCCTCGACTCAGGGTGTGCGACACACGCATGCGCAGCGCGACGTACGCGAGCAGATAGAGCGCGGAGCCGCCGCACAGAGCGAGCGCCGGGATCGCTCGCAGCTCGTCGTGGACATGCTCGAGCGTCGTTCGCATTCCGAACGCGAAGAGCACGATTCCGGTGACCATCGGGAGATGGAGATACGTGTACGCGTCGCGCGCCAGGGTGACGCGCTGCTCGCCTCGGCGGTCCAGCAACAGCCGCTCCACGCCGACCGAGAAGAAATCGAAATACGCCAGCCAGAACGACGCGGCGATCAGAACTCCAAGCACCGCCACGACGATCACCTCGCCTCCGAGGTGCGTGCTCCTGGCGCCAAGCCCGATCGCGGCAAGCGCCTCGCCGAGGGCGATGATCAGAATCAAGCCGTGGCGCTCGGCGAAATGTGCGGGGTGGACTCGCCAGCCGCGCACGCCCGTCAGGATCGGCCCGACGAAGCCCACCACGACGGCCGCGAGCCACAGTACGGGTCTGAGCCCGCTCTCGACGAACGCAGCAACGAGGATCAACGCGGCGCCGGCGAGGCCGGTACGAGCCATCCGCAGCACCGCGGCCAGCAGATCCGGCTCCGCCTTCCCGGCTGCCGCAAAAAGCCCGATGAACATGATCAGCACGACCAGGAACGCCAGAGCGAAGACGAGGCGATGACTGCCGAAGGCTTCAGGGACCGCGAGCGCTGCGACGAATAACGCCGCCGTCGCGACCAGCATCACCGTCAAGACGATTCCGTCTCCAGCGTCGACCGTGTTCGTCAGCCAGGCATAGCTCGCCCACGCCCACCAGAGGACTGCCACCAGGAGCAGTCCGCGAGCGAGCCCGCCCCAGGTCGGATCGTCTACAAGCAGCGTCGTGACCTGCGTGAACGCGAACACGAACACGAGGTCGAAGAAGAGCTCGGTCGGCGTCACGCGGCGATCCGACTGGGCAGGAAGCTCGCTCACGAGCCGACGTTAACGCGGAGGCGCCGGAAACGCGAAGCGAACTGCAGAAGGCATTGACTCCATCCGAAGGAGTCTCTACATTGATGGCGAACACACGTTCGTCAGCGACTTCTCGGAGGCCCCTTGCTCACCGACCGGCAACAGCAGATTTGGAACTACCTCGTCACCTATGTCGACCGGCACGGCTACCCGCCCACCGTGCGCGAGATCGGTGAGGAGGTTGGGCTCGCTTCGCCTTCGACGGTGCACGCGCATCTTGCGAATCTCGAACGCGCAGGCCTGCTCAGGCGCGATCCGACCAAGCCTCGCGCCCTCGAGCTGATCGGCCGCGAGCGCGAAGAGCCGGCGCCTGTTGTGTCGCTTGATTCTGTGCGGCTGCCGCTCGTGGGTCAAATTGCGGCAGGAGCGCCGCTGCTTGCCGAGCAGAACGTCGAGGACTACATGACGATGCCGAGCTCGACGAAGGGCGACTTCATGCTCCGCGTGAAGGGCGACTCGATGGTCGAGGCCGGGATTCTCGACGGCGACCTCGTGATCGTGCGCAGTGCTCAGGACGCACGGAACGGCGAGATCGTCGTGGCGCTCGTCGGTGACGACGAATCGGCGGACGAGGCGACCGTGAAGACCTTCTACCGTGAGAACAACCGGATCCGCCTCCAGCCAGAGAACGCGGCGCTCGAGCCGATCTACGCCGACTACGTCCAGGTGATCGGGTGTGTAGTGGGGGTTTTCCGGGAACTATGACCCCAGGTGTTGATGGAGTGCAGCTCTTCGCCCGCACACTCGATCAGGAGCTGATGGCGCTGCTTCGCGGCGCGTCGCTCGAGTGCCTCGTCTGCGGCGAGTTCGTCATGCACGCCCACGGCGGCGCGGTGTTTTGCCCCGAATGCGGGTGTCAGCTGGCCTCCGAGGAGGCACTTTTCGTAGCCCCAGGGATACAATCCACCTTGCAGGCCGGGTGACCGCGGTCTCCGCGTAAGCGGGGCTCGAGGAAAGTCCGGACACCGCAGGGCAGGACGCTGACGCAAGTCAGGGGGCGAAAGCCGACGGAAAGTGGAACAGAAAGCAAACCGCCGGCGGCGCATCTCCGGAGACGCCGCAGGTAAGGGTGAAACGGTGGGGTAAGAGCCCACCAGCGTCACGGCAACGTGACGGCTCGCTAAACCCCGTCCGGTGCAAGGCGAACAGGGCCCGTCACGAGGTTGCCCGCCCAGGGCCCGGGTAGCCGCCAAGAGGGATGGTCATCCAAGACAGAATCCGGCTTACAGGCCTGCTACGGAAAAAGCCCTGGTAACAGGGCTTTTTCTATGGGAGAGCTACGTCGGGTTGCGGGTTTGCCGCAGAGCGGTTCGGGGCCGACTCTCATCGGGCTCCGGTCGATTACCGATGGATCTCGGGTGCCGGTTGGCGATCATCCAGGCATGTCGACCATCGCCGATGACATGAGCTCAGTCGAGCCGGACGCCGTTCTCAGCTGGCGCTTCGACCAATTGGACGCAGCTGGTTATCCGGAGGCGGCGATGCTTCTCCTCGGACAGCGGACGGACATCGACCTCCATCTCGCGACGAGCCTGCTCCGCAACGGCTGCCCGATCGAGACCGCGCTTCACATCTTGCTCTAGCCGGTTCGCGAGCTGCTCTTCGCGACGGCTTCGACGTGGAGATAGACCGGGCCCGGCCGGGAGCACGCGCTGAACGGAAACGGGACGATCTCCGAGGAGGTGGCGCCGGGCGGGAAGACGCGGAGGCCGGCTGCTGTCTCCTTGCGGCAGGTGGCCGCCGGAAAGTTGCCCGCTTCGGTGATCTGCAGGACCGCCGTAGCCGTGGCCCCTTTGCCCAGCGTGATTGCGTGCGGCGCGAGATGCGGGTTTCGGCCGGCCGGGCTCCCTAATTGATGGCGGCCGAGATCGACAGCCGAGACTCCCGGGTAGCCGTCGAGGGTGCAGCGCTGCCCGGAGAGATTCGTCAGCTCGAGCTTGTAATAGACGCTGCCGGCGGCGCCGTCGCCGCGCGTGTCCAGCCAAACGACGAGCCCAGGCGTCGCGCATCTTGCGACCGCTGCTCGAGCCGGCGCCGCGGTTGACGGGCCGGCCAGGATCGCCGCCAGGATGAGCCCCGGCACCGAGGCAACGGTCACTGGGATCCATTGTTT
Organism: Gaiellaceae bacterium; assembly: GCA_035550275.1. Taxonomy (GTDB): domain Bacteria; phylum Actinomycetota; class Thermoleophilia; order Gaiellales; family Gaiellaceae; genus PALSA-600. The sequence continues at coordinate 12,531 of DASZPQ010000034.1, read as the reverse complement.
CGAGAGGTAACGGCGAATCCGGATGGAGGCTCCCTGTGCTCGAGCGGACGGTCTGGTGAGTATCGCTCAATCACGGGCGGAGCCGGGTCACACTCCGGCCTGCAGACGCGCGTGTGGCCGGCGGTGAGGCCGGCCACACGACGCGCTAGGGGGAGTGCTGCGGTCAGGCTGTGGTGACTTGCCCGATCCGGGAGGCGAGGAGCTCCTCGGTCACCGGCACGCGCTTGCTGTGCCAGAAGCCGAAGCCGACGAGCAGTGCCATCAGCCCGGCGAGGACGAACGAGGCGATTGCGGCCCACATCGCGATCACGCCGAGGACCGAGAATCCGTAGGCCTCGAGCAGGAGCCCGCGAAGCGTGGTGCCGCGGAACACGGTCTGCACCTCGGAAGAAAGTGCCGCGTCGGTCGGCTTCGCCATCGACGCCGCGCTGACCTTCGAGTAGACGCCGCCGTACGGCATCTCGCTCAGGTGGATCGCGATGAAGTGGTCTGCGTAGGCCTTCGCCTGCGGGCCGGTGAGGAGCTGCTGGCCGGCGTACTTCTCCAGGTACGGGAGCATTTCGGGAGTGATCTCCGTGCCAGCCTTCGCCTGGTCAAACGCGGCCTTCGGCGGGAAGAAGATCTGCTGCTGGGCAAGCTGGTTGTGCACGTTGGAGGTGACGACGCTGTGGCCCCAGAGTGCGAGCGCTCCGGCCACCACGAGGACGACGACAACGATTACCCCTCCTGTGCTGACAAGCACATCGAACACTTTGCGGCGCATGACGTATCTCTCTTTCGGTCGGGTGATTGGCTTACGACTCGAAGGTAAATCGGGCGTCGAATGCGCGCGTCCGGTTAACCACGCTCACCGGAAGCGGGAAAATACGTATTCGCGGCAGGGTGCTTTGCGTGGTTTTTACGCGGCTCTGGCCTTGATCGAACAGCCCCTGGGGAGACCGGAGAAAGAAGTTCCTGAAGCACTGACGACCCAGGGAGGAGTGATCAGCAATGCGCAGGATGATTCTGATGCTCGCGATATTCACAGGCTCGGTCGCGATTGCGGCGCCGGCCTGGGCGAGCGCACTCGCGCCGACCGTCGCAACCGGCTCGGCAGCGGCAGTCACAGCTGATGCCGCCGTGATCGGCGGGACCGTGACGTCGAACGGTGCTCACACGAGCTACTGGTTCGAATACGGCACGTCGACCAGCTACGGCTCTCAGACGCAGAAGGCGGACGTCCGCGGCTCGGTCGGCCCCAAGGCCGTGTTCGCACGGCTCAAGGGCCTGACGCCCGGGACGCTCTATCACTTCCGGCTCGACGCGACGAATAACGTCGGCACGGCGAACGGAGCCGACCAGACGTTCACGACCCTCACGCTTCCGGCGCCGACCGTCTCGACGGGCACGGCTCTCTCCGTCTCGGAGCGGGGGGCAAAGCTCACCGGAACGGTCGACCCGAACGGGGCCGACACCACCTATTCGTTCCAGTACGGCGCGACGTCGAGCTACGGGTCGCAGACCCCGGCGCGTCACGCCGGCTCCGGCAATGTCGCCGTTTCGGTCTCCGCGCCGATCGGCGGCTTGAGCGCCGGCACGGTCTACCACTATCGCCTGGTCGCGACGAACGGCGCTGGTGTGACCGACGGCGCTGACCAGACGTTCACGACCGTCGCCGCGGCCGCCCCGGTCGCCGTCACGGGAGCCGCGAGCTCGGTGACCGCGCATCAGGCCGTCCTGGCCGGAACCGTGACCCCGAACGGCTTCGCGACGATGTACTACTTCCAGTACGGGTCGACCACCGGTTACGGGTCGAGGACCGGCTCCCGGTATGCGGGCGCAGGCCAGGGCAGCGTCTCCGTTGCTGCTCATCTCTTCGGCTTGACTCCGGGGCAGGCCTACCACTTCCGGCTCGTCGCCAAGAGCCGCTCCGGCGAGAGTGACGGCGCCGATCAGACGTTCACCACCAGCTCCGCTCCGGCACCCGTCGTGGTCACCGGCCAGGCGGTCGCGGTGAACGCCAAGTCCGCCGGCCTCGTCGGGACCGTCGACCCGAACGGGTCTGCGACGAAGTACTCGTTCCAGTATGGCACCACCACGAGCTACGGCTCCCAGACACCGATGCGGAGCCTCCACTCGAAGAGTGGGAACAGGACGGTGCTCGCGACGGCAAACGGCCTGAGCCCGCAGACGCTCTACCACTACCGGCTCGTGGCGACGAACAGCTCCGGCACGACCGACGGAGCAGACGCGACGTTCACGACCGCTGCGGCAGTCGTGCTTCCGCACCAGCAGTGGTTCGCCGGCTCGGTGAGCGCGGTTGGATCGAGCTCGCTGACGGTCGGCGTGCTCTGGACAGGGCCGCATGACGGATCGCTGAACGGCCAGACGCTGACGGTGGCCGTCACGTCGAGCACCCGGATCGGGCAAGGCTCGCACAACACGCCGATCGCTCTCGCTTCGATCCAGGCCGGGGATCTGGTGGCAATCAGGGCTTCAGGCGACAGCGCCTCGAGCCTCACGGCATCCAGGATCCACGTCTACTGCAACTGCCATTGGGTCGGCGGAACGATCAGCTCCGTCGGGGCGACGAGCATCGGCGTTCGGGTCGACCGAACGGGCCCGTACGACACGGTGCTCAAGGATCAGAACGTGACGATCCAGGTCAACGCGAACACTGTCTATCTACAGGGAAGCCATCATCGCCGGATCGGGCTCGGAGATCTCCGGGTCGGTCAGGGCATCGGTGTCGTCTTCTCAGCTGACGGGTTCTTCAAGGCCCCTGGCTTCAATCCGTCGACCGCGACGTTTACGGCCAAGCGGATCCATGTGTGGGGGCGGCGAGACGTGCCTGAGCCTTCGAGCGACGCAAGCGTCTCGGCCCAGGTCTCCGTCTCCGCCGGCTAGCCCCGTGGCCTTCGACAAGACCGCGAGTACGAGTGAAAGGCGCCCCGTTCGCGGGGCGCCTTTCGCCTTCCCTGTGAGCGGCGTTGCGTCGCGGTGTTTCGGGATCGTCGCAGCCGGGGAAAAGTGACGATCGTGGCGAAGAAACTTGCACTGCTCGGGGCTGCGATTCTTCTGCTGGACGGTGTCGTCGCAGCGGCCTGGGCAGCGAGTCGAAGTGGTCCCACGTCGAGCTCCCTGAGCTGGCGGATCCTTCGCTCCTACAACGCACGCCAGATCGAGAACGCGTACATCCCGGTGAAGGCCAAGGGGGTCTACGTGATCATGAACGTCGCGGCGACGAACAACGCCGCCCGGCCTTTGATGCTGAGCAGCTCCAGCATCAGGCTCGAGCTGAACGGGGTCAAATACGTGCTTGCGCCTGCCGGTCTTCAGGCGCTCGGGCTCGCGGGAGACAAGGTGCTGGCGGACTCGTCGCTTCGGCCGGCGGGAAGCACCTCAGGCTGGCTCGCGTTCGACGTGCCCTTGAAGGCGGCTGCTTCGGTTCCCGAGCTCTGCCTCGGCGGAACGTGCGTGCCCGCGCCCTCGGTCTAACCGCGCGTTCGGCAGTTCCAACTCGCTCTCATCAGGCCTTTCGCTGATTGCCGGCGACCGGAATCGGGAACAGTCGGAGCATGAAACTGACGACGAGTGCAGCCAAGCAGATCGAGCATCTCCCCGAGACGCTCCACGAGGAGTTTCCGGATGCCCCTGTTTCCGTGATCGAGCACGACATCGAGGCCCGGGTCCGCGACCTGATCGCTGACGCGCACTTCGACGACTACGTCCCGTTGCTCGTTCACAAGTCGGTGCGCGAGCGGCTTCGCAAGGTCTCTCGGCGTACGACGCGGCGCCCGGCCTCGAGGGTCGAGCGCCAGGCGCTCAGCGCAGGCTGATAGCTACAGAGCGTCGAAGGGGCTCAGGAAGACGCGCCGGCCGTGACGCTCCGCCGCGCGGCGGCGACCCGCTTCGTCAGCTCGGGGACGACTTCCTCCGCGAACGTATGCAGGCCTTCGACGGTCGCTTCGCGATCGCCGTAGAGGATCACGTCGAAGCCGAGATCGAGCACCATCGGCGTCAGCTCGTCGACCCACTGCTCGGGCGGCCCGACCAGGAAGCCCTCGGACTTCGGTTGGATCTTCTTCGCGATCGTGTTGTAGACGCGGCGCACAGCCGTGAGCGGCCTGCCCGCTGTGTGGAGCTCGTCATCGAGATGCAGCGTCTCCTCGGTGATCTGCTCGGGGTCGATGGAGAACATGCCGGGGATCCAGCCGTCAGCCGACTGCGCGATCAGGCGGCGCATCCCGGGCTTGATCCCACCGACCCAGATGTCCAGGCTTGGCGAGGGAGCGGCTAGCGGTTTTGCCGCGGCCAATTGATAGTGCGCCCCGTCGAACGTCGCTTCCTCGCCCGACCACATCAGCTTGATCACCCGGATTGCCTCGGTGATCCGCTCGAGCGACTCGCGCGGCGACCAGAGCGGCCCGCCGATCGACTCGATCCCGGGGATCACGCCCGTTCCAAGCCCGAGGTGGAAGCGACCTGGAACGAGTACGTCGAGCGACCACGCTGCCTTCGCCAGCGTTGCGGGAGGCTCGCGGAGCGCGAGGGACGAGACGCACGAGAGCAGCTCGATGGAGGTCGTCCGCGCGCAGATCGCCGAAAGCAGCGTCCACGAGTCGATGTAATGCGGCCAGTCGAGATGATCAGGGACGGCGATCAGCTCGTAGCCGAGTTGCTCGGCTAGCTCGGCTTGCCCCAGCAGCCCTGGCCCTTCGGTTGCCTTCGGGAAGAGAAACGAGGCGAAGGTCAGTTCGCGGTTCAGATCGGGCATCGTGGCTCCTTTGTCAGCTGCCGTTGGCGTGAAGTGGTTTCTTGCGGGCCGGCGTGCTCGATTCGCTGACGCCGAGCAGGGCGAGGATTCGGGCGCGTGCCTGCTCGAATGCCGGATCGAGGCGATCACGGAAAAGGCCGTTCGTGACGAGCTGCTCATCAACACGTCCCTCACGGAGAACGAGCACGCGATCGGCGAGGATCAGCGCTTCGTCGACGTCGTGCGTGACGAGGAGCACCGCCGGCCGGTGGCGCCGGTGCAGCTCGCGCACGAGCTCGTGCATCTGGATCCGGGTCAACGCGTCGAGGGCGCCGAACGGCTCGTCGAGGAGCAAGAGCTCCGGTTCACGCACGAGTGCGCGGGCAAGCGCAACGCGCTGCGCTTCGCCTCCTGAGAGGGTCAATGGCCAGGCTTCGAGGTGTTTCGAGAGACCGACCTCGGTGAGTGCGGCGACCGCTCGTTGACGGCCTTCTCCTCGTTTGAGGCCGATCGAGACGTTCCGCCAGACGCGTCGCCAGGGCAGGAGGCGTGGCTCCTGGAAGACGACCGACCGGGCAGCAGGCACCTCGACCGTGCCTTGCTGGATCGGGTCGAGCCCGGCCAGTGTCCTCAGCAGGGTGGTCTTGCCGCAGCCGCTCTTGCCGACAAGCGCGACGAACTCGGATTCGGCGATCTCGACGTCCAGGTCCGCGATCACCGTCCGTTCGCCGTAGGCCCGGCGGAGCCCGCGCACGGCCACGGCGCTCACCAGCTCACGCTCCGGCCGCGCCAGGCCAGCAGTCGCTTCTCAAGGATGCGGACGAGCAGATCGGTGGTCAGCCCGAGGATTGCGTAGACGAGCACGCAGACGACGAGCACACTCGTGAGGAAGAGCGACTCGGCGTTGCTGATCAGCAGCCCAAGCCCGGAGCGGGCGTTGATCTGCTCGGCAACGACGAGGCTGAGCCAGCTGATTCCGAGCGAGTAGCGAAGCCCCGTCAGGATCGCGGGCATCGCCGCGGGGATGATCACGGAGACGATCAGGCGCACGCGGTTCAGACCGAACGTCGATGCCATCTCCGTCAGGCGCGGATCGACGGAGCGGACGCCGGAGAACGTGTTCAGGTACATCGGCAGCGACGTCCCGATCACGATGATCAGGATCTTCGGCAGCTCGTCGACGCCGAACCAGATCACGAACAGCGGCAACATCACGAGATACGGCAGCGTTCGCATCATCTGGAGCGTCGAGTCGAGAGCCTCCTCGGCGAGCTGCCAGAGCCCTGAGGTGAGGCCGAGCAGCGTGCCGACCGCGATCCCGATCGACGCTCCGACCGCGACGCGTTGCAGCGAGACCAGGAGATTGGACGGAAGCTGGCCGTTCTGAATCAGCGTCCAGAACGTCTTGTTCACGGTCACCGGCGACGGGAGAACCGCAGCTGGCCACCAGCCGTGCGTGCTACCGAGCTCCCAGAGGCCGAGCAGCAGGAGCGGGACAACGGCGCGCCGGATGAGGCTTGGCACACCGAGACGAAGGCGACGTTTTTGCGTGACGTCGGCGGTGAGCACGACCTTGCCGGTCGTCCGTGTTGGCGCCGGCGCCTGTTGCTCACGTGCAGTGGCAACGTCCGGCGAAAGCGCGTTCGCACTCATCGCGGGCCCGCTTCAGGAAGGGGAACGCTGCGGGGCCGGTTTGGCCCCGCAGCGTGTGGGAGGAAACCGCGTCTCACGTCGATCTCAGGTGGCTGTCAGCCAGGACGGCTTCGCGAAATACGACGGGTACTTCTTCTGATATGCGGCCTCATCGGCCGCGATCTGGCCGCTGAGCTTGTTGGAGAAGGTCGAGGCAGCATCGACCGGCGATGTGATCACGCCCGTCTGCAGGAATGCGTTCCCGTAGTCCTGCTCGTTCGAGATCGCCTCGGCCGTGTTCGCTCCGACCCACGAGTTGGCCGCTTTCTCGCTTCCTTCGAAGTTCGCGAGCACCGTTGCTTGCGGCTGAGATGTGTTCTTTGCCAGGATCGCGGCCCACTGAGTCGCATGCGATCGCGTCCAGGCGAACGCCGTGTTCACGCGCGCGATGAAGTCGGCGATCGCCGCTTCCTTGCCCGGGTTCTTCAGGTCGGCGGCGTACGCGTTGTACGTGCCCTGGAGCGCTCCGAGCCGTCCCTTCAGGTACGGGCCGCCGTCGGCGAGGACGGTGGCCCCTTCCGTGAGCGCGGTGTTCACGTTGCCGAACGTCGCGAACGCGGCGACGCTCCCGCTGAGCAGGGCTGCGAGGCCCGTGGACGTGTCGAGCGGCACCGGCGTGATGTCGGACCAGCTGAGACCGGCTGCCTGAAGCTGCTTGAGCAGGAAGTACTGCGGCGTCGTATTCGGCACGTACGCGACCTTCTGTCCTTTCAGCTGTGCGACCGACGTGATCCCGGAGCTCTTCAGGACGATCGTGTCCTGCTGGTAGGTGCTGATCTTCAGCGTGGCGACCGAGAAGAAGTGAATCGGGCCTGCCGCAGCGACCAGCGCGTTCGCAACGCCGCTGCCACGCCCGATATCCGCTACGCCCGAGTTCACGGCCTGCGTCTGAAGGCCGCCGGAGGAAAGATCCTGGTACTTGACCTTGTACGGCGTCTTGTCGAGGCCGGCCGCCTTCAGTAGGACGTCATCGCCCTGAAGCGGATACGTCGCGACGTTCAGCGTCACGTTCGAGACGTTCACATCGTGCGGTGAGGCGGATGCTGCTGAGACGAGCGTACCGACCGCGGTGGCGGCGAGCAGCACGACGACAACTCGCATGCTCGTGAGGCTCGAACGCCAGCGGCTTGTCGTTCTTCGGATGTGGGATGGATCGAGATGCATCGGCTCTCCTTCGTCGATTCGGATCACAGGGTGGGCGATAAGCAGACATTGTTGATCGAATGAGTATAGTATATACACAAATAACAGATTTGTTTTGACGCATCGACCGCTGAAGGAGAGCCATGTGTGATTTCCACGATCACCACGACCACGACCGACTCGCTGAGGACGAATTCGTCCTGGACACGCCGTTGATTCGCTCGCTGATCGACACGGTCAGACAGCGGATCGATGCAGCGTCGTCGGCCGAGCAGGCCTGCGACTCGCTCCGGCCGCTCTTCACCGACCTCCTGGCGAACCGAGACTGGCTGCCCGAGGAGTTCCAGCGCGACGTGCCTGACAGCGGCATGGGCGGCGGGATCGGCCAATGGCTCCTCTATCGCTCCGCCGACCGGTCGCTCTCGTTGTTCAGCCTTGTCGTGCCGCCCGGATCCCGGACCCCGATTCACGATCACCTTGCCTGGGGTCTGATCGGCCTCTACCGCGGCAACCAGGACGAGGAGATCTACCGTCCGGGAGACGGGGTGATGGAGCTCGTTCGGCAGCGGCCGCTCGATCCAGGCGACTACTACGTGCTGCTCCCGCCGACCGACGACATTCATTGCGTCCGGACGACCTCTGACGTGACGTCCGTCTCGATTCACCTGCTTGCAAACGACACCGGATGCGTCGACCGGCACACGTTCGACGAGATGACCGGCGAGGCGAAGCCGTTCCGATCCGGCTACGCGAACGCGGCCTGCCCGACGGACGTCGAGCTTGTTGGAACGGAGTGCTCGTGATCTTCCGGCAGTTCATCGACGAAGACCTGGGCTGTGCCTCGTATCTGCTCGCAGACGGTGGTGAGGCAGTTGTGGTCGATCCCTCCTGGGACGTGGCTCCCTATCTCGAGTTCGCGGCTGCGCATCGCCTTGTGATCGGGCGCGTGCTCGAGACCCACACGCATGCCGATCATGTCTCGGGCCGCGGGCGAATCGCGGCGGCCACCGGCGCGCGGATTCACCTCCCGGCAGGTGCAGTTGCCGCCTTCCCCTCTTCCGAGCTGAGGGACGCGGAGGTCGTGGCCGTTGGAGACGTGCGCATCGAAGTCGTCGCCACCCCCGGGCACCGGCCCGAGCACGTCTCATTCGTGGTCACCGACTATTCGAGGGATGACAGGCCGGCCTTCGTGCTCTCGGGTGACTCGCTGCTCGTGGGCGACGTCGCGCGGCCCGATCTGGCAACGCAGAGCGAGCTCGAGACCGACCAAGCTGCTCGTGCGCTCTTCGACTCGCTCCGGCGCCTCGCTCTGCTCCCCGACGACGTCGAGCTGTGGCCGGGTCACGTTGGCGGCTCGCTCTGCTGCAGTGCGGGGGCCAGCGAGAAGCCGTCTTCGACGATCGGCCTGGAACGGCGCACGAACGCGGGCTTTGCGGCCGGCAACGCGGAACGGTTCGCGAGCGAGCTGCTTGCGCAGTTGCCTGAGCGGCCGCCCACCGTCTCGCGCGTCGTCGAGCTCAATCGCGGGCCCTTGCTCCTCGAGCCTGCTCCGCTCACGGCGCTCGGTGTCGACGAGGTGCAGCGACTGGTCGAGCGGGGGGCGGCGATCGTCGACGGACGAGACGCCTGCGCCTTCGACGACGCGAGCATCCCCGGCTCCCTCTGCCTCCCTCTCGGTTCCAGCGGGGTCGGCACGAGAGCGGCCTGGGTGCTCGGCCACGCCACGCCGCTCGTGCTTGTTGCCGAGGACGAGGCTCAGGCACATCGTCTCGCAGCGAAGCTCGCCGCGGTCGGGCTGATCGACGTCCGCGGCCGGCTTGCGGGCGGGATCGAGGCCTGGAAGGCGCGCGGACGTCCGTTGGTTTCGACGCAGCGAATCGACGTTCACGGTGCTGTCGACCTCCTTGCCCGCGACGAAGCGGTGCTCGTCGACATCCGCGACGCGAGCGAACGAGCTGCAGGGCCGGTCGTCGGTGGCTCGCTGCACATTCCGTGGCGCGAGCTACCTCTTCGTGCTCACGAAGCGCAGGAGAACGGACGGGCGATCATCGTCGCGTGCGCCTCGGGCGCCCGGACTCCGACGGCCGCGAGCCTGCTCACCAGCCTGACCGGGCCACCAGTTCTTCGCATCGCAAGCGGAGGCGTCGCCGATGTGGTCGTCGAGCTCAGGAGCGCCACGACGGAGCGGGCTGCCTGATGCCGCTTTCACGCTTCGGATTCTTGACCCTCGGCGACCTCACCTCGAACCCCCACACCGGAACCACGCTGACCGCCCAGCAGCGGCTCGGCGAGATCATCGATGCCGCCGTCCTGACCGAGGAGCTTGGTCTCGACTCCTACACCGTCGGCGAGCATCATTCTTCCCGCTGGGCGATCACGGCGCCGCCGGTCGTGCTCGCGGCGATCGCACCCCGAACAGAACGGATCCGGCTCCGCACTGGGATCACCCTGATCCCGAACCTCGATCCCGTACGGGTTGCCGAGGACTATGCGACGGTGGATGTTCTCTCGGGCGGGCGGCTCGAGCTGACCGTCGCGAAGGGCAACTTTCCGCAGCCCTGGCCGCTCTTTGGTCAGGATCGCGAACAGCAGCGTGAACGTCTGGTCGAAGGAGTCGACCTGCTCCTGAAGATCTGGACCGAAGAGCCCGTGACGTGGGAGGGTCGCTTCCGGCCGCCGCTGAACGAGGCTTCGATCGGGCCGCGGCCGATCCAATCTCCGCCGCCGATCTGGTGGGGCGTCTCGACCTCGCCCGAGTCGGTCGAACCTGCGGTCGAACGCGGACTGCCGATCGTGCTCGGCGGCGTGATCCAGCCGGTCGAGCACTACGGCACGCTCGCCGACCACTACCGCGAGCAGTGGGTGCTCGCCGGCCATGACGCGGCGAAGCTTCAGATCGGCTCGGTCAGCCATCTCTACATCCGGAAGGATGGCGCCCAGGCCCGGCGGGAGCTCGAGCCGCACTACCGGCATGTCTTCGACACGGTCGGGAAGGAGTCCGGCATGTCGCTGCCACCGTTTGACTTCGACGCCAAGCTTCGCGGTCCGCTCGTCTGTGGGAGCCCGGACGAGGCAATCGAGAAGCTGCTCGCATTCCACGATCGCTACCAGCACCAGGTCCATCTCTTCCACGCCGACTTTGGCGGCATTCCCGGGAAGGAGGTTGCGAAGACGATGGAGCTTTTCGCGACCGAGGTGGCGCCGGTGCTCGAGGCAGAAACCCGCTCGCTCGCTCCCGCGGCCTAACGAGGAAGGACCCGATCAATGCCAGACCATCACCGCACGCTCGAGTTCGGCACGTTTCTCTTCCCAAAGTCGGCAGGGGCGAGCGGCCTGCTCCGCCAGGCGCGGCTCGCAGAGGAGCTTGGCTACGACATCATCGCGACGCCTGACCATCCCTACAACGCCGAGTACGTCGACCAGTGGACGCTGCTCTCAACCGTGATTGGAGCGACGGAAACCGTCCGTGTTTTCCCGGACGTCGTCAACCTCTCGCTTCGCCAGCCGCCGGCCGTGCTCGCGAAGGCCGCCTGGACGCTCGATGCGCTGGCGCCGGGCAGGCTGTATTTCGGGCTCGGCACGGGCGGGCTCTGGGAAGGAATCGCTGGGATCGGCGGGCCGGTCTGGTCGCCCCGTGAGGCTCTCGAGCACATCGACGAAGCTGTCGACGTGATCCGCCTGATCTGGTCGGGTGCGCCCGAAGTGAGCTTCGCCGGGACGCACTACCAGCTGAACGGCGCCACGCCGCCGTCGGCGCCGGAGCAGCCGATCCCGATCTGGATCGGCTGTGGCAAGCCAAAGATGCGACGGCTTGTCGCCCGCGCCGCCGACGGCTGGATCCCGAACGGCGACGGGATCGAGCTCGAGAACCTGACCTTCGCCTCGCGGCATCTGGACGAGGAGATCGCCGCTGCGGGAAGGCAGCCAGGAGACGTCCGCCGGATCTGCAACACGATCATGAAGAAGCTCCAGCCGCAGTCGGAGGGTTTCCTCTTCGGCCCGGCCGAGCAATGGATCGAGGAGATCTCGCGCCTTGCGCTCGAGCTCGGCTTCGACACGTTCATTTTCGGCGACCGCGACACGACCGAGGAGCATCTGCACCGCTTCGCGGAAGAGGTGATCCCCGGCGTCCGCGCCGCGGTCGAAGCAGCCCGCCGACCCGCCTCCGCCGCCGTCTGATGACCGACCACGGACGCACGCTCGAGTTCGGCACGTTCCTCTTCCCGAACGTCTCCGATGCCGGCGATCTGATCGGCGTGGCGCAGCTCGCCGAGGAACTCGGCTACGACTTCGTCGCTGCGCCGGATCATCCTTACCGCGCCGACTATGTGGAGAACTGGACGCTGCTCTCGGCGATCGTCGGCGCGACCGAGTCGATTCGGGTCTTTCCCGATGTCGTCAATCTCGCGCTCCGCCAGCCGGCGGTGATCGCAAAGTCGGCCTGGACGCTGAACGCGCTCGCGCCCGGACGGATCTACCTCGGCCTCGGCACTGGGGCGCTCTGGGACGAGATCGCCGCGATCGGCGGTCCCGTGTGGTCGCCGCGCGATGCGTTCGAGCACATCGAGGAGGCCGTTGAGGTGATCCGGCTCTTCTGGTCTGGTGAGCCCGAGGTCAGCTTTGCAGGGCAGCACTATCGCCTCACCGCGGCGACTCCGCCGCCGTTGGTCTCACCGGCGATCCCGCTCTGGATCGGGTGCGCGAAGCCGAAGATGCGCCGGTTGATCGCACGTTCCGCGGACGGCTGGATCCCGAACAACGACGAGGGGATCGAGGTCGAGAATCTCACGAACGTCTCAAATCATCTCGACGAAGAGCTCGTTGCCGCAGGCCGGCAGCCTGCCGACGTCCGGCGGATGTTCCCCTCAGCTCGGAAGAAGATCCAAGCCAGGTCGGAGCGCTTCCTTTTCGGCCCGCCCGAGCAGTGGGTCGAGGAGCTGACGATGCTTGCGCTCGAGCTC
>DASZPQ010000033.1:0-19295 GCA_035550275.1 Gaiellaceae bacterium | reverse complement strand
AACCGGCGTGTCCGTGCACGCAGCAGGTCGAGAACGGCGACCCGGCCCGGTTCCCCGGCAGCTGCGACCGCCACATCCAATCGCTCGAGCGCCAGAAGCAGATCGTCTGCGCCGAGCTCTGCCCAGCCTTCGAGCTCGTCGAGGAGAGCCGTCACGGCCGCGTAGCAGCGAAGATCGACGCGCGATGCTTCACCGACCGGCGGCGACTCGAGCCCGTAGGCGGCGCGCACCATCGACTGGAGGAGCGCGCGCACAGCCTCGAGCGGCGTCGCAGCGGCGCGAAGCTCGCGCAGGGCGACGAGCGGGGCCTCGCGCAGCCGCTCGGTCTCCTCTTCGACGCGCTCAGCTCCCTGCACAGCTCGCCCGCGCAACCGGCCCTCCACGAAGTCGACGCTGCCGCGCGAAAGCCCGGAATAGGGCGAGCGCAGGAAGGCATAGAGCTCGCGCCGGTCGGCTCCGGTCCAGGCGAATCGCAGGAGCGACTGCAGCGCCTGGCCGAGCGGCGTCGCCCCGAGGCGGACGCGACCCTCGACCGTGTACGGGACACCGGCAGAGCTGAGAACGGTGTCGAGCGGCGCACGCCAGCGCTCGACCGACGGCACGACGAGCGCGATCTGATCTGCCGGCGTGCCCTGGCGAAGGAGGGAGAGGAGCTCGGAAGCGACGAGCTCGAGCGTGCCTCGCGTCCCCGCACCCTCGACGAGGCGGACCGCGCCTCGGGACTCGCTCTGCGCCGGCGCGGGCTCGAACAGCGTTCGCTCGAGGTGCGCGAGCGCCGGGGCGGCGTACTCACCAAAGCGCGCAGGAAGCTCCTCGGCGCGTCCGCCGGAAAGCGACGCGAGATCCTCCGCCGTTCGCTGAAGCGACGCAAAGGCGACTCGGCCGGGCTCATATGGCAGCGAGACCTGGACATCAGCGCGCCCGGCAAGCGCTTCGAGAAGCGACCACTCGGCTGCGGTCAGATCCTCGAAGCCGTAGGCGAAGAGCGGCTCCCCGTGCCACGCGTCGAAATCGGCAGCGACGCGCTCCGCGGCGCGGCGCCTGAGAATGTTCCGGTCCCAGAGATCGAGCCGGTCGAGCTCGGCTCGATAGGCGGCATAGAGCTCGGCGAGCTCGCCGGACAGGTCGTCAGGATCGACGAGACCGGACTCGAGCTCGGCCAGCGTTGCAAGCAGCGTGTCGAGGAAGCCGCCGAACCGTGCCGACCGGGCGAGATCGTCGAGTCTCGGACGGGTCGCTTCGACAGCACGCCGGGCGAGAAAGATCCGTTGGAGCTCCGTCGCGACACCCCGCCGGTTGGGATCCGTCCTGGCGATCCGCTCGAACAGATCGTCGAACGTTCCAATCGACCCTCCAAAAAGACAGCCGCTGCGACGGAGCAGATCGCGCTCGACCCGGTCGATATCCGACCGGGTCGGCACGATCAAAAACGGCTCGTCGTCGAGGCGCTCGAGGTAACGCTCGAGCAGTAAAGCGACTTTGCCCGCGTTCGCAGGGCCCGCCAGCAGGCTGAAACTCACGTGGCCATCGTAGTCCCACGCAAGGTCACGACACCTGGCGGCACCAATGCGAAAACGGCGCTGCGAGCGGCAATTGCCGCAGCGAATCGCGTTATGCGCTTACAGCCTTGGGACGCCGGCCGCGCCGTGCTGCCGCGCGTCCGGGCGCTTTCCCCGCGCACGCATCGCAGAGGTCCGCAACCTTCGAACCACGACGCGCATCCGTAAACGTCACACGCATCGTCGCACCCTTGTTATCCCCCACTTCTTTGCCACAGCCATCGCAAACGAGCACAGTTCTCCGAGCCACAGAATTCCCTCCTCATAGAAGACGAGTTCCACGGCATTCTAGACAAATGAGCTGACGCTATTGCACCAGCAGCAATATGCTTAACCTGACAACAAAGGTGCACGGAACGTCGCGATGTTGATTTGACAAATCTGCGCAAACCCGTGTGCTTGATTGTCAATTCGCGTTCTCTGAGTTTTTATGTCGCCGCAGGATTCTGAAGACGATGAATGCAACAGCCAACACAATCAGAACGGCTATTGCGCCGTACAAACCGTACCGCCCGACCGCGTCTGCGACCGTCCGTCCGAACTCGTAGGCGATCACAGCCACGAGCGCGGCCCACGCAATACCGCCTGCCGCGTTCCAGATCAGGAACTTCCACCAGTGCATGCGGCTGATTCCCGCGACCCACGCCGATGTGACGCGTAAAACAGAGACAAATCGCGCGATAAATACCGCCTTCGGGCCATGTCGATCGAAAAACCGCTCGGCTGGCGGAAGCACGCGCTCGAAGTAGTCCTTGATGACGGGTGTTCGTTCGAGCAGCGCCCGGCCGCCCTTGCGTCCAATCCAATAGCCGGCGTTGTCGCCAATGATCGCTGCCGCCGCCGCCACGGCGATCACGTCGGCGAGCGGGTAATACCCCTGGCTGGAAAGCACCCCCGCCGCGATCAACGCGGTCTCGCCCGGGATTGGCACGCCTGCCGACTCCCCGGCCACGACCAGGAAGAGAATGATCAGTCCGTGGTCGATCAGGAGCTGAGTCACGTTCACGAGTCTAGGTTGCGAGCGCTGTGAGGCACGGACTGCCGAACCCCAGTCAATCCCGCGACCGGCGTTTTCGATAGCGTCGGGCGCGATGCGGGTCGGCGTCCCCAGAGAGACCAGTGATGGTGAGAACCGAGTTGCGCTCGTGCCGGATGCAATCGCGCGCCTTGACGGGATCACCGTTGCGATCGAGCGCGGCGCAGGCCTGCCCGCGGGGTTTGACGACGCTGCATATTCAGACGCGGGCGCCGAGCTGGTCGACGATGCCTGGAATGGCACGGATGCGGTCGCGAAGGTCGCGAAGCCATCCAGCGCAGAGGAAGAAAAGCTTCGCGACGGCCAGCTGCTCATCGGCTTTCTCCAGCCGCTGACGGATCGCGACGCGATCGATCGGCTCGCCGCGCGCGGGGTGATCGCATTCGCGATGGAGTCGATCCCGCGCACAACTCGCGCGCAATCGATGGATGCGCTCTCGTCCCAGGCGACAGTTTCCGGCTACAAGGCCGTCCTGATCGGGGCCGACAGGCTGCCGAAGTTCTTTCCGATGCTGACCACCGCAGCCGGCACGATCGCCCCCGCGAAGGTGCTGGTGCTCGGCGCAGGCGTGGCGGGGCTGCAGGCGCTGGCAACGGCGCGCCGGCTCGGGGCGGTTGTCTCCGGCTTCGATGTGCGCCCCGCCGTGAAGGAGCAGGTGCAGTCGCTCGGAGCGACGTTCCTCGATCTCGGCGTCGTCGGCGAGGAGACCGAAGGCGGCTACGCGCGCGAGCTGACGCCTGAGGAGCAGCAGCGTCAACAAGAGGCGCTCGCAGAGCGAATTCCCGACTTCGACGTCGTGATCACGACGGCGGCAATTCCCGGGCGGCCCGCGCCGAAGCTCATTCCGGGCTCGGCGGCCGAGAAGATGCGCCGCGGCTCGGTGATCGTCGATCTCGCCGCCGAAACCGGCGGCAACTGCGAGCTGACACGTCCCGGCGAAGTCGTCGACGTGAACGGCGTCCAGATTGTCGGACTGCTGAACCTGCCGAGCACGATGCCGTTTCACGCCAGCCAGCTCTATGCGAGGAACGTCGCGTCGCTCCTTTCGCACCTGGCGCCGGGCGGAGAGCTCACGCTCGACTGGGACGACGAAATCACTGCGGGGGCCTGCGTGACCCGGAAGAAGGAGGCAACCGCGTGAGCCATTTCGCGCAACTCGTGATCGAGCTGACGATCCTCGCCTTGGCGGTCTTCCTCGGGATCGAAGTGATCTCGAAGGTGCCGACGCTCTTGCATACGCCGCTGATGTCCGGCACGAACGCGATCCACGGGATCGTGATCGTCGGCGCGATGCTCGTCGCAGGCGTCGCGGATCCAGACCTGCTGACCGGTTGGGTCGGCTTCATCGCGATGATCCTCGCTGCCGCGAATGTCGTCGGCGGATTCGTCGTCACCGACCGGATGCTCGAGATGTTCAAGAAGCGTGAGCCGCCGAAGCCGAAGGGCGACGAGACGTGAACCAGAACCTCTCGCACCTGCTGTACCTGGTCACGATCATCTGCTTCATCCTCGCGCTTCGCTTCCTTTCGTCTCCGACGACTGCCCGCCGTGGAAACTGGATCGGCGCCGCCGGGATGGCGGTTGCAATTGGAGTGACGCTGGCGCAGAGCAGCGTGCACATCGGCTGGCGAATCCTGGTCGGAGGTGCGATCGGGGCAGTGTTCGGAGCGGTCGGCGCACGGCGGGTGAAGATGACGGCGATGCCGCAGATGGTGGCGTTGTTCAACGGCGTCGGCGGTGGCGCGGCAGCGCTCGTCTCGCTCTCGGAGTTTCACAATCTCGCCCCGGAGCCCGGTCACTTGCATGGCGATATCGAGCTCGCGATCGTCCTCTCGGCGCTGATCGGATCCGTCTCGTTCGCCGGATCGATGATCGCGTTCGCAAAGTTGCAGGAGCTGATCCAGGGCCGCCCGATCACCTATCCGGGGCAGCAATTCGTGAATCTGGCGTTGTTTGCGGCAATCGTCGTCGCGGGCGGCGCGATCATCGCTCATTCAGAGCAGCAGTGGCTGATCGTGGCGATCATCCTCGGCTCGCTGGTCTTCGGCGTTCTCTTTGTCCTCCCGATCGGCGGCGCCGACATGCCGGTTGTGATCTCGCTGCTGAACGCCTTCACCGGGCTCGCGGCGGCCGCCACCGGGTTCGAGCTCGATTCGAACGTGTTGATCGTGAGCGGTGCCCTTGTCGGCGCCTCCGGAACGCTGCTGACGACGCTGATGGGCCGGGCGATGAACCGGTCGATCGGAAACGTGCTGTTTGGCGCCTTCGGCGCGGTGCAGGCCGGCGCCGGCGCTGCAGCCGTCGAGGGCAACATCCGCTCGGTCAACGCCGAGGACGTGGCGATCATGCTCGCCTACGCGCAGAAGGTGATCGTCGTCCCGGGTTACGGGATGGCCGTTGCCCAGGCGCAGCATGCGGTGGCTGAGCTCGCAGACGCGCTCGAGAAGAAGGGCATCTCCGTCGACTACGCAATCCACCCGGTTGCGGGACGAATGCCCGGGCACATGAACGTGCTGCTCGCAGAGGCGAACGTCCCCTACACGGCGCTGAAGGAGATGGACGAGATCAACCCCGAGTTCGCCCAGACCGATGTCGCGCTCGTGATCGGAGCAAACGACGTCGTCAACACCGCCGCGACAAACGACCCCGGGAGCCCGATCCATGGGATGCCGATCCTGAACGCCGGGCTCGCAAAACAGGTCATCGTGTTGAAACGCTCGATGAACACGGGCTTCGCCGGGATCGACAACCCGCTCTTCGTCCAGGACAACACCGCGATGCTGTTCGGAGACGCGAAGGATTCGGTGCTGAAGCTCGTCGCGGCCGTCAAGGCGTTGTGAGCCCGGCGTTGTGAGCTCGCTGAGCGGCGTCCCGGTCTTCACCGCCGAGCACGTCGAGCTCGCGGTCTCCCCGGTGCGGGCGCTCGAGGCAGTTCGAGACGCCTTCATCGCGCACACGCGCGGCGAATGGACGATGCCGTCCAAGGTCTACGTGACGAACTATCCGTCCGGCGACTTTCGCGCAATGCCGGCGCTCGGTGGTGGATTCGCGCTCCTGAAGTGGATCTCGTCGTTCCCCGGCAACCCGCGCGCTGGACTGCCGACGGTGAACGGGGTCGTGCTGATCTCGGACGCGTCGAACGGGAGGCTCCGCGCCGTGATGGACGCCGCGTCGGTGACTGCGCTCCGGACCGGCGCCGCAGCGGTTCTCGCGGCCGAGGTTCTCGGACGGGCTGACGCCGGTGCGGCTGCGGTTGTCGGAACTGGGGTCAACGGGCGAGCTGCGGTGCGCACCTTCCTGGCGCGCGGTCGCGAGACTGCGATCTGGGACATCGACCCCGAGCGTGCGAAGCGGGTCGCCGACGAGCTCGGGGCGCAGGTCGCGGGATCGCGAGAAGAGGCGCTGGGCGCGGATCTCGTCGTGACGGTGACACCAGGGCACGAGGTGCTGATCGGCGAAGGCGCTCTCCGCCCCGGCCAGCACGTGAGCCTGATGGGAGCAGACGGGCCAGGCAAGGCGGAGATCGCACTCAGCGAGATTGGACAGGCGACGATCTTCTGCGATGACTGGGAGCAGGCCAGCCACGGCGGGGAGCTCGCGGCGGCGTTTGAGGCCGGGCTCGTCAGACGTGAAGACGTGGCCGAGATCGGCGCCGTGCTGACCGGCAAGGCCGCGGGACGGCAGTCGCCGACCGAGTCGACGCTTTTCGACTCGACGGGGCTTGCGATCCAGGATCTCGCGATCGCGATCGCCGCGCTTGAATGCGTTGACGAGCTCGACCTACCTGCACTTGCGCTCTAGGGGCTTTCAACCGCTCATCCCATTGGTGTTCATGCTGGCGTTGTTCTGCGCCAACTCCGCGTCGGCTCGCGCCGCTGGGTCTTTCAGTTCGAGTGACCCGCTCTTGAACACGATCTGGCAGGTATCGGTCAAGACCGCACGGGATGTCGTTCTGCCTGGGCCATTCACGACAGACGCCCTCGGCCGCTCATGCGTTGTCGATCTCCCGAAGATCATCAGCGACGGCGTCAGCCGTGACCGTTGCCCAGTGAGCGGGGACGAGGCGGCAAGCGGCCTGACGTTGGAAATCTCAACTCCTGCGGATCTCCCGGTCGTGCGATCGATGATTCAGTTCTTTGCGAAGTACCAGTTGAAAGACGGCGCCATCCCGGCGAGCCCCGACCTCGGAAACAACCTGCCGACCTCGACCGGAGAGGACGGGCCCGGGGTGCTCTTCGACTACAACGCCTGGTGGGTCATGGGGCTGTACGACTACGTCCTCTACTCCGGGGACACAGCCTTTGCCCGCCAGATGTGGCCCAACCTCGTGCGGATGATGGATGGCTGGTTCGTGGCGAAGAGCCAACCAAACGGTCTCGTGGTCAATGCCTCACTTCTGACTGACTACAGCTATTTCCCCAGCCGCCAGCCACTGGTCGCGTTCTTCAACGCGCAATATGCCCTGGCGCTCGAAGATGCGTCAGCGATCGCGGGTTGGATTGCGCAGCCCGGGGCGATGAAGCGCTGGCTCGCTCGAGAAGCCGGTCTCGTGAAGCCGTTCAACCACACCTTCTGGGATGGCGCTGTCGGCGCATACGACGACAGTCCGACCGGGCCGGTCGTCCATCCACAGGATGGAAACGCGTTTGCGATCCTCTCCGGGCTTGCGACGCCTGCGCAAGCCCGATCCGCGCTTGCGTATCTCGGGAAGGTCAACTACCGCAGCTACGGTCAGACGATCGCCGACACCGATGCCTGGGACAACGCGACGATGAACGGCGTCGCGGCAAGCCAGGTGGTCTATCCCATCATCTCGTACTTCGAAGTGCTTGCTCGCTACGAGACCGGCTTGCCAGACTCGGCCCTCGACATGATCCGCCGCACGTGGGGGTACATGGTGGCAAACGGCCCGCATCAGGGCATGTGGGAGCTGATCGGCCCGTATGGCGGCGGGCCACCGCTCGCGTGGCCATCCTGGGAGCACGGTTGGTCAAGCGTTGCAGCGCCGGCATTGACGAACGAGGTGCTCGGCGTCCAGCCCACATCGCCCGGATTCAAGACATTCACCGTCATGCCACACCCGAGCGATCTGAAATGGGCGAGCGGCACCGTGCCCACGCCTCACGGTGACATCACGGTGTCGTGGAAGATCGTCGGCGGCACGTTGAAGGTGAGCGTCCACGCTCCGCCGGGCGAGACGCTGACGAGCTCGATCAAGTGAGGACGATGGTCTGCGGTCAGGACTGTGCAAAGCGAGCCGGATCGAACACCTCGAGGTCCTGCGCACGGTCGCCGAGGATTGCGCGCGCGACAAGTTCGCCACAGGCGAACCCAAGCACGTTTCCATGTCCTGAATAACCCCCCGCGATCCAGATGCCTTCTCGCCCCGGGAGTCGGCCGGCGAGCGGAAGCCTGTCGGGCGTTTCGCCCCAGATTCCGGCCCAGCGATGTGTGATCCGTGGCAGCCGTCCGAGCAGCTCGACGACGTGCGACTCGAGGCTCTCCTGGATCCGTGCCGTCGTCTCTTCTGTCGCCGTGTATTCGGTCTCGAAGCTCGTGTCCCGTCTACCGCCGATCACGAGCCGGCCGTCCTCGAGTTGCTGCCAGTAGTCGTAGCCGTGCCGGGCGTAATGAGGGCGCATGAACAGACGCTCGGCGAGCGGCTCGGTGACGAGAACCTGGCCGCGTACCGGGCGGATGATCGGCGCGAGGTCGGATGCCAGGAGCGACGTCAGCCCGTCGGTCGCGACCACAACGATCGGGACGGCCAGATCGTCCAGGCCTACCGGGCTGTGCTCGCGAATCTCGACTCCGGCTCCCACGGCGCGCCGTGCAAGGCGTCGGACCCAACGCGCAGGCTGAAGCGCCCCGTCACCAGGGTTGAATGCGGCACCCGCATAGAGCCGATCCAGGGGCTCGCCTAACTCGCCGCACCAGTCGCCCGCAAAGCCGTCCTCCCGGAGCGCGACGAGCTCGCGCTGGATCGCCTCGGCTTCGGCTGCGTCACCGGCCAGCCGCAGGCTTCCGACGGGGCGAAAGGCATCGCCCGCCAGCTCGGCGATTCGCGCCAGCGAGCGCTCCGTCAGCGCCCAGAGCGCGCGTGCACGCTCACGGCCAAGCGTCAAACGGGCCTCGTCGTACGGCATCGCTCCACCCCGGAGCGCGAAGCCTCCGTTTCGGCCACTCGCACCGCCCGCGATCTCACGCGCCTCGTGGAGGCGCACACGCAGCCCGCCTGTTGCCAGAGTCAGCGCGCACGAGCAGCCTGTCACGCCGCCCCCGATCACGACGACGTCAACCTTCCCGTCTCGGCCAGTGTCCTCGTTCGGGGGCGGGGCAGCCTCCAGCCCGTGAGGCTCTTCGAGCCAATATGAAGTTGTGCTCACGTCGGCGATCCTACGGCGGCCGCATCACCTCCTGTAGATCCCGGATCGAGCCTCGACGTGCCCTGCCAGCTCGAGCTCGGTGAGTGCAACCGCGACGCCTGCAGAATCCAATGTTGTCGCGCGCACGATCTCATCCGCTGTTGTCGCTCCCTGGTCAAGGGCGGCTAGGACGCTTTCCGCAGCCGAGCTCAAATGGGCTGCTTCTGCCAGCTCTACTGGTTCAAGCCCGATCGCTTCCAGCACGTCAGCACAGCTCGTAACCGGCACTGAACCGAGCCGAAGCAGCGCGTTCGTGCCGCGCGACAGCGCGGAGGTGATGTCACCGGGAACCGCGAGCACTTCGCGACCTTCTTCGAGCGCGAGATCGGCTGTGATCAACGCTCCGCTTCGCTCGCGAGCTTCGATCACGAGTGTCGCAACCGTGAGCCCGGCCACGATCCGATTGCGCGCTGGGAAGCGCCAGGGCGCGGGTGCGACGCCCGGCGGATACTCGGAGACGACCAAACCGGTCGCAGCGATCTGAGCGGCAAGCGCGGCGTGGGCGCGCGGGTAGTCGCGGTCGATGCCACAGCCGAGTACCGCGATCGTCGGGCCACCTCCTTCCAGCGCGCCGCGATGCGCCCAGCCGTCGACACCTCGCGCAAGGCCCGAGACGACAACGACGCCGGCTGCGGCAAGCTCGCGGCCGAGCGAGCGAGCGACATGGGCGCCGTAGTCGGTGCAGCTACGCGCGCCCACGATCGCAACGGCGGGTTGCGACAGGAGCTCGACGTCGCCCTGCCCGCGCACGAAGAGCCCGGGCGGCGGATCGTGGATCGAGCGGAGTAAGTGCGGAAAATCGGAGACCGATCGTGGCAGCCAGCGCAAACCGCTCGCGTTCAGGCCCTGGAGGTAGGAACCCGCATCGAACGCAGCCCTGAACGAGGCAAACTCGCGTGACCGGGCGTCGCGATCGACCGCGTGAGCATCGCGGGCGGCCGCGAAAGCTGCCAAGGCCAATTCGCTCATCGCGAGGTGAACTCCGCCGGAGAGCGATAGGAGAGCGCCTCTGCCACGTGGTCCGCGCCGATCTGCTCCGCATCGGCGAGGGCGGCGATCGTGCGCGCGACGCGTGCGACGCGTGCCCGCCCACGGCCCGAGAGCGGCAGCCGATCGACTGCTCGCGCGAGGAGCTCCTCGGCTGTGGGAGCAAGGAGGAGCGGACGGCTCTCGAGCCGTCCGCGTGTTTCCGTCACGCGTTGACGCACCGGAACCGAGCTCTCGCCAGGTTGGGCGGCGAGCTCCGTCGCCCGTGGTCGTGGGAGGGCGACCACGAGGTCGAATCGATCGAGCAGTGCCCGTGAAAGCTTGCTGCGGTACTGATCGATCCGTTGCGGCGTACAGGAGCACTCGGCGGCCGGGTCGCCCCGGCCTCCGCACGGGCAGAGATTCATCGTGCCCACGAGCTGAAACCGCGACGGAAAGACGATCCGGCCTCCGACTCTGGCGATTGCGATCGTGCCGTCCTCGAGCGGTTGACGCAGAGCTTCCAGCACCGGACGCGGAAACTCAGGCAACTCGTCGAGCAGCAGGACGCCTCGATGCGCGAGTGTGACCTCTCCTGGTCTCGGCGTGACGCCGCCACCCACCACGGACGCCGTCGACGCCGTGTGATGCGGCGCACGGAAGGGTGGAATCCGGATCAGGCCCGCACCGGCGGGCAAGAGCCCAGCGACCGAATGGATCCGCGTCACCTCGAGCGCCGCGGCATCGTCGAGTCGCGGCAGGATGCCGGGCAGCCGACGTGCGAGCATCGTCTTGCCGATCCCCGGTGGCCCGGCGAGCAGGAGATTGTGCGAACCTGCCGCAGCGATCTCGAAGGCGCGCCGCGCCCGTTCCTGGCCTCGGACATCCGCGAGGTCGGGAGCACTGAGGGCCTCGTCGTCTTCCGCGATCTCGGCAGGTGGCGGCGGAGCCCGTTCACCGCGGAAGTAGGCGACTGCCTCGGCCAGGTGCCGGATCGCAACCGGCTCGACCCCGGCCAATGCGACCTGCGCTCCCGATTCCTCCGCGCAGACGAGGCGCCGCGCTCCGTGACGTCTTGCTCCCTCCGCGGCAACGAGCGCGCCCGCGACCGGCCGGAGACGCCCGTCGAGCGCAAGCTCGCCGATCGCCGCATGGCCCTCAAGGCAACCGAGCGGGAGCTGGCGGGAGGCGGCGAGCACCGCGAGCGCAATCGGCAGATCGAACCCGGATCCCTCCTTCTTCAGATCCGCCGGCGCGAGATTGACGGTGATTCGCCGCAACGGCCACTCCAGCTCGGCAGACGCGATTCCGCTTCGAACACGTTCCTTGGCTTCCTGGCAGGCTCGATCCGCAAGGCCCACGATCGCGAACGCCGGAACGCCGCGCTGCAGATGAGCTTCGACCTCCACACGGCGCGGATCGAGCCCAACGAGAGCGTGGGTGACGGTTCGCGCGAGCATGTTGCCACTGTAGAAGACAAAGAGTTCTGTGTCTGTGCCGAAATCGAAACGTTTTGTCCCCAGCCATTGACGCTCTCTCCAGGAAGACAAACGATGGTCTCGTCGTTTGCTCGAACGCGATGAGCGACCAGATCCCAGTCAGCGGCGTGAGCGAGCTCGTGCTCGAGGTTTCCGACCTCGAGACGGCTGAACGGTTCTATGCGGACGTGCTCGGGTTCCCCGTCGTGGAGCGTTGGCAAGAGCGCGGCGCAGTCTGGGTGATGGCCGGCCCAGGAACCCGGATCGGGCTCTGGCTTCCACAGCTCGGGATCGCGGGTGGCCGCGGAGGGTCGCATGTTCACTATGCCCTCCGGATCGACGACGCAGACGTTGACGCGGCCGCTGCTCGCCTGCGAGCGGCAGGCTATGAACCCGAAATCGTCACCTTCAACAACGACGATCGCGGCCGGGCGCTCTACGTCACCGACCCCGACGACAACGTGGTGGAGTTCTGGACCTGGGATGTGAGCAAGCACTTGAAGAACCGAGCCACAACGTCGAGCTGACGACGCTGCTCCCAGGCGAGACGAAGCGCGGTCATCATCGGACTTCTGCTCGCGCTGAGCGCCTCAACCTCCGCAGCAGCTCACTCTCCGCACACGGAGTCCTGATCAGCCGCTCGGGCGTCCCCGGGCCTAACTCAGCCGCGTCTACGCCCGGCGGGCGACGAGCACGTCTTCGAAGTACTCCCCCGCTCGCCGGCCCGTGCGGCGGTTCACATGCCGGCGATAGGTTGCGTCGAGCCGCAATCCCGCACGATCGAGAATCGCCGGATAGAGCTCACGCCGGTCGTTGACGACGATCAAGAGCGGCGCGCCTCGCTTCAGCGACTCCGAGCAGCGGCCGAGCACCGCCGCGATGCCCTCCGTGTATGCCAGGAGCGCAGCGCGACTCGTTCCGCGCGCCGCAGCGCCCAACTCGCGCTCGCGCTGGTCGTCGAGCCCGAGCAGCTCGTAGGCATAGCGATGTTGCTCGTGGTAGTCGATCAGGCCCGGGTACGGCGGCGACGTCACGACGGCATCGAAGCGACCCGTCAGCGAGACCTCGCGCGCATCCCCGTGGAAGATCTCCACCTCGCGCTTCCCGCGCAGCCGCGCGAACGCCTTCAGGCGCGTCAGCGTGTCGAGCGTGTAGCGGCGGACGAAGTGGCCCGCGTGGTCGATCGGGCGGCACTCGCGCTTGTGCTTGTAACACCAGTACGGCTCGAGTTGCGGCTTCTGGGGGAAATCGAGGTCGAAGTGCGAGGTCAGGCGCGCCGAGCGCGCGGCGCGGGCCAGGATCACGCGCAGGACGTCCACGTGCTCGTAGTCCTCGGCCAGGGAACCGAAGAAGAGCAGCTCGGAGGCCGACTGCGGCGCGAACCACTTGCCGACGTACCCGGGCGTTTCGCGAGAGTCCGGCTCGAATGCCTCGAACCGTCCGAGCGCATCGCGCAGCTCGCGTTCGAGGACGAAGAGGTTGTACTGCCCCGTCTTGACGCGAGTGAGCAGGCAGTTGAACGCGGCGATGTCGACACCGGTCGCTTCAAGACCGCTCTCGAGCGCCTGGACGAGCGTCGTGCCGGAGCCGGCGAATGGATCGAGAACGCGGCCACCGGCCGGGACATGACGTCGAAAGAGCTCCTCGACGAGCTGCGGGATGAACTTGCCGAGATACGGATGCAGCCGGTGGACGTGCTTCGTTCGCTCCCGCTCGGGCAGCTCGGCCTCTGACCACGAGAGATCGAGGTCGAGGTCGGCGTAGAGCACATCCTGAGACAGCGCCATCCCGAACTCGATTCGGTGGCGAGCAGGGGTTTCCTCGGACTAGAAGGCCGCTCGCACGCATTCGAGCCGATCGCCCCGCTCGACCACAACGTCGAAGCGCACCTCGAACTCGCGGTAGCGCGGCCGCGCCGCGAGCCATGCCTCGGCAGCGCGCCGGAGCCGCCTCATCTTCTCCTCGGTGACCATCTCGAGCGGATCGCCGAAGCCGACTCCCGACTTGGACTTCACCTCGCAGAAGACGACCGTCGTGCCGCGTGAGACGACGACGTCGAGCTCGTTTCCCGCGATCCAGGCGTTCGTGTCGAGCACGCGGTAGCCGCGCCACCGGTACCAGCGCGCGGCTCGGCGCTCTGCCGCGTTCCTAGGCTTCGGCCGCTGCGAGCTCTCGGTCGCCATAACAACGTGCGGCGAACGACCGGCGGTGAATCTCGGAGGGCCCGCAACGGCGCACCATCGCACTGTGATGAGGCGTGATGTAGCCGACATGCGACGAGAAGCCGTAGGCCGGGTAGAGCGCGTCGGCGGTCTGCATGTAGCGGTCGCGCGTCACCTTCGCGACGATCGAGGCAGCCGCGATTGCGGCGCTCTTCGTGTCGCCGTCCACAACGGCGCGGTGCGGCGGCGCCGAGGGCCCGAGCTTGAAGCCGTCGACAAGGCAGACATCAGCCGGAGAACAGCCCGCGAGCGCCGCTCGTAAACCGTGCAGATTCGACTTGTGCAGCCCGTTGCGGTCGATCACGCCCGGCGGGAACACGTGGACCGACACGCACGTCGCGCATTCCAGGACAGCGCGATAGAGCTCCTCGCGCGTCTCGTGATCGACCTGCTTCGAATCGTTCAGGAGAGCCAGCGGACGCACGCGGTGGTCGTGCAGGCTCGCATAGTCGAGCAGCACGCCCGCGGTGACGAGCGGGCCTGCCAACGGGCCACGGCCTGCCTCGTCGGCACCCGCGACGAAGCGCACACCAAGGCGGCGGTCGAACTCGAGCAGCTTCCGGCCGGTGCGCTTCGTCATCTCACCGACGATACCGCCAGGCCAGGCTGGCGACCGAAAACGTCACAGAGTTGTTGCGAAGGCGGCCGGCGTTACTGGCGAAGCTCGCGCACGCGAGCCTTCTTGCCGACCTTGCCGCGCAGGTAGTAGAGCTTCGCGCGGTTCACGTCTCCGATTGCGCCGACCTCGATCTTGTCGATCTTGGGCGAGTGCAACGGGAACGTTCGCTCGACGCCGACCCCGAAGGAGTTCTTGCGGACGGTGAACGTCTCGCGGACGCCGGCGCCCTGGCGCTTGAGCACGATTCCCTCGAAGACCTGGATCCGCTTGCGCGTGCCTTCGATCACGTTGAAGTGAACGCGCACGGTGTCGCCCGCCTTGAAGCGAGGGACTTCGCGCAGCTGACGGCGCTCGAGTTCTTGAATCGTTGTGCTCATGTCAAAAGGTGCCGTGAAGGCGCGACCATGCTAGCAAGGTTCGCTTACTGAACCGAAATGCGGCCGGGCGGCCAGTAGGTCGCGATCACCTTGCCGATCAGGTTCTTCCGCGGCACCGAGCCCCACACCCGCGAGTCGCAGGAGCCGCCGCGGTTGTCGCCCATGAAGAAGTAGTCGCCTTTCGGGACCGACCACCTGGCGTTCTCGTGAGCCGGGTTGTTCTGGATGTCCTGCTTGCGCGCGAGCGCCGAGATGTACGGCTCGTTCAGCTTCTTGCCGTTGATCCAGATGAACCCCTTGTCGTCCTCGAAGATGTTGTCGCCGGGGAGCCCGATCAGGCGCTTCACGAACGTTCCCCCGGAGCCGCAGGCCTGTGCTGCCTCCGGCGGCGTCTTGAAGACGATGATGTCGCCGCGCGCCGGGCTCCAGAAGCGGTAACAGAAGCGGCACGCGAGCACGCGATCCGAGAACTCCGCCTCGCAGCCGAGATCAGGCTTCGCGCAGTGCAGCGTCGGCTCCATCGAGCTCGACGGGATCCGGTACGGGTTCACGACCCACTGCTTGATCGCGAGCACGATGATGATCGCGCCGGCGATCGTGATCAGCCAGTCGATCGTGACGCGCCAGCCGCGCGGAAGCCCTTCGGTGAGGCGGTCGATCGGATTTCTCATCGCACGTGCTCCCTGCGCCAGGCGTCGACCTTGCCGTGATCGCCCGAGAGGAGCACGTCAGGAACCCGCCAGCCGCGGAACTCGGCCGGACGCGTGTAATGCGGATGTTCGAGCCCGCCGCCGAACTCAGGGGAAAAAGACTCGGCTTCACCCGACCCTTCCGAGAGCGCGCCTGGGAGCCGCCTGGCGATCGCGTCGACCATCACCATCGCGGGCAGATCGCCGTTCGATAGGACGTAGGGGCCGATCGAGATCGAATCGGTGCAGAGGTGCTCGACGATCCGCTCGTCGAAGCCCTCGAAGCGCGACGAGAGCAGTGTGATCTGCGCTTCCTGCGCCAGCTCCTCCACCACCGCTTGCGTCAGCTGGCGACCCTGCGGAGAGAGCGCCACGACACGATGCGACGGCTGGCCGCCGTAGACCGCGTCGATCGCCGCTGCAACCACGTCGACGCGCAGCACCATCCCGGCTCCGCCGCCGTAGGGCTCGTCATCGACCTCACCGTTTCGGAGAGGCGTGTAGTCGCGGTAGGAGTGCAGGCGCAGGTCGAGCTCGGACCCAAGCACTGACGAAACGGGCCGCTGCTCGGTCAGCCAGGAAAAGGCATGCGGGATGAGAGTAAAGACGTCGAGTTGCAAAGGAGTCAGGCGGGATCGGAAAAGCCGCGGGCAACCAGGATACGTCGAGCATCGATGTCGATGTCGTGTATGCACTGTCCCACCAGCGGTAAGAGGAGGCCATTCTCGAGCTCGAGCGAGTCGTTCGCGACCCCTGGGACAATCCTCACAACCGTGCCGAGCGCGCGCTCGTCCGGCTCCTCGAAGACCTCGAGGCCGATCAGCTCGAAGACGTAGTACTCGTCTTCCTCGGTCGGAGGCAGTGCCTCCTGCGGAACCTCGAGCTTCGTGCCGCGCGCCACCTCGGGATCGACCTTGATCACAGGGCGTCCGCCGGAGCCATGCCTCGACGAGACGACCTTGACCTCGTTTCCGCCCGCGAGCAGCTGCGACCCGACCTTGAACCATCGCGCGTCCTCGCTCGCATGCTCGACGACGAACGAGCCGTCGAGACCGTGCGGCCGCCCGACCTGGCCGACAACAACCCGCTCTAGTGGTTTGTCAGCCAACGTTGCCGGAATTGCGGGTTGCGAGAACCAAGCCAGGCTAGGACGCAGGGAGCGCTCATAGCGTGAGCTATGGGCGCGACTGAGGACAACGCATGGCGAAGTGTTCTCGCGATCCGCAAACCGGCGGACGTGGGCTGGCAGACCACGAGCACGCTATTCGGCGATCTCGACGAGCACGCGGCGCCCGTCGCGCACCGCGGTCGCGCGAACCACCGTGCGCAGCGCACGCACGATCCGGCCGCCGCGGCCGATCACCTTGCCGAGATCGTCCTCGGCGACGTGAAGGACGAGCACAAGCGTCCCGTCGCGCTCTTCTGTTTCGACCCGCACCGCTGCAGGATCATCGACCAGCTCACGTGCCAAATAGGCCAGGAGCTCGGCCATGGCGGGACTAGGAGATGCCCTTGACCTTGATCAGGCGAGCGACGGCTTCGGTGGGCAGGGCGCCCTTGCCGAGCCAGGTCTTCACCTTGTCTTCGTCGAGCTCGATCAGTGACGGGTTCATCTGCGGGTTGTACCGCCCGATGATCTCGAGGAACTTTCCGTCGCGCGGCGAGCGCGCGTCGGCGGCCACCACGCGGTAGATCGGATTCTTCTTCGAGCCCACTCGCGTGAGCCTGAGCTTCACTGCCATGCGCTTAGGATAGCGGCCACGCCGAAATCATCGGCGGCCTGCCTTCTTCTTGCGGCCGCGCGCGCCAGGGCCCTGGGTCAGGCCGGTCTTTGGCGGAGCCGAAACGGCGCCCGGAAGACCGGGGAGCCCGGGCATTCCTTTGCCCTTCCCCATGCTCTTCATCATCTTCTCCATCTGCTTGCGGCCCTCGAGCAGCTGGTTCACCTGCTGGACGGTGGTGCCGGAGCCGGCGGCGATCCGCTCGCGGCGCCAACCGTCGATCAGATGGGGGATCGCACGCTCGCGTGGCGTCATCGAGAGCACGATCGCCTCGACCTGCTTCATCTGCTTCTCGTCGATCTCGGCGTTGCCCATCTGCTGCGCGGCGCCGGGGATCATCTTCAGCAGGCCCTGGAGCGGGCCCATCCGCTTCAGCATCTTGTAGGCGCTCAGGAAGTCGTCGAAGGTGAACTGGCCCTTGCGCAGGCGCGCTTCCATCTCGGCCTGCTCGTCGGCGGTCGAGGCCCGCTCGGCGCGCTCGATCAGCGTCAGCACGTCCCCCATGCCGAGGATCCGCGATGCCATGCGCTCGGGATGGAACGCCTCGAGCGCATCGAGCTTCTCGCCGGTCGAGATGAAGACGATCGGCTTGCCGGTGATCGCCCGCACCGACAGCGCGGCGCCGCCTCGCGCGTCACCGTCGAGCTTCGTCAGCACGACGCCGTCGAACGCGATCCGCTCGTGGAACGCCGACGCCACGTTCACCGCTTCCTGGCCGGTCATCGCATCGAGCACGAGCAGTGTGGCTGTGGGCTTGACGGCATCGTGGACGCGCGCGAGCTCGTCCATCAGCTCCTCGTCGAGCTGGAGCCGGCCGGCGGTGTCGACGATCACCGCGTCGATGCCGTCGGCGCGAGCGCGTTCGAGGCCCTTCCTCGCGGCTTCGACGGGATCGGTCGTGTCGGTGCGATAGACCGGGACGTCGAGCTGTTTTCCGAGCTGCTCGAGCTGGTCGATCGCGGCAGGGCGCGCGAGGTCGGCTGGAACGAGGCCTGGCTTCCGGCCCTGTGCGCGCAGCTCGCGGGCGAGCTTCGCTGCCGTTGTCGTCTTGCCCGAGCCCTGGAGGCCGGCGAGCAGCACGACGCCGTCCTTGCCGAGCTGGAGACCCTTCGACTCCTCGCCCATCAGCTCGGTCAGCTGATCGTGGACGATCTTCACGACCTGCTGGCCTGGCGTGAGGCTCTTCAGCACCTCCTCGCCGAGCGCGCGCTCGCGCACGCGGTCGACGAACTCTCGGACGACGTCGAGGTTGACGTCGGCTTCGAGCAGCGCGAGGCGGATCTCGCGCATCGCCTGCGAGATCGAGGCTTCGTCGAGCTTCCCGCGCTTGCGCAGGTCGCCGAGAGCGCTCTGGAGCTTGCTGGAAAGGGTGTCAAACACTGGCTCCTCAGTGTAGCCAGGTGCTAGAATCTGTCCAGTCTGGACAGAAAGGACATGTCGCGATGGGACGGTGGCAACTCCAGGACGCGAAGCAGCAGTTCAGCCGTCTCGTCGACCGCGCGAGGAGCGACGGCGCTCAGGTGGTCACACGGAACGGCAAGGAAGTCGCAGTCGTGCTCGGAATCGACGAGTACCGACGGTTGCGCGCCGATGGCGGCGCATTCAAGCGCTTCCTGCTCGAGGGGCCACGGTTCGACGACCTTCCGATCGAGCGCTCATCCGAACTTGCGCGCGCGATCGAGCTCGGATGAGCTACCTGCTCGACACGAACGTCGTGTCCGAGTTGCGCAAGAAGAACCGAGACGAGCGGGTGGTCGCCTGGCTCCACAGCGTCGACTCCCGTGACCTGTATGTCAGCGTCCTCGCGATCGGGGAGATCCGCCTCGGGATCGAACGTCTTCGTCACCGCGGAGATCACCCGCAGGCCGATGCCCTCGAGCCGTGGCTCCAAACGCTCAGGGTCGACTTCGCCGACCGCACACTCCCGGTTTCGAGCTCGATTGCCGAGCGTTGGGGTCAACTAAATGCAGAGAGGTCGCTTCCGATCATCGATGGTCTCATGGCCGCAACCGCACTCGAACACGATCTCACGCTCGTGACACGAGATGCCGCGACGCTCGGGGCGAGCGGTGTGCGGTTGATCGATCCGTGGGTCGCGTAGACACTCGGCTCCAGCGCGAGAATAACGGTGGCGAACGTTTAC
>DASZPQ010000032.1:0-2098 GCA_035550275.1 Gaiellaceae bacterium | reverse complement strand
GTGGTCTTCGTCAACACGGGATTCCTGGACCGCACAGGCGACGAGATCCACACCTCGCTACTGGCCGGGCCCGTCGTGCCCAAGGCCGAGATGAAAGGCCAGCCGTTCCTCGCCGCGTACGAGGCACGCAACGTGGATGTCGCGCTGCGCGCGGGCTTCGCGGGCACGGCGCAGATCGGCAAGGGGATGTGGGCCATGCCCGACCTCATGCACGACATGCTCGAGCAGAAGATCGAGCACGTCCGGTCCGGCGCCACGACCGCATGGGTCCCGTCTCCCACCGCGGCCGCGCTGCACGCCCTGCACTACCACCGGGTCGATGCGTTCGCGGTACAGCGCGAGAAGGCGAGCGGCGAACCCGTGCCGATCGACGACATCCTGGTGCCGCCGCTCGCGACGGAACCGCTGACCGACGAGGTGCGCCTCGCGGAGCTCGACAACAACGTGCAGTCCATCCTCGGATACGTCGTGCGCTGGATCGATCAGGGCATCGGCTGCTCGAAGGTGCCCGACATCCATGGCGTCGCGTTGATGGAGGACCGCGCCACCTTGCGCATCTCGAGTCAGCTGCTGGCCAACTGGCTCGCGCACGGCGTCATCACCGAGTCGGAAGTGGACGACTCGCTACGACGACTCTCGGCCGTCGTGGACCGGCAGAATTCGGGCGACCCGAACTACGAGACGCTCATCACCCCGGACGGCCCCGGCCTTGCCTTCCAGGCCGCCCGCGAGCTGATCCTGGAGGGCGCACGGCAGCCCAACGGCTACACGGAGCCGATCCTCCACCGCATCCGTCGCGAGAAGAAGGCGCAGCGGCGCTGAGCTCGAGACACATGAGACGCGGGGTGAAGCGGGGGCGTCGACCATGACGGACGCGATGCCGGTGGGCGACCGCCCTGT
This sequence comes from Gaiellaceae bacterium, assembly GCA_035550275.1. GTDB lineage: Bacteria > Actinomycetota > Thermoleophilia > Gaiellales > Gaiellaceae > PALSA-600. The sequence continues at coordinate 1,198 of DASZPQ010000032.1, read as the reverse complement.
GCCGCTCGTCGTCGCCTCCCCGCTCGATCCGGCCTTGGTCGACGTCATCCGCGCCGTGGACGACCGGCTCGAGGTGATGTTCGACCCGGAGCTGCTCGCGGTTCCGCAGCATGCGTCCGACCACTTAGGTGTGTTCCGACCGCTCACCCGCGAGCAGGATGCCAGGTGGCACGACATGCTGGCCCGCGCCGAGGTGTCGTTCGACTTCGACCGCAGAGAGCCGGGCAGCTTCGCGAGGAGTTCGCCGAACCTGCGATGGATCCAGGCGGCGAGCGCAGGCCTGGGTCAGGCATTGCAGCAGTACGAGCTCGATCTGAGCAAGGTCACCGTCACCAGCGCTGCCGGCGTGCATGCTGAGCCGCTCTCGGAATTCGTGATCGCCGCGCTCTTGTACTTCGTCAAAGACATCCCTGGTCTACTCCAGAAGAAAGGCGAGCGCGACTGGACCCGGCACACGAGCCGGACCCTCTACGGGCGCAGGGTCGCCGTCGTCGGCACGGGCGCGATCGGCTCTCGCACCATCGCGAAGCTGCAGTTCCTGGGCGTGGAGACCGTCGCGGTGGGCCGGCCACCGGACCCTGACGAACCGCCTCGACCGGACAGGATCACCACCGACCGGCTCGGGGAAGTCGCACCGGAGTTGGACGCGCTCGTGCTCACTCTCCCGCTCACGCCAGCGACCGAGGGCCTGATCGATGCGGAACTCATCGCGGCTCTCCGACCCGGTTGCGTCGTCGTGAACGTCGCGCGAGGCAAGGTGATCGACGAGCCGGCGCTGATCGAGGCGCTGCAAGCCGGTCACCTCGGCGGTGCCGCGCTCGACGTCGCCTGGCACGAGCCCCTGCCCGCGGGATCGCCGTTGTGGTCGCTCGGGAACGTCCTCCTCTCCCCGCACTCGGCCGCGATGGCTCGGGATCAGAACGCGAGGATCGTGGAGATCTTCTGCGACAACCTGCGTCGCTACCTCGACGGCCGGCCGCTTCGTAACGTCTACGATCCGCGACGCGGGTACTGACCGCTCATCCGCTCAGGGACCCGCTGAGCCGCCTGTGGAACATCGCGCTGTGCTCGTTGAGGCCGATCAGCTCCACTGCGGCCCCGTGCGCGGCGTACTTCGACTCGATGGCGTCGAGGGAGGCCACGCTCGATGCATCCCATACGTGCGATCCGCTCAGGTCGATGACCACGCTCGCCGGAT
>DASZPQ010000031.1:0-28345 GCA_035550275.1 Gaiellaceae bacterium | reverse complement strand
CGCCGCGGGACCGGTGGTTGCTGCGAACGCTGTGTCTTGTGCTGCGATCGCCTACGACCAGTTGTTCGTGACGTACGTGCTTGCGGCCGTCGCCTGCGCGGTGTTCGGAACGACCGCCTTTGAGAGGTTCGTGACGGTCGGCAGGGCCTTGTACGCCGCCTTATCCGCCGTTCCAGCCGCGACCATCGCGGCGAGCTCGACCGGGCGAGCGCCACCCTTGAGCCAGATGTTCTGGCCCTGCGTGGAGTAGAGGAACTCCTCCCAGAGGCGAGCTGCCGCCGGGTGCGGAGCGTACTTGCTCACGGCCTGGTTGTAGAAGCCGCCGAACGGGATCCCGGTCGGGTCGACGACCGTCCAATGCGTGTTGCCGGACAGACCCCAGGCCTTGGCCGAGTTCAGGTAGTCCCAGTTGATCGTGATCGGGCACGACGTCGCAATCACCGAGGCGGCATTGCAGTCGGTCGAGTTGAAGTTCCCCGAGCTCTCGAGCTGCTTGAAGAAGGTCACACCCTGCTCGATGCTCTTGGCGGAGCCGCCGTTGTTGACCGATGCGGCCCAGACTCCTGACAGCGCCGCGTTGGCCGACAGCGGGCTGCCGTTCAGGGCGACGTCGTTCTTGTAGCTGGACGACGTGAGCGCCGACCATGAGGTTGGGCACGGAGTGCTCCCGAGCAGGTTCATGTTGCAACCGAACGAGATGAACCCGCCGTAGTCCTGGTAGTAGCTGCCATTCGAGGCCTTCTGATTGGCCGGGATGTCGTTCCAGGTCGCGACCTTGTAGGGCGCAAACAGGTTCGCGCTGGCGCCTGCAGACGCGAACGAGCCACCCACGTCGACGACGTCCGGGGCGGATGAGCGGCCCTTCGAAGTCTTGATCGCCTGAATCTCCTGAGCGCTCGAGCCGCTCGGATTCTCGCTGTTGACCTTGATGCCGTACTTCTTCGCGAAGGTGCTGATCTCGACGCCGTAGTTGGCCCAGTTGGCCGGCAGCGCGATCACGTTCAGCGTGCCTTCCTTCTTCGCCTCGGCGATCAGGGCGCTCATGCCGCCGCCCGCGCTGGCGGATTGCACGGTGGACCAGTTGGTCGACGCCGACCTTGCACCTGAAGCCAGCGCCGCGGTTGCCAGCACTCCAGCTACGCCGAGAGCGGTGACAGCGACGAGCGCACCCCTAGCGCGGTGCGAAGCGGACCAGCGCGCGAGTTTGGACAGACGAACCCTCACAACATCCTCCTCCTGGTGATTGCATGATTTCGAGAGCGCAATCTGGCACGACGTCACACTCCTGTCCACCGTTGCGCGACAGTGGACCCGGATCGTCACATTTTTGTAACCACCGTGCAAGGGATCCCTGGCCCTTGATCACCCAGGCCAATTCGAGGCGCTGGGACCGTCAGATGCCTCGATCAGCGCCACTCCGTGCAACGCACGCCAGAGCCTGGCGAGGACGATCGGTGAAGACGCCCGTGACGCCGATCGCCGCGAGCTCGAGCAGCCGCGCCTCGTCGTTCACGGTGTAGACGGTCGTCGCGAGACCAAGCCGCTGCGCCGCGCGGATCGCACGCGGAGACGCGCGCCGGTTCTCGAATCCGACCGCCCAGCAACCGCGCGCCGCCGCGAGCCGCATCGGCACGAAGGCAACGTGCTGCACCGTCCGCAGCTCGGGCCGCAACGCTCGCACGCGCGCGATCGCGCCGGGCTCGAAGCAGACGACGACCGCGTCCTTGTCGAGCAGGGCGAGTGTCCGCTCGACGATCCGGTGGCGGCGATAGCGGTAGGGCGTCTTCAGCTCGACCATGACGCCGATCCGTCCGCGGCAGAGGTCGAGCACCTCGGCCAGCGCCGGGAGGCCGGCGCGACCACCGGGCGGGTCGTGGGCCACGACGAGCTCACCGTTCTGCCTCGCCCGGACGTCGAACTCGACGAAATCGGCGCCGAGCTCGATCGCGCGCTCGAACGCCGGCAACGTATTCTCGGGCAGCTCGGACGAGGCGCCGCGATGGGCGATCACGATCACGGCCCGAGCAGCCCCGCGATCACGTCGATGTCGATCCGGTCGACCAGTTCGTCGGCTGCGGCGAGCCTTCGCGGGGCGAGCGTGCCGCGGACCGCGATGCAGCGCATTCCCGCTCCCTTGGCCGAGGCGATTCCGGACTCCGTGTCCTCGAACGCAACGGCTTGCGCCGCCGGGACTCCGAGCAGCTCGAGCGCCCTGAGATAGCTCTCAGGGTGCGGCTTGCCTGCGGTCACGGCATCGGAGGAGACGATCGTCTCGAAGAGCGGAGCGATTCCGGCCGCCTCGACGACAGGCCCGATCTCCTCGAGTGCCGCGCCGGAGACAATCGCGACCGGGACTCGCGCCGCCGCGTATCGAACGGCTTCGCGGGCCGGGTCCTCGATCGTCGAGCCGTCGCTGACGAGTTCGCGGTAGCGCACGACCCGCTCCGCGACCGCACCGGCGACGTCCGGATAGTCGTCCCCGAGCCACGTGGTGACGATCGCCTCGTCCGAGAGCCCGGCCAGCTCGTCGTAGTACTCCTGCTCGGACAGTGGCCGGCCGCGCTCGCCGAAGAGCCGCTGGAAGACCCCGCAGAGGATCGGCTCGTCGTTCGACAACGTGCCGTTGAAGTCGAAGGTGATCGCGGAGACGGCAGCCAACGGCTTTCGAGCCTACTATCGCGCAAACCGGCTAGACCTTTTGTCCGGGAAGGTAGAAGATCAGTGACGAAGTGGTTTCGGAGCCGACGAGACGCGCCTTCGGACGCTAGATGTTCCGCATGGAAACCGAGTCCCCATTCGACCGCGAAGGGATCTGGCTTCGTTGCGCGCTTCATGCTCACACCACGAACTCGGACGGTGAGCTCGCGCCCGAGCGCCTCGCGGCGCACTACCACCGTGCCGGCTACGACGTGCTCTGCATCACCGACCACTGGGTCCGCACGGAACAGGAGAGCAGCGAGATCCTCGTCATCCCGGGGATCGAGCTGAACGCGACGCTCGACGTGACCGAGAGCGACGCGCACGTGCTGGCGATCGGCGTCGAATCCGACCCGGTCGAGCCGGGCCGGCGGTTTCCGAACCTGCAGCAGACCGTCGACTGGATCCGCGAGCACGGCGGGCTTCCGTTCCTTGCCCATCCCTACTGGAGCGGGCTGCGCGTCGAGGAGTTCCTCGGCTGCGAAGGGCTGCTCGGGCTCGAGGTCTACAACGCCGGTTGCCAGCTCGAGATCGGACGCGGGCTCTCGACCGTCCACTGGGACGAGGCGCTCGAAGCCGGGAGACTCCTCATGGGGATCGCGGCCGACGACTCGCATCTGCCCGGTTTCGACAGCGGTTTCGCTTCGGTCTGGGTGCGCGCGGCGCATCGAACCGCCGACGACGTCCTCGATGCGCTCGCGCGGGGTCACTTCTACAGCTCGACCGGCCCGCGGATCGAGTCGGTCACGCTGCACGCAGACGCGGTCGAGGTGCGCTGCACGCCGGCAGCCAGCGTCGCTCTGGTCAGTCAGCGCTACGTCGGGTCGAACGTCAATGCGGGACGAATGGGCTACCGCTCCCGCGGCACGGTCCTCGAAGAGGATCCAGCCGGAGAGATCGTCGCGGCCAGGCTCGACCGGTGGCCGACGCTGCCGTACGGCCGCATCGAAATAACCGACTCGACCGGCCGCCGCGCCTGGACGAATCCGCTCTGGTTCTCAAACTCAGGCGGCTAGTCTCCAAATCGCCACCTCGCGTTCACCAGATTCCGGGCATCATGGAGTGACTTGGCGACGACGCAGCGACCGGTGCATGATGAGTCGATGGACTCGCTCCTCAACCGGGAGCTCTCCTGGCTCGACCTGAACGCCCGCGTCCTCGATCTCGCGTCCGATCCTGACCAGCCGCTGCTCGAGCGCGTCAAGTTCTGCGCGATCTTCTCGTCCAATCTCGACGAGTTCTTCATGGTTCGGATCGCGGGGCTGCTCGACCAGCTGGCGGCAGGGCTCCCGGTCCGTTCGCCCGACGGACGGACGCCGCAGCAGGCACTCACCGAGGTGCGAGACCGCGTGATCGCGCTGACCGGGATCCAGTCCGAGCTCTGGCGCAAGGACCTGATGCCGGCCCTCGCCGCCGAGGGGATCCTCGTCGGCACGGTCGAGGACGCGACCCCCGAGGAGCTGACCGAGCTCGAATCTGTCTTTGCGAAGCAGATCTATCCCGTGCTGACCCCGCTGGCCGTCGGCCCCGGGCAGCCGTTCCCCTACATCTCCGGCCTGTCGCTCAGCCTGGGCGTGATCGTCCGCGACCGGGAGACGAACGAGGAGCGCTTCGCCCGCGTGAAGGTTCCCGAGGGCCTGCCGCGCTTCATCGCCGTCGGCACGCGTGGGCTTCTGATTCCGCTCGAGGACGTGATCGCCCACTTCCTGGCCTGGCTCTTCCCCGAGATGGACGTCACGGAGCGGGCGGCATTCCGGGTCACGCGCGACGGCGACACCGAGATCTCCGACGACGCCGACGATCTGCTCGAGGCGGTGGAAAGCGAGCTGCGCAAGCGGCGCTTCGGCGCGGTCGTGCGGCTCGAGGTCTCGAGCTCGGTCTCCCGCTCGATGCTGGCCAGGCTCGAAGAGCGCCTGCCGGCCCGGCCCCAGCTCGTCTATCCGATCCACGGCCCGCTCGACCTTGCGGACGTCGCGCAGCTGAACGACCTCGACCGCCCGGATCTGAAGTTCGAGCCGTGGGTCCCGTACACGCAGCGCCGCCTCGCCACGCCCCAGGACGGCGACATCTTCGCCGAGATCGCAGCGGGCGACCTCGTCGTCCAGCATCCGTACGACTCGTTCGGAACGAGCGTCGAGGCATTCGTGCGAGCCGCAGCAACAGATCCCGCCGTCGTCACGTTGAAGACAACCGTCTACCGCACGAGCATCGACTCCGCGATCGGCCCGGCACTGATCGCCGCCTCCGAGAACGGCAAGCAGAGCGTCTGCCTGGTCGAGCTGAAGGCCCGGTTTGACGAGGCCCGCAACATCGAGTGGGCGCACTCGCTCGAGCAGGCCGGCGTCCACGTCGTCTACGGCTTCCCCGATCTGAAGATCCACGCGAAGACGACGCTCGTCGTCCGCCGCGAAGGAGACGAGCTCCGCCGCTACGTCCACATCGGGACCGGTAACTACCACGCGACAACGGCGCGGATGTACGAGGACGTCGGCATCTTCACGGCCGACCCCGACATCGCAGCTGACGTCGCCGACCTTTTCAACTTCGTCACCGGCTTCGGCCGCCCACGGGCCTTCCGCAAGCTGCTCGTGGCGCCATTCGGCCTGCGCAAGCAGCTCGTCGAGCACATCCGCGCCGTTGCGGACGCTGCGACGGCGGGCGAGCACGCGCGGATCCGGATCAAGGTCAACAACCTGACCGACCCGGCGATGGTCGAGGAGCTCTACCGCGCCTCGCAGGCGGGCGCCGAAATCGACCTCATCGTTCGCGCCGTCTGCGCGCTCCGCCCCGGCGTGCCGGGAATGAGCGAGCGGATCCGCGTGCGCTCGATCCTCGGCCGCTTCCTCGAGCACGGCCGGCTCTACTGCTTCGAAGCCGGGGATAAGAAGACCTACCTCTTGGGTAGTGCTGACCTGATGTCGCGCAACCTGGATCACCGGATCGAGGTCGTTGTCCCGGTCGAAGCGGCGCATGTCCGGGCCGAGATCGAGTCGATCTTCAAGGCGCTGCTCGCCGACAACTCGCAGGCCTGGGAGCTGCGCGCCGACGGGGCGTGGACGCGCGTCTCGCCCGATGGCAACGAACGCCGCCGCCCTGCGCAGACGGTCTTCATGCGCCGTCGCGAGCGTGCCCGCCGGTTCCCGAGGCCCCGATGAGGAGGCACCCGTGAGCTTTGCCGACCTATGGCATCGTCATGATAAGAAGATGCTCGTCGGGGTCATTGACGTGGGCTCGAATACGGTCCGCCTTGTCGTCACGCGCGGCGACGAGACCGTGCTCCAGCGCCGCGCCCTCGTTCGCCTCGGCGAAGGGATCGAGCGCACCGGGTCGATCTCCGAGCTGAAGCTCGCGGAGACGGCTCATAGCGTCGCCGACTTCGCCGGCGCGGCACGCAAGCAAGGCGTCGAGCGGATCGAAGTGCTCGTGACGAGCCCCGGCCGCCAGGCCGAGAACGGCGGCGAGCTCCTGGAGCGCCTCACGACGGCGTCGCGCGCACCGGTCCGGCTGCTCTCGGCAGAGGAAGAGGGCCGGCTCGCGTTCATCGGCGCCGTCGAACGAGCGGACATGGCTCCCGAGCAGACCGTCGCGGTGTGCGATGTGGGCGGCGGCTCCGCTCAGATCACCGTCGGCACCCGCCAGGGCGGACCTGTGTGGACGCGGTCGATCGACATCGGCTCGATGCGACTGACAAGCCGGCTCCTCCCGAACGACCCGCCCGGCGAACAGGCCGTGCTTGCTGCTCGCGCGGAGGTCGCGCGCTATCTCGACGGCATCACGCCCCCGGTCCCACACGTCGCCCTCGCCGTCGGCGGAAGCGCACGTGCGCTTCGCTCGCTCGTCGGCCCCGATCTGGGAGTTGACGAGCTCGAGGCGGCAATCGCGGTGCTTACCCATACGCCCACCGGCGACCTGATCGGCAATCACGACTTGAACCCGACCCGCGTCCACACGTTGACGGCAGGTGCGCTCATCCTCGCCGGGATCCAGCAACGCCTTGGCGTTCCGCTCCGCGTCGTTCGCGGCGGAATCCGCGAAGGCGCCGCGCTCGAGCTCCGCTCCGAGCTCGCAGCGGCCTAGCCGCCGCACGCAGCTCGTTCACCAGTTTGCAATCGTTTCGCAACCGCGCGTGCCCTAGCGTCGCGCGGTCGGGCGCCTGACACTTCTGACGTGGTGACGAGAAAGGCCTGGGCTGCGCTCGGCGGCTTCGTCGTCGTGGCGGCAGCCGCTGGGGCGATCGTCGTCGCAACCTCCGGCGGCGGGGCAGGATCGCAGCGCATCCACGTCTCAGACGGCGACGGCTGCGCGCCCGGTTGGGCAGTTTCGGGCTCCGGACGCACCGTCTTCGACGTCCAGAACACGAGCCCCCACACGGTCTTCAGCGTTCAGCTGATCAACGCCGCCAACGCGAAGGTGTACGGCAAGCTGAACATGGTCGCTCCGGGAACCGACGTGCCGCTGGATGTCCTCCTCCCACCTGGCCGGTATTCGTTCCACTGCCTCGGAAGCGACGGCTACACCTACGACTCGAAGGTCGGAGACGTTCGCGGCCCGGCAGTCTCGGCTGCGAGATCGCTCACGCCCGTCAGCCCACTCGAACTGGCCGAGGCGATGCAGACCTACCGCGTCAGCCTGAAGCCGGTGATGGCGCAGCTCGTGGTCGACACCGACCGACTCACGAACGCCGTTCGCGAGGGGCGGCTCGCTCGTGCCCGGGCGCTCTGGCTGCCGGCTCACCTCGACTACGCCCGCCTCGGCGTCGCCTACGGGACGTTCGGCAAGTTCAACGACGAGATCGACGGCAGGCCACTCGGCCTCGTGCAGGGCGTCCACGATCCACAGTTTCAGGGCTTCTTACGACTCGAATACGGGCTCTGGCACGGCCAGTCCCGCCAGGAGCTCACGCCGGTCGCGACAGCCCTCGGGCTCGCCGTCCACACCGTTGCGCGACAGTTCCAGACCTTCCAGACCTTGAACTGGACGAACACCGATCTCCCGCTGCGAGCGCACGAGATCCTGGAGAACACACTCCAGTTCGAGCTCACCGGCGAGACGAACGAGGGCAGCAACACGAACCTCGCCACCGCCTGGGCAAGCGCACAGGGCGAGAGCCTCGCGCTCGACGCGCTGAAGCCGCTGCTCCGCCGCCGCGACCCGGTTCTCCTCGCGGGCGCAACGACGGCCACCACCCGGCTCGCCGCCTCACTTCGCGCCTATGAGCGACCTCGCGGCGCCTGGACCGGAGTCAGCTCGCTGTCGACTCGCGAGCGCGAGCAGCTGGACGGTGCGATGAGCAAGCTGCTCGAGCAGCTCGAGCAGATCCCCGGCGAGCTCGAGCTCCAGCTTGCGACGCCGTCGGGCGCCGACAACGACTAGAGCTCGCGCCGGACGCGCTTCCAGGCGCCCGCGAGCTCGGCGCGCGCCTGCCGCTGGCGCGCCCGCTCGATCTCGATGATCGGCTCCACCGCGAGCCCAACGCGATCCTCTGCAAGGGAGCGCACGCGCTGCTCGGCGACAACCGAGTCCTGATGCTCGCCGATCACGTCCTGCAGGCCTTTCAGCGCCCGCAGCCTGTCTTCTCGCCGCGCCCGCGCCGCCAGCTCGGTCGAAAAGCGTGCGCGCTTCACCCTGATCCGCAGCAAGTGCAGATCGTCGTCCGCCGGGTCTGCGCCAAGCGACCTGTACGCCTTCCGAAGGCGCCTGGTCTCGGCTTCGGCGAGCTTGCCGAGCCCGATGTCCGAGGTCGACGTCGCGAGCAGCTCGAGCTCGGTCGCGAAGCGCGACAGCAGCTCGGCATAGCGAGGGCTCTCGAGCGCAGCCAGCATGGCCTGGCGCGCTTCGATCCGCTCCTGCTCGAACAGGGCGATGATCGTCCCGCCGCCGTCGCCGAGGTCGCCTTCGATTGCCCGTAGATGCCTGAGCAGCACATCGAGATCGCGCGTCGGGCCAAGGATCCCGCCGAGCCAGCGCAGCTCCGTCTCGAGCTCTGCGAGCTGGTCGCCGAGCAGCCTGCGTGAAACGCGAATGAGTGCCCGCGCGCGGCGCGTTGCGATCCGAAACCGCTTCAGATCCTCAGCGTCGGTGCCGAGCCGTACCCCAGGGTCACGCGACTGGAGCACAAGCAGCTGCTGGCCCAGCTGGAAGCGCAGCTGCTGGGCCGCCGGGGCCGTTCTGGCGGGCCTGGGCTCGTCTGCATCGCTCACCATTCGATCCTAAACGCAGGTCACAAAAGGTGCCGCAAATCGTCACCATTTCGTTACCTCTGCTGTCACCAAGATCGCACGGTTCAGTCACAGGTCTGATACCCACGGCCTGCAGACGCGCTGAAACACTCCGGTCGCCCGGTTCGCGACGCGGCGAGCCGGACTTCGCCAACACTCGATCTCTTGGGGGGTTTCATGTTGCGCAAGCGCGCACTGCTCGGCCTGCTTCTGATCGGTTCACTCGCTGTCGTCTCTGTCGTCGGTGCGGACGTCAGTGGTGGCGCCCACACCCGTGCCGTCGCCACAGGCGGCGCGACGAAGACGCCGATCAAGCATTTGGTGGTGATCTACCAGGAGAACGTCTCCTTCGACCACTACTTCGGCACCTATCCGAAGGCGGCGAACACAGACGGATCGCCGTTCATCGCGGCTCCGAACACGCCTGCGGTCAATGGATTGCTGCCGGCAACCGCGTCCTCGATCCCGGCAAGCCTGCAGCACACGAACAGCCTCACCGCCCAGAACCCGAACAGCGCGCCGCCCGTGCGTATGGACGCGACCGCGACGGGGAACGCCTGGAACATCAGCGGCCAGCTGACCTGCGACCAGGATCACAACTACAGCGACGAGGAGAAGTCGTTCGATGGCGGCGCCATGGATCAATTCGTCCAGGCCGTCGGCCAGGGCAACGGCTCGGCGCCATTCGGTGAGCTCTGCCGCGCCTCCACGGTGATGGATTACTACGACGGCAACACGGTCACGGGCTTTTGGAACTACGCCCAGCACTACGCGATGAGCGACAACTCGTTCGACACCGAGTTCGGCCCGTCGGCGCCGGGGGCGATCGATCTCGCGTCAGGCGATACCGGGAACGTCGACACGAAGAACGAGGCAGGGAACGTCACGATCGCGACCAGCGCGGCACCGAACGCCGACATCACGGCGGACGGAACGGGCGGCTACTCGCTCACCAGCGACGCTCAGCCGTTCTACGACGACTGCTCGACGCGCGACGCGGTCGCTCTGAAGGGCCAGAACATCGGCGACCTGTTGAACCAGGCCGGGCTCTCCTGGGGCTGGTTCCAGGGTGGCTTCGACCCGACCACGACGTACACGGCGGGGCTCGCCTCGATCGGGAAGACGGGCCAGCCGGACAGCACCTTCATCCCTGACGAGTTCGCGACTGCCGGTTTCCAGAGCAGCGTCGCGCACTCGTCCAACCAGGCCCTCTGCAACGCCGTGCACCCGGTTGGGGTTGCGCTCGGGGGAACCGGCCAGTGGGGGTACAAGGACGACTACATCGCCCACCACGAGCCGTTCCAGTTCTATGCGAGCACGGCCAACCCGCACCATCTGACCATCTCCGACTCGGCACTCACCGGGCCGGGCAGCCTGTCGACGATCGGCAAGGACACCCAGACGTTCACGGGCGGCTACGGCGTCGGCCCGCAGTTCAACACGCCGAACCACAACTACGACACCGCCGACTTCGACCAGCTGGTCAGCGCGATCACCTCAGGCGCGCTTCCCGCGAGCGCACTGCCCGCAGTGACGTTCCTGAAGGCACCTGGCTATCAGGACGGTCATGCCGCGTATTCCGAGCCGGCTGACGAGCAGGCATTCGTCGTCAAGGAGATCAACGCCTTGATGAAGACGCCTGATTGGTCGAGCACCGCTGTGATCATCAACTACGACGACTCGGACGGCTGGTACGACCACGTCTATCCGGGGATCCAGAACACCTCGGCGTCGGTGGCGGACAACCTCACGAAGACCGTGACCGGAACCATCTCGGCATCGAACCCGACCTCGGGCCTCTGCGGCTCGAGCTCCTCTGCCCCGCTCGGCGGCCAGCAGGGACGCTGCGGATTCTCGTCCCGCCTGCCGATGATGGTCATCTCGCCGTGTGCCAAGCAGAACTACGTCGACCACAATCTCAGCGACCAGTCCTCGATCATCAACTTCGTCGAGTACAACTGGGGCCTCTCGTCGATCAGCGGCTCGTTCGACCAGGCGCTGGCCGCGACCGACAAGAAGGAAGGGATCCCGTTCGATCTCGCCGGGATGTTCGACTTCACGAAGTGCACCGCCCCGGCGGAGCAGCTCGATCCGGCGAGCGGTCGGGTCGATCTCAGGTCCGCGAATCTCAAGGGCAAGAACCTGAAGGGGCAGAACTTCGCCACGGCCCTGATGTCCAAGGCGAATCTCGCCGGCGCGAACCTCGCGGGCGGCTTCCTGCCCGCAGCCGATCTGGAGAACGCAACCCTGACGGGCGCGAACCTGAAGGGCGCGAATCTCCGAGGCGCCGATCTCACCGGTGCCAACCTCTCGGGAGCAAACCTCTCGAAGGCAAAGCTCAGCGGTGCCAAGCTGAGCGGCGCGACCTGGACGAACGCAACATGTCCGAACGGGTCAAAAGCCGGCAGCAGCGGCTGCACGGCCTAGCACGTCAGCTCGAAACCGGCCGCGGCTCCCCCTCTCGGAGCCGCGGCCGGCCCTCCCTCTCGCCTCACTCGTACGAGTAGAAGCCCTGCCCCGACTTGCGTCCGAGCCGGCCAGCGGCGACGTGCTCGCGCAGGAGCGGCGCGGGCGCGTACTTCTCGTCGTCGAGCCCGCGCGCGAGCACCTGCATGATCGCCACGCACGTGTCGAGCCCGATCAGATCCGCCAGCGCCAGCGGGCCGAGCGGATGTCCGAAGCCAAGCTTCGCGACGGTGTCGATCGCTTCGGGCGTCGCCACGTCGTCCTGAAGCGTGAGGACCGCCTCGTTGATGAACGGCATCAGGATCCGGTTCGAGACGAAGCCGGGCCCGTCGCGCACCTCGACCGGCTCCTTGCCGAGGTCGCGTGCCAGACCAATGATCCTCTCGGTCGTCTCGTCGGAGGTCAGGTCGGCTCGGATCACCTCAACGAGGGAGAGCACAGGAACCGGGTTGAAGAAGTGCATCCCGATCACGCGCTCGGGCCGCGCGGTCATCTCTGCGAGGGCCACGATCGGGATCGAGCTCGTGTTCGAGGCGAGAATGGCCCGCTCGCCAAGCTGCTTGTCGGCAGCTCGGAAGACGGCCTCCTTCGCGCTGATCTCTTCGCTGACCGCCTCGATCATCAGGTCCGCGTCGACGAGGTCGTCGACCACGCTCACGCGGTCGAGCGTTTCGACGGGATCGGCGCCGCCCTTCGCCGCGAGCTTTTCGAGGCTCAGGAACATTCGCTCCAACGCGTCCGCCGTCGCGCCGGGGCGTGAGTCGTAGAGCGAAACCCGGCGGCCGGACGCGGCCACGACCTGCGCGATCCCCCCGCCCATCTGACCCGCGCCAATCACGAGCACGTGCTGGAACTCCATCGGCTACGAGCCTACTCTTTCAGGGATGGAAATTCGGACTGCAACCGGTTCGGACGCCGAAGCCGTCGAGCGGATCAGGGTCCGCGGCTGGCAGACCGCCTACCGGCACGTCTTCCCGCCTGACGAGCTCGACCAGCTCCAGGCCGACTGGTCTCGGTGGCAGCGCCGCTTCGAGACGCCGCCCGCGGGCTGGGCGATCTTCGTCGCCGAGACGGATGAGGGCGTTGTCGGATTCGTGGCGGTCGGGCCGAGCCGCGACCGGACACCCGGCGGGGAGCTCTACGCGATCTACGTCGACCCCGATTCGTGGTCGACCGGGGTCGGGCGCGCGTTGATCGCACGAGCAGAGGAACGACTGGCCGAGGAATACGACGAGGCCACGCTCTGGGTGCTCGACGAGAATCCCCGCGCGCGCCGCTTCTATGAAGCGGCCGGCTGGGCGCCGGACGGGGCGAGCAAGCGCGAGGAGCGCCTCGGCGTCGCGGCGCTCGAGGTGCGGTACTACAAGCGGCTCAGCAAGTCCGCGTCGCGCTCGTAGGAGAGCACGCCGGCGACGTCTTCGAGCGCCACCCAGCGGACCTCGTCGATCTCGTTCTGCGCCACGGGCTCGTCGTCGCTCGTCATCAGGTAGTAGCGGACTTCCTTGTCGCGGCCGCGGTGGTCGATGTAGCGCGTGCGGCCGACCTCCGCGCCAAGCTCGCAACGGAGGCCGGTCTCCTCCTCCAGCTCGCGAACGGCCGCCTCCTCCCAGGTCTCGCCGGGGTCGAGCTTGCCCTTTGGGATCGTCCAGTCGTCGTACTCCGGGCGGTGGACGAGGAGCACCTTGCCGTCGCGAAGGACCACCCCACCCGCTGCTCCGATCGGCTCGGTCGCCTCAGACATCGAGCAGCAGGGCGTCTCCCTGGCCGCCTCCGGAGCAGATCGCTGCGAGCCCGAGCCCGCCGCCGTTGCGCCGCAGCTCGTGGACGAGCGTCGCGATGATCCGGCCTCCCGACGCTCCGATCGGGTGACCGAGGGCGATTGCGCCACCATTCACGTTCACGGTCTCCTCGTCGGCGCCGAGGAGTTTTGTCGAATGCGCTGCGACGGAGGCGAACGCTTCGTTGATCTCGACCCGCGCGACATCGCCGATCGACTTGCCGGCCTTCCCGAGCGCGATTGCCGCCGCCCTGGCGGGCGTTTCCGCGAGGTAGGCGAACTCGCCGGCGACGAAGCCCTGGCCGACGATCGTCGCGAGCTGCTTGACCCCACGGCGCCGCGCCCATTCCTCGCTCGTCACGATCACACACGACGCGCCGTCGTTCACTCCGGGCGCGTTGCCGGCCGTCGTCGTCCCGTTCTCATCGAAAAGCGGGTGCAGCGCGGCAAGCTTTTCGAGCGACGTGTCCCGCCTTGGCGCCTCGTCGATCGCGAGCTCGCCGACCGGGACGATCTCGTCGGCGAAACGCCCCGCATCGATCGCGGCCGCCGCGCGCTCCTGAGAGCGGAGCGCCCACGCGTCTTGATCCTCGCGCGAGATCCCGAGCTCACCGGAGACGAACGACGCCTGCTCGATCATGTGCCGCCCGTCGAAGCTCGACGTCAGGCCGTCGTGCACGAGCAGGTCGATCAGCGTTCCGTCACCAAGCCGGTAGCCGAACCTCGCGCGGTCGAGGGCAAACGGCGCATTGCTCATCGACTCCATCCCACCGGTGACGACGACATCCACGTCACCTGCCCGGATCATCGAATCGGCGATCTCGATCGCGCGGATCGAAGAGGCGCAGACCTTGTTGATCGTGTCAGCGGGAGTGGTGACCGGGATCCCGGCGCCAACCGCAGCCTGGCGAGCAGGCGCCTGGCCTGCGCCTGCCTGCAAGACCTGCCCCATGATCACGTACTCCGGCTCGCCAGGATCGATTCCCGCCTGTGCGAGCGCCGCGCGAATCGCGATCGAGCCGAGCTCTGTGGCCGACGAGCGCGCCAGACCGCCGCCGAGCTTGCCAAACGGCGTGCGCACCGCCGAGACGATGACGGTTCGAGCCCCGTTAACGGACAAAGCTCTGATCGCGCCCGAGGCGGCGCGCGAAGCTCGCGATCAGGGCAATCGCCGCCTCGACATCGTCCAGCGAGCCGAGCTCGACGGGCGAATGCATGTAGCGGAGCGGCACCGAGACGAGCCCGGTCGGGACCCCGCCGCGCGAGACGTGAATCGCGTCGGCGTCGGTCATCGTCAGGCGTGTCGCCACCTCGACTGTGTGGGCGATCTCGTCTTCCTCGGCAGCCGTGAGCAGCAGGTCGAAGACGTGCGCGTTGATCATCGGGCCGCGCGCGATTGCAGCGCCCGAGCCGAGCTCGAACGTGCCGGCGAGCTTCGGATTCCCACCGGGGATGTCGGTCGCCCACGTGACGTCGATCGCGATCGCGACATCGGGCTCGATGGCGAACGCCGCGGTTCGCGCTCCGAAGTACCCGACCTCTTCACCCACCGCTGCAACGGCGACGACGTCGAACTGGCTGTCCCCCGCCTCTGCCACCCGGCGCGCCGCTTCGAGCGCGATATAGGCGCCGAGCCTGTTATCGAGCGCGCGCGAGACAATCCGTCCGTTTCGAAGCTCGAACGGCGCGCCGTCCCAGACGGCGGCGTCGCCGACGCGCACAAGGCTCGCCGCATCGTCGCGGTCCTTCGCGCCGATGTCGATGTGCAGGTCGGAATGATCCAGCTTCGAGCCTTCATCGCGGCCTTTCGGCGGCGCGACGCGGCGGCGCCCCACAACTCCCCTGACTTCGCCGTCGCGAGTCGCGATCCGAACCCGCTGGCCGACGAGGGTCTCGGCGCTGAATCCGCCGATCGTCGCGAAGGAGAGCAGCCCGCTCTCGCCGATGTGCGTGATCGCGATCCCGATCTCGTCGATATGGCCGACGAGCGCCAGCGTCGGTGCCCCGTTTCCCGGGCCAACGCGTGCAAACGAGGTGCCCAGCGTGTCGCCGTGCACCTCGGCAAACGACGAGGCGGCGGCGCGCCAGACGCGGGCGGCAGGCTCTTCATGGCCGGACGGGCCGGCGGCCTTGAGGAGGTCCCGGAGCAGATCGGGGATCGGCATCGGCTTGCGGATTGAAGCAGCAGCGCCTATCGTGGTGCGTGATGAATTCTCCTCTCCGCATGATCTGGTGGGCCTGGCGCGCCGAGCGGAGCGGGAGCCTGCGCCTGATCTAGGACGCAACACAGCCCGTAACCCGCTCGAACCGTAGACCCGCTGAGGGTCTTTTTTCTTGCCTGCTTCTCCCAGAACCATGACCACATCATCCGTTCTCGACACCGATCTCCTCACCCCGCTCGGGGCCTATCTCCAGCTGCGCGAAGCAGGGCGTGCGAGCTTCCTGCTCGAGTCCGTCGAGCGCGGACGGCTCGGGCGTTATTCGCTCGTCGGCAGCGGCTCCCGGCTGATCTCCTACGAGGAGGCCGAGGTCGCATCGGAGCCCGTGGTCGGCTACCTCTCATATGACTTCGTCGCGAAGCTCGAGCCGACGGTGCCGATGCCCGAGGAGGGCCGTGGCCTCCCCGAGAGCCGGTTCGTTGTCGCAGACATCCTCGTCCGGTTCGATCACGGTGCCGGCGTCGCCGAGGTGCTCCACGGCGATCCAGAGGAAGTTGCGCGACTGCTCGCCGCCGACGTCCCGCGCCCCGTTCGCGAGCCCGTCGCCACGGCTCCGACGAAGCGCTTTCCGGCTCAGGCCGACTACGAGCGTGGCGTCGAGGTCTGCAAGGAGCACATCCGCCGTGGCGACGCATTTCAGATCGTGCTCTCGCAGCGTGCCGAACGGCCCACCGAGGTCTCGGCAGTCGGGCTCTACCGCGCGCTCCGCACGGTCAATCCCTCTCCGTATCTCTTCCTGCTCGAACTCGATGACATCGCGCTGATCGGCTCATCGCCCGAGACGCTCGTCAAGTGCGAAGGCTCGCGCGCCTCGCTGAACCCGATTGCCGGCTCGACGGCCGCAGGCGAAGGCGACGCCGAGCGGCTGCTGACCTCGGAAAAGGACCGCGCGGAGCACATCATGCTCGTCGACCTCGGCCGCAACGACCTCTCGCGCGTGTGCAAGGCCGGCACGGTGAAGGTCGAGCGCTTCCTCGAGCCGGAGCGGTTCTCGCACATCACCCACCTCGTCTCGGAAGTCGGCGGCGACCTCGCCGACGGCGTCACGCCCTTCGACCTCCTGCGCGCCTGCTTCCCGGCGGGGACCGTCTCGGGCGCGCCGAAGGTGCGGGCGATGCAGATCATCTCCGAGCTCGAGGGCTATCGCCGCGGGCCGTACGCCGGCGCGGTGCTCTACTCGCTGCCGGGCGGCCCGATGGACGCGTGCATCGCGATCCGCACGATCGTCCTGCATGAAGGCGTCGCGCTGCTCCAGGCAGGCGCGGGGATCGTCGCCGACAGCGACCCGCGCGCAGAGCACGAGGAGTGCCTGCGCAAGCTCGCCGCGCTCGAAGCCGCGATCGACCTGGCGGAGGCTCCTTAGCTGTGCTGCTTCTGATCGACAACTACGACTCGTTCACCTACAACCTCGCGCACCTCTTCGCAGAGCTCGGCGCCGAGGTGGTCGTGCGCCGGAACGACGAGATCACCGTCGACGAGGCGCTGGCCCTGGCGCCCTCGCACCTCGTCATCTCGCCCGGTCCCGGGCGGCCCGAGGAGTCGGGCATCTCGATCGAAGCCGTGTCGCGCTTCGCCGGGACGGTGCCTGTGCTCGGCGTCTGCCTTGGCCACCAGGCGATCGTCTCGGCCTTCGGCGGTGAGATCGGAGCCGCCCAGGCGCTCGTCCACGGGAAGGCGACGAACGTCTCACACAACGGGCGCGATCTTTTCACAGGGCTGCCGGAGGATTTCCCGGCGGGGCGCTACCACTCGCTCGCCGCGATCACCGTGCCAGAATCGCTCGAGGTGACGGCAACCTCGGCTGACGGCGAAGTCATGGCGGTTCGGCATCGCGAGCTGCCGGTCTTCGGCGTCCAGTTCCATCCGGAATCGGTGCTGACGCCGGATGGTCCGGCAATCGGCAAGAACTTCCTGGAGACGAGCTGATGCAGAAATCGCTCGCGCAGCTCCTCGAGGGCAAGGATCTCCCCCGCGCCGAGGCCCGGCGCGTGATGGACACGATCATGTCCGGCGAGGCCACGCCCGCCCAGATCGGTGGATTCCTCGTTGCGTTGCGGCTGAAGGGCGAGACGGCCGAGGAGATCGCGGGCTGCGCAGAGGCGATGCGCGCGCACGTGCTCGCAGTGCGCCCGAAGCGCGATGACCTCGTCGACACTGCCGGCACAGGCGGGGACGGCGCGAACACCTTCAACATCTCGACCGCCGCGGCGCTCGTTGCCGCCGCCGCCGGTGCAGCGGCTGCCAAGCATGGCAACCGCGCAGCATCGTCCGCGACCGGCGCCGCCGACGTCCTCGAGGCGCTTGGCTTCAGGCTCGAGCAGCCGCCGGCACGGATCGAGCAGTCGATCGACGAGCTCGGCTTCGGCTTTCTCTTCGCCCCGGCTCATCATCCGGCGATGAAGCACGCCGGCCCTGTGCGCCGCGAGCTGAACACCCGCACGATCTTCAACGTGCTCGGACCGCTGACGAACCCCGCCGGCGCTCGCGCGCAGGTGATCGGCGTCTATTCCCCCGCGCTCGTGCCGACGATCGCTCATGCGCTCGTCGCGCTCGATGCGCGCCGCGCCTACGTCGTCCATGGCGCCGGTGGAATCGACGAGTTGTCGCCTACCGGCCCGAACCTCGTCGCCGAGGTCGAGAATGGGGCCGTGCGCGAATACGAGCTCGATCCGCTCGACCTCGGCATCGAGCGCGCCGATCAGGCCGACCTCGCCGGCGGCGACGCGGCATTCAATGCCGCTGCGCTACGGGCCGTCCTCGGCGGCGGCGGCAGCGCGGGCCACCGCTCGGCGGTGCTGCTGAATGCCGCCGGAGCGATCGCCGCAGGCGGGCATGCCGCAGATCTGCGCGAAGGCCTCGTGCTCGCTCGCACCGCAATCGACTCGGGAGCAGCAACAGAGCGCCTCGACCAGCTGATCGCCTTCTCCCAGGAAGACGCATGAAGTTCGCAGACGCACTCGCCGCCCCCGGATTTGGCGCGATCGCCGAGTTCAAGCGACGCTCGCCGTCGGCCGGCGACTTGCGGCCGAACGGAGACGTTGCCCAGGTAGCTCGCTCCTACGAGCAGGCCGGCGCCCGGGCGATGTCGATTCTCGTCGACGAGCGCTTCGCCGGCGCCTGGGACGACCTCCGCGCGGCGCGGGCGGCAACATCCCTGCCGCTGCTCGCAAAAGGCTTCTTCGCAGACGCAGACGATCTCCGCACAGCCGCGCTGGCGGGCGCCGATGCGGTGCTGCTCCTGCTCCGCGACCTCGACGATGCTCGCTGCGCAGAGCTGATGCGCGACGCGCAGGCGCTCGGGCTCGACACGCTCGTCGAGGCGCACAACCTCGAGGAGCTCCTGCGCGCCGTCGCGCTGGACGCGCCCACGATCGGAGTCAACGCACGTGACCTCTCGACCTTTGAAATCGACAGAAGGGCCCAGCTCGAGCTGCTCGCGACGGCTCCGCGCGACCGGACGATCGTCGCCGAGTCGGCGATCGCGACGCGCGCCCAGGGAGCCGCGGCAGAGAGCGCCGGCGCGAACGCGATGCTGATCGGGTCAACGTTGATGCGCGCACCCGATCCGGGCGCCAAGCTCGCCGAGCTGCTCTCTCGGCCGCTCGTGAAGGTCTGCGGCCTCACGCGCCAGGAGGACGTCGACGTTGCAGTCGACGCAGGCGCCGATCTCGTCGGCTTCATCCTCGCGAAGGAGAGCCCGCGGCGAACGGACGAGCTGCTGGATGCTCCTGACACCGTGCTCCGAGTCGCCGTCTTCGTCGGCGAGGAGCAGGACACCGACGCCGATCTGATCCAGTTCTACGAGCTCGAGGACGGCCACCGGGCTCGCGACGGAGTGCTGCGCCGAGGCCACGAGGAGGTCGCGACCGTGATCGACCTCCCCTGGGAGCAGACCGATGCGACGCAGTTCGAGCGCGCCCGCGCGCAGACGGGCCGGGTGATGCTCGCCGGTGGGCTCGGGCCCGAGAACGTGCGCGCGGCTATCGACGCGGTCCACCCGTGGATCGTCGACTCCGCCCGCTCGACCGAGAGTTCTCCAGGAATCAAAGATCACCAGAAAATCCGCGACTGGGTGGAGGCCGCTCGATGACACGAACCTACGGTGCGTACGGTGGACGCTACGTCCCCGAGACGCTGATCCCTGCGCTCGACGAGCTCGAGGCGGGCTGGGCGGCCGCGAAGGCAGACGACAGCTTCCATCGCGAGCTGCACGCGTTGCTCACGAACTACGCCGGGCGCCCGACACCGTTGACCCTCGCCGATCGATTCGCTCCGAACAAGCGGGTCTACCTGAAGCGCGAAGACCTGATGCACACGGGCGCGCACAAGATCAACAACGCGCTCGGCCAGGCCGTGCTCGCGCAGCGGATGGGAAAGCACCGGATCATCGCGGAGACCGGGGCAGGCCAGCACGGCGTCGCAACCGCCACGGTCTGTGCGAAGTTCGGCCTCGAATGCGTCGTCTACATGGGCGCCGAGGACATGCGCCGTCAGGCCCCGAACGTCGAGCGGATGCACCTGCTCGGCGCCGAGGTGCGTGCCGTCGAGTTCGGCACGAAGACGCTGAAAGAGGCGACGAGCGAGGCGATCCGCGACTGGATCACGAACGTCGAGACGACTCACTATCTGATCGGCTCCTGTGTCGGTCCCGCGCCCTATCCGGAGATCGTGCGCGACCTGCAGCGCGTGATCGGCGACGAGGCGCGGGAGCAGATGCTCGCGGCTGAAGGACGGCTCCCGGAAGCCGTCGTCGCCTGCGTCGGCGGCGGCTCGAATGCGATCGGAGCCTTCTATGCGTTCATCGAGGACACCGACGTGCGACTGGTCGGCGTCGAAGCCGCCGGTGCCGCGAGCCTCGGAGCCGGGCGACCTGCCGTGCTCCACGGCGCGCGCTCGTCGGTGCTCGCAGACGACGACGGTCAGATCACGGATGCGCACTCGATCTCGGCCGGGCTCGACTACCCCGGCGTCGGCCCGGAGCACGCTGCGCTCCGCGACTCTCGTCGCGCCGACTATCTGCCCTGCACCGACGAGGAGGCGCTGGTCGCCTTCCACCGGCTCGCCGAGACCGAAGGAATCATTCCGGCGCTCGAGAGCTCGCACGCGCTCGCCCGGGCCCTCGACATCGAAGAGGAGCTCGTGCTCGTCTGCCTCTCGGGCCGTGGCGACAAGGATCTGGCCGAAGTGCTGGCCCGCTCGTGAGCAAGAAGCTCGTCATCTATCTGGTCTGCGAGCCCGAGACACCGGTGCTCGCCGAAGCCGCCGTCGAAGGCGGAGCCGATCTGATCGAGCTCGGGATCCCGTTCTCCGACCCACTCGCCGAAGGCCCGACGATCCGGCTCGCCTCGGAACGCGCGCTCGCGCGCGGCATGCGCACCGCCGAGTGCCTCCAGTGCGTCGCGGAAACGCGCGCGCGCGTCGACGTGCCGCTCGTGCCGATGACCTATGCCGCGATCCTGGAGGCCTACGGTCACGAGCGGTTCGTGACGGATTCGCGCGCCGCCGGAGCGACGAGCTCGATCGTCGTCGACCTGCCCGTCGAGGAGCATCAGGAGGTGCCCCGGATCCAGCTCGTGGCTCCCACCTCGACCGACGAGCGAATCCAGCTCTGCGCCGACAACACCGACGGCTGGCTCTACCTCGTCAGCCTGACCGGGACGACCGGGGCGCGCGACACGGTCTCCCCGGCACTGGCCGGACTGGTCGAGCGGACCCGCGCCTTTACGAAGGCGCCGCTGTATGCCGGCTTCGGCATCTCGACGCCGGAGCACGCAGGGGCAGTGGCCGGCCTTGCGGACGGGGTCGTTGTCGGCTCCCGGGCGATCCAGGTCGCCGAAGAGGGCCCCGCGGCTCTTCGCGACTACGTCCGCAGCTTGCGCACTGCGATCGACGCCGCCGGATGAGCACCGCAGTCGTCGTCGGGGCCGGCGTCTTCGGCGTCTCGACGGCGCGTGAGCTTGCGAGCCGTGGCTGGGACGTCACGGTGGTCGAGCAGTACACGCCGGGCACGGTTCGCTCTGCCTCTGGCGGCGATACGCGGCTGATCCGCTTTGCGCACGGCGATGTCGAGTGGTACTCGCTCATGGCAAAGCGGGCGCTTGGGCTCTGGAAAGAGCTCGAAGCCGAGACGGGCACAAGGCTCTTCGAGCCGGTCGGGATCGCGTGGTTCGATAGCGGCGACGGCGACTTCACGCGACGCAGCGAGGAAACGCTGGCACGGCTCGGCATGCCGGGCGAACGGCTGACGCCCGAGGAGGCGCTGCGTCTCTTCCCCTCGCTCGGCGGTGACGACCTCCGCTCGGTGTTCTTCGAGCCCGAGGCAGGCGTGCTGTATGCCCGGCTCGCCACGCAAGCGCTCGCGCGCGGCCTTCGCGTCGAGGCCCGCCGGGTGACGCTCGCCGATCCGCCCCAGGCGGACGTGGTGGTCTGGGCCTGCGGCGCATGGCTACCGAAGCTCTTCCCCAGCCTCGTCCAGCTGCAGATCTCGCGCCGCGACGTCTTCTTCTTCGGCGTCGACGGCACCTGGGCTGGCACGCCCGGCTTCTGCGACTACGACGCGCCCGCCTACGGCCACGGCGAGCTCGGCGGTCTCGGGATGAAGATCGCGCCGGACGGCCCAGGCGAGGACGTCGACCCGGACTCGCTCAACCGCCTCCCACTTCCCTCGAACGAGCAGATCGCGCGCGACTACGCCACGCGCCGCTTCCCGGCGCTTGCGAACGCGCCGCTGATCGGCGCGCGCGTCTGCCAGTACAGCCTCACCCGCGACACGCACTTCCTCGTCGACCGGCACCCCGAGCACGCGAACTGGTGGCTGCTCGGCGGCGGCTCAGGCCACGGCTTCAAGCACGGCCCGGCGTTCGGGGAATACGTCGCCGACTGCGTCGAAGGCATTCGGGAACCGGAAGAGTTCCACGCGCTTGGCCAGCGCGACGGGCACGCGGGCCTCCGAACCGCTGGCTAATACGGGCCTTCGGTTCGCTCGAACGAGAGCATCAGCTTCCGCAGCAGCGTGTTCAGCTGCGCCTGGTCTTTCTTCGTGAGCGCACCTGCGACCAGCGTCTCCTTGCGTGCCTGCGCGTTCGTTGACTCGATCCAGACCTGAGCCCCTTCCCCGGTCAACTCGATCCTCACGCCCCTGCGATCCTCCGGGTCCGGGGCCCGCCGGATGAACCCGGCCGCTTCGAGCTTGTCGAGCCGGTTCGTCATCGCGCCGCTGGAGAGCTCGAGCTCGTTCGCCAGCCACCCCGGCGAGCAATGGTGGGGATTGCTCTCGTTCCGGAGCGCTCCGAGCACCTTCCACTCCCCATATGAGAGCCCGTGCTCCTCGAGCGTGGTCTCGAGCGCCCGCTTGAAGCGCTTCTCGAGGCCCTGAATGCGCTCGACGATTCCCTCGACGTCGTAGTCGAGATCCGGGATGCCCTCGAGGTGCGCGAGAAACCTGTCGACATGATCTTTTTCCATCTCGCAATTATTTTGACACAAAAACTCTTGACGTCAAGAGATACAGCCCTTAGTATCTCGACGTGAAGATTCTTGAATTGGAGGAAAAGAGATGGTGATGAGACCGACTGACCCGCAGTTCATCAAGATCCTCGTTGCTGCACGGCTCGAAGCATTGCGCGGCGGGAAGCCCCTGCCGTCCAACTGCCACGTCCCGCGGGCCAACTAGTCGATCACGAAAGCCCAGCGACCGCGCAGCGTGAGCCACGGGGCCGACCACTAGTATCGAGCGCCTGGACGACAGCAAGCGCAACCGGCTCATCCTGATCGCGTGCATCCTCGGATCGACGATCGTCTTCCTCGACGGAAGCGTGGTGAACGTCGCGCTGCCCGCGATCCAGCGCGATCTCGGCGGTGGCCTCGTGCTCCAGCAGTGGGTCGTCGACGCCTACCTGCTCACGCTCGGCTCGCTGATCCTCGTCGGCGGGTCGCTGGGCGACCTCTTCGGCGGGAAGCGGGTCTTCATGTGGGGGCTCGCGACCTTCGGAATCACCTCGCTGCTGTGTGCGCTGGCGCAGAACGGGACCACGCTGATCTTCGGCCGTGGCCTGCAGGGAATCGCAGGCGCGCTTTTGACGCCCGCAGCCCTCGCGACGATCACGTCGACCTTCGACGGCGAAGAGCGCGGTGCCGCGATCGGAACCTGGACGGCGTGGACCGGGATCTCGTTCGTGATCGGGCCGCTCGCCGGCGGCTGGCTGGTCTCGGTCGGCTCCTGGCGCTCGATCTTCCTGATCAATCCGCCGATCGTCGTCGTGACCATGCTCCTCGCTGCCTATGCGCTTCGCGACGGCGACCGCAGCAAGGCTCACGCGCGTGTCGACTTCCTCGGCGGCGCATTGTGCGTGGTCGGCCTCGGCGGCCCGGTCTTCGCGCTGATCGAGCAGCCGCGCCACGGCTGGAGCGATCCGATGATCCTCGGCAGCCTCTTCGGCGGCCTCGCGGTCTTTGCGATCTTCGTCGCCTGGGAAGCGCGCGCAGCCGCGCCGATGCTGCCGCTTCGCCTGTTCAGGCGCCGCAACTTCACCTGGGCGAACGCCGAGACGCTCACCGTGTACGCCGCGCTCTCGACGCTGACCTTCTTCCTCGTGATCTTCCTGCAGCAGCTCGCCGGCTACTCGCCGATCCAAAGCGGGCTCGCCACGGTACCCATCACCGTGGTGATGTTCTTCCTCTCTCCGCGCGTCGGCCGGCTCTCGATGCGGTTCGGGCCGCGGTTCTTCATGGGGCTCGGCCCGTTCATCTGCGCCGCCGGGCTGCTCTTGATGCTGCGGCTCTCCCCCGGCTTCGTCTACTGGCGCGACCTGCTCGGCCCGCTGATCGTCTTCTCGGTCGGGCTGTCGTTCATCGTGGCGCCCCTGACCTCGACGGTGCTGCAGGACGCCGGGCCTGGCGACGCGGGGATCGCGTCGGGAATCAACAACGCGATCGCGCGGGTCGCCGGCCTGCTTGGGATCGCGATCGTCGGAGCCGCGATCGCCGGCTCGAGCAATCTGCTCAGCGTCTCGGGCTTCCATCAGTCGATGGCGATCACCGCCGTACTGCTCGTGATCGGCGGGGCGATGGGCCTGGCCGGAATCAGGAATGCGGCGGCATGAGCAGCGGCGCCGCCGAGATCGTCTTCGATCACGTCACGAAGCGGTACTCGGGACGGGACGCGGCCGCCCTGAGCGAGCTCTCGCTCGACATCCCAGCAGGCACGTTCTGCGTCCTCGTCGGGCCGTCGGGCGGCGGGAAAACGACCGCCCTGAAGCTGGTGAATCGCCTGATCTCCTTCGACGAGGGCGACATCCGCATCGACGGGCGGAGCATCCTCGAGCTCTCGACCGTCGAGTTGCGCCGCGGGATCGGGTACGTGATCCAGAACGTCGGCCTCTTCCCGCACCTGACGATCGGCGAGAACGTCGGCACCGTCCCGAAGCTGCTCGGCTGGGACAAGAAGCGGATCCAGGCCCGCACGGCGGAGCTGCTCGAGCTCGTCGGCCTCGAGGAGGGCGACGCGAAGCGCTACCCGGCCCAGCTCTCCGGCGGGCAGCGCCAGCGCGTCGGGCTCGCGCGTGCGCTGGCGGCCGATCCACCCGTGCTCCTGATGGACGAGCCGTTCGGCGCGCTCGACCCGATCACGCGGCACCGGCTCCAGCAGGAGCTCCGCCGGCTGCACAAGGAGGTGGCGAAGACGGTGATCTTCGTCACCCACGACATCGACGAGGCGATCCTGATGGGCGACCGGATCGCCATCCTGCGAAACGGCGGCGTGCTGGCCCAATACGACACGCCCGACGCGATCCTCGCCCATCCGGCCGACGACTTCGTCGCAGAGTTCATCGGCGAAGACCGAGCACTCCGCCGGCTCGCCTTGCACCAACTCGGCGACCTCGAGCTCGAACCGCTTCCCGCCGCAAGTAACAACTTGTTACAAGCCTCCGCGCGCAGCACGGTTCGAAATGCGGTCTCGCTGATGCTGGATGCCGGGACTGACAGCCTGGTCGTCGCCGGGGACGACGGCAACCCGATTGGCGTGCTTCCGCTCGCGCTCGCAACCAAGCTCCTGCAGTCGTGATCGCCTCAAACGGCCCGGTCATCCCCAACTTCGGCCAGGCGAGCTCCTGCGTGCTCGCGAACCGGACCTTCTGCTGGGACTGGGCCCGGGCACACTGGCACGACACGCTCTGGCCGGCGCTCGAGCAGCACATCGAGCTGACCGCGATCGCGGTCGGGATCGGCTTCGCGATCTCGTTCGCGCTGATGTTCCTCGCGCACCGGTTCAACCGAGTCGTCCAGCCGATCGGAATCGTCTCTGCGCTCCTCTACACGGTCCCGAGCCTCGCGCTTTTCCAGCTGCTCGTGCCGTTCACCGGTGTGACGACGACCACGGTCGAGGTCGCGCTCGTGGCGTACACGCTCGTGATCCTGTTCCCGAACATGCTCGACGGACTGCGTTCCGCACCGCCAGAGGTGCTCGACGCCGCGCGTGGGATGGGCCTGACCCGCTCGCAGATCCTCTGGCGGGTCGAGATCCCGCTCGCAGTGCCGGCGATCGTCAGCGGCCTGCGAATCGCCGTCATCTCGACGATCTCGATCGCGACGATCGCCGCAACCCTCCTGCCGAAAGGGCTCGGCTACCCGATCTTCTTCGCGCTGCAGGATCCGCAGCCATTCAAAACCGAGATCTATGCAGCCGGTGCGCTCGCGATCGGGCTGGCGCTCGCCTGTGACGGCGCCCTGGTCGTCACACGGCGACTGCTCGCGCCGTGGGCAGTCAGGAGCCAGTCGTGATCGTCGCCGACAGCTTCCACCCTGGCACGTTCGTCGATGCGCTCCGCTTCATCGGCAACCACCCCACGTTTCTCGCCCACAAGGCGGCCGAGCAGATGGAGCTCACGCTCGCCGCGCTCGCGATCGCGATGCTCATCGCGCTCCCGGTCGGAATCGTCCTCGGGCACCGGCATCGTGGCGCGAACCTCGCAATCGGCGCGTCGATCATCGGCCGTGCGCTTCCGAGCGTGGTCTTGATCGGAGCCTTTCTGACCGTGCTCGGAATCGGCTTCGTGAACAACATGGTCGCGCTTGCCGTCCTTGCGACCGGGCCGTTGCTGACGAACGCGTATCTGGCGATCGAGGGAGTCGACCGCGACGTCGTCGAGGCCGCTCGCGGCATGGGCATGTCCGGCGCGCAGGTGCTACGGCTGGTCGAGCTGCCCCTCGGACTGCCGCTCCTCTTCACCGGAATCCGGATCGCCGCGGTGACCGTCGTCGCGACCGCGCCGATCGCGGCCGTTGCCGGCGGAGGCGGGCTTGGTGACGTGATCGTGAACCAGGCGAGCTACCGGCTCTCCGGCGTGCTCGGCGCGGCAATTTGCGTGATGGCGCTCTCAGCGGGAGTATGGCTGGCCCTTCTTGCGTTACAGAGAGCGTTAACCCCGAGCGGGATTCGGGTGGGTAGGGTCCCGACGGTGGGCAAACTGGTGAAGGAGGAACAGTGATCAGAAAGCACATGCGCAGGGCTGCGAAGGCAGCATTCGCGATCTCACTTGGAGTTGCAATCGTTCTCGGCTTGTTTGCCGGCACTGCGCGGCCGGCGACCACATCAGGGCCGACGATCGTGATCGGCACGAAGAACTTCGCCGAGGAGTACATCCTCGGACAGCTCTACAGCCAGGCCCTCACAGCGAAAGGGTTCAGCGTCAGCGACAAGGGGAGCTTCGGCTCGTCCGAGCTGATCCAGACCGCGCTGACGAGCGGCAAGATCAACTTCTATCCCGAGTACACGGGCGTCATCGTGCAGGACGTCTTCCATCACACGAACTCACCGAAGACCGCCTCGGCGACCTATGCGCTCGCAAAGTCGCTCGAGGGAGCCAAGGGCTACACGCTCCTGAAAGCCACGCCGTTCTATGACACGGACGTCGTCGCTGTCACGAACGCGACGGCGAAGAAGTACGGCTTGAAGACGATTGCCGACCTGTCGAAGGTCGGGAGCTTCAAGTTCGGCGGCTTCCCGGAGTGCAAGACGCGAAACACCTGCTTTGTGGGCTACACGAAGCAGTACGGGATCAAGAAGGCGACGTTCTCGTCACTCGGAAGCATCTCGGCGTATGCCGCCCTCGACGCCGGCGATGTGCTGGCGGCGGACGTGTTCTCGACCGACCCGCCGCTCGGCGCTCCGTCCAAGTACACCGTCCTCTCAGATCCGAAGCACGTCACCGGGTTCCAGAACGTGGCGCCGATCGTGAAGACGTCGGTCGTGACCGCCGCCGGCTCGACGTTCACCTCGACGGTCAACGCCGTCTCGGCCAAGCTGACGCTGCCGGCGATCCTCGCCATGAACAAGGCAGTCGAAGTGAACAAGCAGACCCCGGCTGCAGTTGCCAAAGCCTTCCTCAAGGCAAACGGCCTGCTCTAAATGCACGTTGTCGTTCTCGGTGGAGGGTCGACCGGCGAGCATTTCGTCGGGGCCCTCCGCCGGCTCGACGCCGACGTCGAGCTGACGCTGGTCGAGCGCAACCTCGTCGGGGGTGAGTGCTCGTACTGGGCGTGCATGCCGACGAAGACGATGCTGCGCGCGCCCGAGCTGCTCGCGGCGATCGGCCACACGCCCGGCCTCAGCGGCGGGAAGCTCGATCCTGCCGGAGTCTTTGCCTGGCGCGACATCGTCGCCGAGCGCGACGACGCGTCGCAGGTCGACTGGCTCGACGGCCAGCGCTGCAAGCTCGTTCGCGGCGAGGCGATCGTGACGGAGCCCGGGGTCGTGCGCGTCGACGGCCACGAGATTCCCTACGACCGGCTCGTGATCGCAACCGGCTCGTCACCTGTGATTCCGCCGATCCCGGGCCTCGACAGCATCGACTACTGGACGAATGTCGAGGCGACCGAGACGACCGAAGTCCCTCCGTCGCTCCTCGTGCTCGGAGGAGGCCCGGTCGGCTGCGAGCTGGCGCAGTTCTTCGCCCGGATCGGCTCGAAGG